>JAZRTR010000028.1:0-28476 GCA_045652085.1 Akkermansia sp.
GGGAGATTCCTCAACGCCTTTTCAGTTGGCTGGCAGATGCCCTGCCGAGGGCTTGCCGGTGGGTGGCAGATGGCTGGCAGGCTGAGCCGATAATTTCTCATTTATCCACGGCTTGTTTCTCAAATCCAGCGCGGCGATACAACGCCTAAATCATAAACATGGCCCGCTTGCAGTACTGCTGGTAGAGCTCCGGAATGGTGAGGCTGGGGTACATCTGTTGAGCTGTTTTCCGTGAAGTTCCCGAACAGGAGAGAGATGACAGCGGCAGAATCGCTGACATTCACACTGCCGGAAATGGCCGTGAATATCTTCTGTTCACCCGGCTGAGCGGAGCAAAGGGGGATTCCGCTGTCGCT
This sequence comes from Akkermansia sp., assembly GCA_045652085.1. Lineage (GTDB taxonomy): Bacteria > Verrucomicrobiota > Verrucomicrobiia > Verrucomicrobiales > Akkermansiaceae > Akkermansia. Next base: position 357 of record JAZRTR010000028.1, read on the forward strand.
TGTAATGGTGCAGGCCGTTGTAGCGCTCAGGCAGTATTGCCTGTTGATTAAAGTTGGTATTGATTTCATGCTGTTAATGGGGGATTCCGGTAGTATGATTATATTAGCCTGCGGTATTTTTCAATCTTTCATTGCCTTCGCCGTAACGGGGCACTGCGAGAAAAAAAGCCACCGCAGCGAGTGGCTGCGGTGGCGGAAGATTCAGCGGTGTTGTGTTGCTTTAGCGGCGGATTCGGTCATTTTCGCCCGGTCCCCAAGAGGGCAGATAATCCGGGATTCTATGACCACTGCCGGGGCAATCCTCTGGCACGCGGTAGAGGGTGCGGGCGGCATTATAGCGCTGCATGAGCTCAGCCATTACTTCCGCGTAGGCGGGGTCCTGAGCTACGTTGCGCATCTGCTGCGGGTCCGTCTCGTTATCAATGAGCATCCACTCGTTCTCAGGCTTGCGCACGCCGGTGCGGCGTTCCTCACCCGTGGGCGTCCAAATGCGGGCGAAGGTGTAGCGCTGCGTGCGAATGCCGTCATGGCGGGGGGCATTGTGCTCACCGGGCTGCTCATAGAAAGCGTAGTAGAGGGAGCGGTCTACGAACTGCGGGGCCTCGCCGGTGGCGAAAAGCGGTACGAGGGAAATGCCTTCCATGGTGCGGGTGTTTTCAGGCGTGTCATTGCCGGTAACCTCCAGCAGGGTGGGGGCGTAGTCAATGTTCTGGACCATGGCTTGGCTGCGTACGCCAGCAGGGATGCGACCCCGCCAGCGCATAATGAGCGGCATACGCATGGATTCCTCAAAAATCCAGCGCTTGTCGTACAGGCCGTGCTCACCCAGATAGAAACTCTGGTCGCCCACGTAGATAACAAGCGTGTTTTCGGAAAGACCGGCCTTGTCCAGGTATTCCAGCAGGCTGGTGATGGATTCATCCAGAGAAAGAATGCAGCCAAGGTAGTCCTCCATGTACCAGCGCCAGCGCTGCTCAGTCATTTGCTCCTGAGTCTGGTACTTACCGGCACGCATATTTGCCACGAATTCATCCGTACGCTGGCTGTAGAAGGCTCGGTATACATCCTGTAGACCGGGTTCAATCCAGTTCATATCCCAGCCGAGGTTAGTTCTGGGGGCGAAGCGCGGCTCGTGGGTGTCGATGTTGAAATTTGCGGGGATTTGTCCACGGAAGCGGCCATTGTTAATCATGTTGCGCAGCTGCCCCTTGGGTACGATTTCCTTCATCACATCAAAGGGAATGCGGTCACCCACGAGGTGATTATCATTCCAGTTGCAGAGGTTCCAGCCCACGCTCTGGGCGTTGTGGCGGAGGAACTCAGGGCGGTTGCCCCAGTCATCATGCAGGGTGGCGGGTGGAGTCATGCGAGCCACGTGCTCCTTGATAATCTGGAGGTGACGCACGGCGGGCAGCCAGTTGCGGTGCGGGGCCTTATGGCCTACGATAAGCGCGAAGGGCTTGCTGCGATCCCGGCTTTCCATCCAGTTGATAGCCATGTTTGTGACCACGTCTGTCACGTAGCCGCGCAGGCGGTTGCTGCGGGTTGTGCCGTTCGGACCAGCAGAAAGGAAGGTGGAGTTCAGATAATCACCCTGACTGGGGAATACTTGCCATGAGTCGAAGCCTGTGGGACGGGAGATAAGGTGCCATTTGCCCACGATGCCGGTCTGGTAGCCGCCTGCCTGCAGCATTTGGGGATACGTGGGCTGGTCTCCATTGAAGGCCGGGCCGCCGTAGTTGTACAGGAAGCCATTGTTATGGGAGTGACGTCCCGTGAGCATGCAGGCGCGGGAGGGCCCGCAGAGGGAGTTCGCGCAGTAGGCGCGGTCAAATACCATGCCCTCATTAGCAAGGCGGCGGAAGCCGGGCAGGGGGACTGGGCTGTCCTGCTCGCAGGTGCCCAGTGCGTTCACACCATGGTCATCTGATATGATAAAGAGAATGTTTGGCCTCTCGTCAGCAGCTGTAGCGGCTGAGAGTATGCCCGTGATCAAGGCCGCAGCAGCGGCAATGGTACGAGTAAGCGTCATAGCCCCTTACTACTAGCATTTTTGAAGAGTTATGTCAAGGAGAAAGGTAGTAACACCTCGCCATCTACGAGTTGTAAAACAAGTGAGCTGTTACCCATGGGCACTTCTACACTCATTAGCAAGGCATCAGGATATCATTCATGCTGCCTGTTTGGTGAGCCGTCCTTTTATGTATTTCCAGCCTTTTGTGAGATAAATGATGCCGAAAGAGAGCGGGATGGAGGCAAGGTAAACAATCACAGCGTTCAGCTCATCGTTGTGGAATGATGTGCGGACAAGGTGCGTGTAAACAAGGATGTGAGTGTAGTAGATGTTAGCAGAATGGTGCTGGCCAATGGCGTTAATGAAGGGTATGCGTGCACTACTATACTTCAGGCATGTCAGCAGGGTGAAGCATACCGAGAGGTAAACTGTGACGTGGTAACTCCACCCATGGGTGTTGATATGGAGGTATGAGAGCCACAGGCCTCCTTTATACAGGAACGCGTAGCAGAGGATAAGCAAAAGGGGGATGACGGGTATGCGCAGCAGGGTATGACTGTGCTTGGCTATCAGGTAACCCGTACAGATGAAGGGGAGCGCCATGGCAAAGAAATTGCAGCGCAGTACAATCAGAACGGCCTCACTCGCGCCGGGAAAGATATCTCTGCCCCATAAGTGGCACGCCTGAGCCCATGCATACAGCAGCGGTGTGACGTAGATGAGGACTGGGCAAAAACGCCGCAGCATATAGAAGCACACCATGGCAAGCCAGAAGGCGCTCAGATACCACAGGTGGTAACTGTATGCGATGCCGGTGAATGTGTTAAGTATGAACTCGCCGATGATGGTGTCCCCGAAAGGAACGCTTTCCCAGACTCTTAAAGATGGCGTATAGGTTCGGCCGCATATGGCTGCATCCGCTAAGTGGTGCAGCAGGTAGAAAAGGTTCATGCCGATACAGAGTATCAGTCCTTTTTTTATCCAGCGAGAGGCTTTGGAGATGTCTCTTTCTCGGGATGCAGAGAAAAGGAAATAGCCCGTGATACAAAAGAAAGTAGGTGTGGCTATGCTGATGATAGGAAGTAATGCTTCTTTGTAGCAGAAAGTGGTATGCCTTGTGACAATCAGAAAAGCCATAAGGGCTTTGCACAAGTATAAGGACTGAACAATTTGCCGTTTGGTGTTATTTTGTGTCAGTGTGGTCATGCGGCGCGCGCAGTATAATGAAAACGTGCCTGCGCGTCAAGTGTAAATGTTATGTAATTGTTTTCTTTAAGCCGCTGGTAGACTGCGCGCATGGGCAAAACGGAGCAGGCTTATGTGAGGCCGTGTTCTTTTTATTCCGCGTTTGGCGCGTTATCCCTGCCCAGCATGGTGCGTGTTTCCTCGATGGTGCGGCGGTAGTAATCATCTCGGTTAATGATGCGGGGTCTGGGGAAATTATTCCGTCGGCTTTCGTAATAACCGCTGGTAGTGTCACGGGAGATGTTGCTGCTGCTGGTGTTGTATGTGTTTGCCCTACTGTATGCTGCGTTTGTGCTGCCATCAGCTGTGGCGCGGTTAGCGGAGCTGACGCCGTAGGCATCATCCCGGCTGAATACGCCGCGAGTGTCACTCATGAAAGCTGGGCGCAAATCCGTGCGGTACTCTGTATTTTCATGAGTGCCGGAGAAAGCGGCACCGCGGTCAAATGTGCGGGTGGCTTCTGCGTAGCGGCCGGTTCCTCCATAGGAGCGCAGGCCGCTATAGCTTCCGGTGCTGAATGTGGTGGTGTCTCTGCGGGCGTTATCCAGTGCACTCTGGTAGCGGCTCACTCTAGTGGAGCTGGATTCTGGTACACCCTCATCATTCTTCCTGCGGGTGACGTCACGGTCAAAGGTCTCGCTCATATAGTCCTCCAGTGAGCGTTCGCCGCCCTCTCGCTCTTTAACCTCATTGCCACTTTCATCATAGACGGTTCGCACCGTCTGGCAGGAGGTGATAGTAAACAGGCTGAGGCCGCAGAGTATGAGGAATCTCTTCATGAGCTATAAGAGGAATATATCAGTAGTGAGAGCTGCCGCTGGCACCACGTGTGAGAAGGTATGATTTTACCTGAGCGTTTGAGATGGTATCGAAGGGCCTGTAGCCCTGATGGTCACTAGCGTTGATATCAGCTCCGGCTCGGATGAGTAAATCCGCCTGTGCGATGGAGCGGCAGTAGAAGATGGGTGTGCGGCCCTGATTGTTCCGGGCGTGTGTGGAGGCGCCTCGGGCCAGAAGAGCTGAAGTCAGCTCTGTGGGGGCCAGATGCAGGGGCGTATTTCCTTCGGCATCCGGCAGCACCGGATTAGCTCCGGCTGCGAGAAGTGCCTGCGCTACGGCACATTTTCTGGCGTCTGAACCGGAGGCTTTCAGCGCGGCCAGTAGCGGGGTGTTGCCATCTGCGATGTTCCCCATATCTGCACGTGCCCCACGGGCGAGCAGGAGATTGCACGCATCTATATGCAGGCGTGCGGCGGCCAGCAGCAACGGGGTGTTGCCATCTTTATCCGGTTTGTTCGGATCTGCGCCTGCTGCCAGAAGGGTGGAGAGCGCGGAGATGTCTCCTTTCATGGCAGCATTGCAGAGTGGTGGCGTATCACCACCGCCGTCCATGTTGGCATCCGCTCCGGCAGCAATGAGTTGGCGGGTGATGGATGAATCCTGTATGCCCATGAGGGCTGTGCCTCGGTATGCTTCATTGTTGCGGATGATGATGCCGTTCGGCTTCGCGCCGCGGGCCAGCAGGGCCCGTACCACACCGGGTGTAGTTGCCTCGGAGAGCAGGGTGGTGCCGTAGTGCTTAATCTGGCAGTCAGTGAGCTCAGCCACCTGCGCAGCTGTGCGCACGCGGGGGCGCGGCACCTCTCGCCAGTTATCAGGGCAGGTGCAGTTGCTCAGCAGCAGGGAGGCTAGTGCTCCGAGAATCAACGTCTTTCTCATGTGTCCACTTTACTCTTGATACATTGCCACGTCAAGCGAAAAAAATGCGCGGTGCGTAGTGTTTATCTGCTTAACTGTGTTAGCGTGGCTGCGGTTGGTGCCGGGGCGTCACGGTCATCCAGCTGCAGGCTGAGGCGGTGACTACCAGCTTCTAGCTTGTAAAGTTCAATAAGGGCATTTTCCTGTGCCTGAAAAGCAGAGATAGCCGGGCGGGCTACGCCTTCGGGGGTGGAAACCCGTGCCGTGTACCCCGGGAGTGCCCATTGGATGGCATAGATTCCGCAAGTGGGGGCGCTAAGGATGAACTCAGCTTGCTTGAAGCCCTGCTCGTTTTTCTGCCAGTGCAGGGGGGCTTGCTGCGGAGCCTCAGTACCGTTTTTATCCGTGTTAGGGGAGAGGTGCTTTCTGCTGTGACGCCACAGGTTGAAAGGGGTAAGGGAGAAAAGAATATAGTGGATAATGAGCATGATGCCGGCCCATGCAGCCCACCAGAGCAGCGCCGTTTCACCAGCGGCGGCATTGCCTTGCACGTACTGCCAGCCCACGTAACAGGTGAAAAGTGCTGTCACGAAGAGCCCCGGTACTTTCAGTCCGAGCACCCAGAGCGGGTTTAACAGGCAGCGCAGGTAGCAGAAGGGGCTCAGCAGCACCGCCGCCAGACTTACCAGCCCTATCCCTCGCCACATTTCATGGCGCAGCGTTTTTTTAAGCTCTTCTTGCGTGGCATTCGGCGGTATTGTCATGGCGCGCAGTATAGCACAGCAGCTGCTTTTTGACAAGCTCATAGAAAGAGCGCGCTGCCCTTTGGAGGCAGCGCGCTCTGCAAATGGATCTTTTTCTGTGCTTCTTTTTACCAGAAGATGATGTAGAGAACCACAGTGGCAATGACGACGGCAAGGCCGAAGAACTTGGCGCGGTTGGACGTCTTCATCTCGATGATGCCCTTGTCCTCCAGAACCACAGCTTCACCACCCTTCATGGCGTTCATGATGGTGAGTACGAGACCCACCAAGCACACCACGATGAGGGAGTAGCCCATGCGGTTCAGGAAGGAGCTGTCCGTGCAGCCCAGGAAGGTCACCCACTTAAAGGCTGCGAAGGAGACAGCACCTACAAGAATACCCAGCCAGCCGAATACGCGGGGGCACTTGGGCACGAAGAAGCCGAAGAGGAACACGGCGAGTACGCCCGGGCTCAGGAAGCCCTGGAACTCCTGAATGAAGGTGAAGATACCACCGAAGGCAGGGTTGTCCAGGAAGGGAGCCACCACAGTAGCGATAACGGCGCACACCAGAACACCAATCTTACCAACGGCCACCAGCTGCTTATCAGAAGCGGGCTTGCCGGTGGAAACCTCCTTCATCTTGTTGTAGAGGTCCATGGTGAAGAGGGTGGATGCGGAGTTAAGCATGGAGGCGAGGGAGCTCACCACGGCGCCGAAGAGGGCGGCGAGTACGAACCAGGCCCAGCCTGTACCCGGAAGCAGCTTGCGCAGCAGGGTGGCGAAGGCGTAGTCATACTGGTAAGCGGCCAGTGTAGTGGTCACGGTGTATTCTGCGCTATTAGCGCGAGCGGCTTCCGTGGCTTCCTTGTCGATAGCCATGATTTCCTCGGCCTTAGCACAGCGGGCGGCAGTGTCCGTGGCGGGAATGGCAGCCAGCTCAGCAGCCTTGGTTTCCAGCTCAGCCACGCGGTCAGTTGCACCCACGGTGGTCAGGTTCTTGCGGAGGAGCTCCACGGAGGAAGCGGCGGAGTCTTCGCGCACCAGACGGCTGGCGGAGATGTCATAAATCACCTTCATGCCGCTTTCCTCTGCCTTCTGCACGATTGCCGCCATGTTGTTGTCAGCCTTAGCGGCCAAATCATCGCGGAACAGGTTGTAGGCCAGAATGCCGGGGATGATAACAACGAAGGGAATGAGCAGTTTCAGGAAAGCTGCGAACACGATACCCAGCTGGCCTTCTTCCAAGCTCTTGGAAGCCAGCGTACGCTGCATGATGTACTGGTTCAGACCCCAGTAGAAGAAGTTCGGAATCCACAGGCCCAGCAGGTAAACCGTCCAAGGCATTACGGGGTCGTTCTGCTCACGCATCATGTGCAGCTTGCCACCGATACCGTTCGTGGCACCGCTGACGTCGCCGGCGTTCAGATCCATCATGCGGGAGAGACCATCGCAGAACTGGGAGCCGGTAGAAGCCATGGCGTCAGCGCCGGTGTTGGCGGTGCTCACGGCGGTAGCCATGACGTTCTCGGGGATGGGGTTCATACCACCAAGAGCCATAATGGCATAGTAAGCTACTACGCCACCGCCCACGATGAGGGCCGCACCCCAGATGAGGTCAGTCCATGCGCAAGCCTTCAGGCCACCCACATATACGTATACCGTGGCAGCACCGGCGATGATAAGGCAGCCGGTCACCACAGAAAGGTCAAAGTAAACGGATACCACGCTGGCACCGGCATAAATCACGGCAGCAGTGGGTACACCCACGAGGATGAGCAGGTTCACCAGAGCCATGGCTACTCGGGCAATGCCGTTGTAACGCTCCTCAAGGAACTGAGGGATGGTGAATACGCCGCGCTTCAGCAGCATGGGCAGGAAGGTGAAGGCCACGATGACCAGTACGATGGCGGCCAGCCATTCGTAACCGGCGATTGCCAGCCCCAACCAGTCAGCAGACTGGCCGCTCATGCCCACGAACTGCTCCGTGGAGATGTTAGCTGCCAGCAGGGAGAAGCCCACCAGCCACCAGCTCAGGCCACGGCCGGCCAGGAAGTAGTCGGCGGCACCTTTTTCCTTCTTCTCGCCCTCGGTATCCTCGCCGGAATCACCGGACTTCCAGATACCCAGACCAATGACGCCCACCACCACGAGGCAGAAGACGATCATTTCCCAGAGCGGCAGTGCCTCAGGCTCTGCTGCCACGGCTGCCTCAGTAGCCTCCTGGGCGTTGGCGCCCATGGCCAAGAGCGCCAGAGCGCTCAGTGTGGTTAGAATATGTTTCATAAGATTATCGTTGCGTTATGCTTTGTAAAGAACGCGGGCACCTTCGCCCGGGCGGGTTACGAGGTAGGATGTTTCGATGCCGAGAGCCTCGCGGTAGGCATCCAGCATTTCCTGGCCCACCTTCTCCACATCCTCGCTCTTCACCAGAGCCACGATGCAGCCACCGAAGCCGCCACCCGTCATGCGGGCGCCGTATACGGAGGCAGCGGAGGGGATGGAATCCGTGAGGCTTACCAGAGTGTCCACCTCGGCGCAGGATACCTCGAAATCATTCTTCAGAGAGTCATGGGAACCACGCATGGCCACACCGGCGGCGTCCCAGTCGCCCTTCTGCAGAGCAGCGGCGAAGGCTTCCACGCGAAGGTTCTCGCCAATGACGTGGCGGGAGCGGCGGTAGCACAGGTCACCCAGTTCGGCCTTCTTCTCTTCCAGCATCTCCAGAGTGGCTTCACGCAGGGAGGGAACGCCGAGGATAGCGCAGGCGTCCTCGCAGTTCTTGCGGCGGGCAGCGTAGCCACCATCAGCCAAAGAGTGCTTTACGGCGGAGTCAATCACGAGTACGCTCACGTTCGGATCCGTCATGGGAATGTGCTTGTAGGAGAGGTCCTTGCAGTCCAGCATGAGGGCATGACCTTCCTTGCCGTTGGCGGAGATGAACTGGTCCATGATGCCGCAGGGCACGTTCACGAACTCGTGTTCAGTAGCCTGGCCGATGAGGGCGCGGTCCGTGGGAGAAATGTCCACGCCGCAGAGGGCCGCCAGAGCAGTGCAGGCGGATACCTCGAATGCAGCGCTGGAGGAGAGGCCGCCGCCACGCGGCACGTTCGAGTCAATGAGCATATCAACGGCAGGTACCTTCACGCCGCGGCGCTCCAGCATGCAAATGACGCCGCGTACATAGTTGCTCCAGAAGGGATCGCCGGCTTTGGTGACGTCCTCCGGATCAATCTCAATCATTGTATCGCCCAGAGAACCAATCCAGCGGTGTTTGCCGGTGGGAGAGGGAGCCACGGCCACAACATTCACATTGTTGAGGGCCATGGGCAGTACAAAGCCGTTGTTATAGTCTGTGTGCTCACCAATCAGGTTCACGCGCCCCGGAGAAGCGGCCACCACGGTGGGTTTCTGGCCGAAGTACTTCTCGAAGTACGGGCTGATGGTTGCTGCACTGATTTCGCGTTGCTCTAAATCCATAGCGGGACAATTTTATCAGTTTTGAAACGCAAAGTAAAGTACCAAGTACGTAGCCGCGGAAAAATATAGGCGTTTGAGGCAGCTTTTCTGCGTGAGCCCGTTATGTTCAGTATGATAGCCTCCACCTGTCGAGGGGAGAAAAACGGTATTCTGCAGGCCCGTTTACGATGCTCTGGGAGCGCTGCCGCTTCGGGGAAATCATCCTTGTGCGGCAAGCGTCAGCACGTCCTCTCCTGCGTAAAAACGCTTGCTCATGGCAATGGGGACGAGCGGGCGATGGTATCTGGCAATATCCACAGCAAGAGCGTCTTCTGTAAACTTCAGAAGCAGGAGGTCCGGGTACCAGCGCATGTTGTCGTAGGCGTAATCATTTTCAATTATCTCCACTTCTTCCCCTCGCTTTATCAGCCATTCTGGTAGATGGATGTCTCTCAGGTCAAATGAGTTTTCATAGCCACACCAAGCGAATGGTTCTGTTGCTGGGTCAAAGTGCATGTACCCATAGCTGTATTCGAGGTCTATTCCGCCCATGAATCCCTCCGCGGGAAGGGGCGAGTGATTCTTTTCTGCATGCAGAATCAGGCGGTGGAGATGTCCGTTAGGCTTCACACCGTCCGGCAGGGGAGAATGTTCTCTTCTGGGGATATTGTGAGGCACATTGTATGCCGATATGCTGTTTTTGCTCACGTGCTGGCACAGCGCAAAATCGTCATGAACGGGTAGCCCGCAGTAGTCCACGGGGCACTCGGGGCAGGCGCGGGAAATGCAGATGGCAATGTCTGCCGCGTATGCCTCCAGCCCATAGAGGGAAGGGGTATATTCGTATTCGTGCTCCAGCGCGTAGCTTGCCCAGCGGTTCCAGAAGTTGATGCGCTCTATGAGGTAGGCGGGCAGGGGCAGCGTGAGTATATCTACCACGCCGTGCTTGTCGCGCAGCTGTAGGCGAGCGCCTTCCGGTATTTCGGCGCAATAGAGGGTGAGAGCCTGCTCCTCGTCTTTCTGAAAAGGCGGGGTGTAGACACGGGAATTACTGCAGCCGCTGAAGCGGTCTGCACGGAATAGGGCACGTAGTTGCATAGTTGGTTATTCGCCGCCGCGGTAACGTGTGACGGCTTGGATGGGGAAGGGTATGTTGATGCCTTTTTCGGCAAAGGCGTTGAGGATGGCTGTGGCGAACTCGTAACGCACGGCATGATAATCTTCCGTGCGGCACCAGGCGCCGATGTGTAAATCCAGCGAGCTGGCGCCGAATCCCTTGAAGGTGACGGAGGGTGCAGGTTCCTTCAGTAGACCCGTCTGAGCGGAGATAATGCTCATGATGAGCTCCTTCACTTCGCTGAGATTGCTGGAGTAGTCCACGCCCAAATCAAAATCAATCCGGCGGAGACTCTCTCCGGTCAGGTTGCGGACGGGGGTTTTGATGAGAGTTTCGCAGGGTACGCGTACAAGTGTGTTGTCCGCACGGCGCAGGTAGACGGAGAGCAGGTTAATGCTTTCCACGGTGCCTTCTTCGCCGCCCACTTGAATGAAGTCCCCCATGCGGAAACTGCGTTCACTCACGAGGAAGGCTCCGCTGATGAGGTTGCTAAGCGCTGTCTGTGAGGCAAAGCCGATGGCGACACCGGCCACGCCGGCCGCGCCCAGTATGCTCACCACGTCCACGCCCACGCTGCGCAGGCCTTGCACCAAGACTAGCGCCCAAATGACGCCCTTGCCTATTTTGCAGAGTAGGGTATAAATCTGCCGCTGCTCACTATCGTCATGAATTTTGCGCTGCAATCTGCTCACTCCAGTGGCGGCCACCCAACCGATGATGATGTACACGGCAAATGCGTACCAGCCCGGACCTACCAAGCTGCTTATATTTCCGAATATTGTGCTGAACCACTCTGCCATGCCGCCACTATAGCGCAACTTACCCCACAGCGTCAATCTAATTTAAGCGGAAGTTGTGCAGAAAGAATATTTTATCTACTGAATCTGCGCGCTTTGTGGGCTTCTTTTCTCAGCAGAGGGGGACCCCTGTTTTCTTATGGACAAGCTCAGAAAAATTCGCGTATGTGGCGGTCTCTCTTCTGCATGGCAGAGATACGACACAATAATTTTTCTCCGTGCTTGACAATCCCTCACGCGGGCGTATAATACCGGCCTCATGAACGCCGAAGAATCTATCAAGAGCACGCCCCTGTGCGACAAGCACGTGGCACTCGGAGCCAAGATGGTGCCCTTCGCCGGCTGGAACATGCCGGTGCAGTACGCAGGTATTTTAGCTGAGCACAACGCCGTACGTACTGATTGCGGCGTGTTTGACATCTCCCACATGGGTCAGTTCCTTGTGAGCGGAGAGGGTGCTACTGAGTGGCTTAACAGCATGTTCACCAATAACCTGAATAAGCTTGTGGACGGCATGGGTCAGTACTCCATGATGCTTAATGAGAAGGGTGGCGTGATTGATGATCTTATTATCTATCAGGTGGCTAAAGATGACTTCTTCGTGGTGGTGAACGCCAGCATGATTGATGAGGACTACGCTTGGCTTTCTGCCCGCAAGCCTGAGGGTATTTCCTTCCAGAACAAGAGTGATGCCTACGTGGGTCTGGCTATTCAGGGCCCGAACAGCGAGGAGGTGTTTGCCAAGATGTGCCCCGGCGTGGAGCTCCCCGTGCGCAACGGTATCCTGATGTTCGAGGCTGATGGTGATGCCTGCGTGGTATGCCGCACCGGTTACACCGGCGAGAATGGTTTCGAGTTCTTCTGCCCCGCTGAGCAGGGCGTGAAGTGGTTTGAGAAGAGCATCGCTTCCGGCGCTCAGCCCTGCGGCCTTGGCGCTCGTGACAGCCTCCGTCTGGAGATGTGCTACTCCCTGAATGGTTCTGACCTCTCCCCCGAGAAGACCCCCCTGGAGGCCGGTCTCTCCTGGTGCTGTGATCTGACTAAGGATTTCATTGGCGTGGAAGTCCTGCGCGAGCAGAAGGCTGCCGGCCGTCCCACCGCTCTGGTGGCCATCGAGTACACCGGTAAGGGCGCTCCCCCCCGCCACGGCTACGAAGTCCAGCTGCCTGACGGCACGCCCCTCGGCGAAATCTGCAGCGGTGTGCTTTCTCCCTCTCTGGGTAAGGGCATCGCCATGCTGTACGTACCTGCCGCTCACAGCAAGGTGGGCACGGAGGTGAACGTCATCGTGCGTAACAAGGCTGTTCCCGCCATCATCGTTAAGAAACCTTTCCTTAAAAAATAACCCCTGAACCAAACACATACTATGAGCAATCCCGCTGAATACAAGTACTCCTCTGAGCACGAGTGGATCAGCCCCGCCGTGGACGGCGTGGTGACCCTCGGTATCACCGACTTCGCCCAGGCTGAGCTGGGTGAGGTGGTTTACGTAGACCTTCCCTCCGTGGGTGACACCTTCTCCAAGGAGGACAGCATCGGTGCCGTGGAGTCCACCAAGGCCGCTTCCGACATCTACACCCCCGTTTCCGGCGAAATCGTGGAGGTGAACGAGGCTCTGGACGCTGAGCCCAACACCGTGAACAGCGATGCCTTCGGCACCGGCTGGATCTGCAAGATTAAGCTGGATGACGCTTCCGAGCTCGACGAGCTCATGGACGCCGCCGCCTACACCGACTTCTGCAACAAGTAATTAATCCCGCAAAGCCTTGCAGGTGGTGCAGAGCAGGGGTGTGATACCCCCTCCTCAAAGCCCCCGCAAGGCTTTGGCCTTTTACTGCAGAGCCCGCGGCCTAGCCGCGGAAACTTTCCTTCGCAGATTGTAAATTGTAGATAAAGTTATGCTTTCCGCCCAGACTTCTTTCATCCCCCGCCATATCGGCCCGAATGAGGCTGATACCGCTGCCATGCTGGCCGCCATCGGCTTCGACTCCCTCGACGCTATGACCGAGGCCATCGTGCCCGCGGACATTCGCCTGAAGGCTCCGCTTGACCTGCCCGCCCCCATGGCTGAGCAGGAGGCCCTCGCTGCCCTTCAGCAGATGCTCTCCGCTAACAAGCCCGTGCGCAGCCTCATCGGCCAGGGGTACTACGGCACCTTCCTGCCCGCCGTTATCCAGCGCAATGTATATGAGAACCCCAGCTGGTACACCGCTTACACTCCCTATCAGCCTGAAATTGCTCAGGGCCGTCTGGAGATGCTCATGAACTTCCAGACGATGATTGCCGGCCTCACCGGCCTGCCCATCGCTAATGCCTCCATGCTTGACGAAGGTACCGCCGCCGCTGAGGCCGTGCACCTCTGCGTGTGCGAGAAGCGCAAGAGTGATACCTTCTTCGTGGCTGATACCTGTTTCCCGCAGACCATCGATGTTATCCGCACCCGCTGCGAGACCACCGGTGTGAAGCTTATCGTGGGAGGCTGGAAGAGCTTTGATCCCGCCTCCGTGCCCACCCTTGCCGGCGTGCTCGTGCAGTACCCGGATAACCTCGGTGCCGTGGAGGATTACACCGCCTTCTTTGAGAAGTGCCACGCTGCTAAGGTGCTTTGCTGTGTTGCCGCAGACCTGCTGGCCCTCACCGTACTGAAGGAGCCCGGTTCCTTCGGTGCTGACGTTTGCGTGGGCACTACCCAGCGCTTCGGTATCCCCATGGGCTATGGTGGTCCTGCCGCCGCTTACATGGCATGCACGGACGCCCTTAAGCGCAAGCTCCCCGGCCGCTACATCGGTAAGTCCATTGACCGTGACGGCAAGCCCGCTTACCGTCTCGCTCTGCAGACCCGTGAGCAGCACATCCGCCGTGAGAAGGCCACTTCCAACATCTGCACCGCTCAGGTGCTCACCGCACTTCTCTGCACCTTCTACGCCATGTATCAGGGCCCCGAGGGTCTGAAGAATGTGGCCACCACTGCACACCGCCTCGCTGCCGGCTTCGCCGCCGCTGCTACAGCCGCCGGTTACAGCTTGCCCGCCGCCACTTACTTTGATACCGTGGCTGTGAGCGCTCCCGGCAAGGCTGCCGACCTCGTGGCTGCTGCCCTCAGCGCCGGTTACAACATCCGTCTGGTGGATGCTGATACCATCTCCGTCTCCTTCGACGAGACCACCACGGAGGCTGACCTCATCGCCCTGTGCGGCGCTCTGGGCCTGCCCACCGCTGAGGTTCCTGCCGCCCCCGTATGGGCCGCTGAGTGGAACCGCACCAGCACCTTCTGCGCTGAGACTTGCTTCAACTCCTTCCACTCTGAGACGGAGATGATGCGCTACATCCACACGCTGGAGTGCAAGGACCTCGCTCTGAACGAGGCTATGATTCCGCTGGGCTCCTGCACCATGAAGGCCAACTGCGCCGCTATCATGATGCCCATCACATGGGCCGGTGTCACCGAGCTGCACCCCTTCGCCCCCATCGACCAGTGCGCCGGCATGCGCGCCATGCTTGAGCAGCTCAAGCAGTGGCTCGCCGTTGTTACCGGTTTCCATGGCGTATCCCTGCAGCCGAACTCCGGTGCCGCAGGTGAGTTCGCCGGTCTGCTCACCATCCACCGCTATCAGGTGGCTCAGGGTGAAGGCCACCGCAACGTGTGCCTTATCCCGAACTCCGCTCACGGCACGAACCCCGCCTCTGCCGCTATGGCCGGCTTCACTTGCGTGCCCGTGAAGTGTGATGATAAGGGCAATATCGACGCTGAGGACCTGAAGGCTCAGGCCGAGAAGCATCGCGACAACCTCGCCGCCCTCATGGTTACCTATCCCTCCACCCACGGCGTGTATGAAAGCGGTGTAGCTGAGCTCTGCCGCATCGTTCACGAGAACGGTGGTCAGGTGTACATGGACGGCGCTAACATGAACGCTCAGTGCGGTCTCACGAACCCCGGCACCATCGGTGCTGACGTTTGCCACCTGAACCTGCACAAGACCTTCGCTATGCCTCACGGCGGTGGCGGTCCCGGCGTGGGTCCCATCTGCTGCGCAGAGCACCTCACTCCCTATCTGCCCGGCCACATCATTAATGATGGCCAGACGCAGTCCGCCGTTTCCTCCGCTGAGTACGGCTCCGCTGCTATCTGCCCCATCACTTGGATGTACCTCGCTATGATGGGCTTTGAGGGCCTCAAGAAGGCTTCCCAGATGGCTATCCTGAATGCTAACTACATCGCCAAGCGTCTCGAGAATCACTTCCCGACTCTCTACTCCGGCGCCAACGGCCTCGTGGCTCACGAATGCATTCTGGACACCACCATCATGCTCCGCAAGAGCCACCTCTCTGTGGATGACATGGCCAAGCGCCTCATGGACTACGGCTTCCACGCCCCCACCATGAGCTTCCCCGTGCATGATACCCTCATGGTGGAGCCCACGGAGTCCGAGAGCAAGTATGAGCTGGACCGCTTCATTGATGCCATGATTGGCATTCACTCTGAAATGGAGGCCGTTGCTAATGGCAGCGTGCCTGCTGATGACAATGTGATGGTGAACGCTCCGCACACCGCTCTTGCCGTTACCGCAGACGAGTGGAACCACTCCTACACCCGCGCTCAGGCTGCATATCCCGCTGCCTGTCAGCGCCTGCACAAGTTCTGGCCGTCCTGCTCCCGCGTGGAGAACGCTTGGGGCGACCGCAACTTCTGCTGCACCTGCGATACCCTCGCGGAGCAGCAGGGCTAATAGAGCCTTCCGCAAGCATTCCAGAGCCCCGCACGCCTCCCGGTGTGCGGGGCTTCTTGCTGTTAGGCGCCGCCTCTGCCTGAAAATCGAAAATCATCCCTCGTTTGTTGTACTTTTTTCTTTACGTTTCCTTAAATATATAGTAGACTCCATATTATGGACGCCACCTCTCTTCTTGCCACCGAAATTGATTACTCTCTCTACGAGGACGATGATGCTTACATCGCCGCATACACCGAGCTTATAGATAAACTCCGCGCCTGCGCCAAGGCCCACGCTCAGGGAACGGATGGTTGCCAGCATGACCTCCAGACCGCCATCGCTTGCTGGCAGAAGGCCGCTGAGCTTGAAGATCCCGAATCACTTTGCTCCCTTGCGGATTACTACCTCTCCGCCGGTGATGATGACCAGGCTATCAGCTGGCTCCACAAAGTTGTGAACGTCTATGATTTAGAGCAGCCCCTTTGCACTCTCATCACTCTTCTTAAAAAGCGTGGCACAGAAGAGGACCGAGCTGAGCTGGATGCTCTCTATCGCTCCCTTGTCTCCGGCTTTCCCAGTGCTGAGCACCACTACGATTACGCCGCCTATCTTCTCTCCGTGGATTCCTCTCTGCACTCCCTTACCCGCCGCAAGGCCGTGCGCTTCCTTGAGCTTGCCGCCGCCACCGGCCACGCTGATGCCGCCGCTTTGCTTGAGCGCCTCGGCAAGCGTTGAGGCACCACCCTCTCACGTCTTTTTCATTCTCTGGTTTGTTGTTGCAAAAAGCCCGCGCTGCTTCCGGCAGCGCGGGCTTATTCGTAAGGAGAAATATGGGATTGGGCGTGAATCAGTGATAAGTGATTCTGACGCGGGTGCCGCTGGTAATATTGATGGGGAAGAGCGTACCGGGCATGGCATTAATGCCGATGAGCGCTTCCGCGGAGCGAATTTCGGCATCCAGCGCGATGAGCCTGCCTTGGGCATCATTCTGGCGTGAGATGACTTCCATGCTGTTAATGATAATCTGAATCTGGACGTTTTCGGTGCCGGAATCGCCGTAGTACATGAAGTTCAGGTCACGCATGAGGTTATTAGTGCTGGGTATGCCATTGTACCAGCTGCCGGTATCAGAGAACTGAATGTTACGCGTGGCGCCTTCCGGGGTGGTGACGGTGAGCGTGCAGGAGGTGATGTTGCCTGCTACCATGCCGGGAGTTTCAGCGGTGCAGGTGAAGTGCACGGCGTATGTGCAATCTGCCATAGTATCATCAAATGCGGCAATGCTTACATCACAGCCGGACAGTTCCTCCGGGGTGGAGGACGTGTCAGTAGTGGTGGCTTTGCTTTCTCCGCTGCCGGGCTGTGGTTTATCCGTAAGGAGTGTTTCAGGAGCTTTATCCTGAGAGTTATCTTGAGAATCACCGCTGCCACCGCCACCACCGCAGCTGAGGAGCGAGAGTGAGAGTATCGGCAGGCAAATGGTAGTCAGAAGGCGAGTAGAAGTTTTCATGAGAGAGATGATGCACATTCTAATCTAACACGTTTGAATGCTGAGACAAGCAAAATCTTCAGATTTGTGATTTTTATGGCTTCGGGAGCAGAGGCCAGGCGCGAAAATAGAAATCCGATGGGTGCATGTCGGAATCACCCATCGGATTATATGAACATTTATTCCCGGTGTAAGTAGCTCAGAGAATGAGCATGCAGTCACCGTATGAGAAGAAGCGGTAACGCATCTCCACTGCCTGACGGTAGGCCTCCATGATGAGCTCTTTGCCGGCAAAAGCGCATACCAGCATGATGAGGGTACTCTGCGGCAGGTGGAAGTTCGTGAGCAGCCCACCCACTACCTTGTATTCATAGCCGGGGTAGATGAAGATATCCGTATCACCGCTGCATGGGGGCAGGGGGCGGCCATGGCGGGTGGCGAGTGTTTCCAGCACGCGCACGCTGGTGGTACCCACAGCGAGCACGCGGCGGGCTTTCTCGATGGCCTCTGCGGTGTCTTCCGGCAGGGTGAAGCTTTCGCGGTGCATGTGGTGGTCCTCAATGAACTCAGCCTTCACGGGGCGGAAGGTACCCACGCCCACATGAAGAGTCACGAAGCTGTGCGGCACTTGGGCGAGGATTTCAGGCGTGAAGTGCAGGCCAGCTGTGGGGGCGGCGATGGCGCCCTCGTGCTCGGCGTATACAGTTTGATAACGCTCTTTGTCGGCGGGCTCGCTTTCGCGGTTCATGTAGTGGGGCAGCGCGAGGCGGCCGTATACCTCCGGGTCAATGAACTTATCCCAGCGGATGTAGCGGTACCCTTCGTCATCTATGCTTTCCACCACGCCCGTGGCATCACCCACTTGCACAGTGCGGCCTACTTTCATCTTCTTGCCGGGGCGCACCATGCACTTCCAGACCAGTTCCTGAGCGAGCCCGGCGCGCACGAGTTCGATGCTGCCATCATTGCTGAAGTAGCGAGCGGGAACCACCTTAGTGTTATTCAGTACGAAGTGGTCACCGGGCTGCACGTACTCCAGAATGTCACTGAAGTGGCGGTGCTCGATGAGGCCGGTATCCCGGTGAACCACGAGCATGCGGCTGGCAGCGCGGTCCGGCAGGGGGCGGTCTGCGATGAGCTCTTCAGGCAGGAAGTAATCGAAATCTGTTGTGCGCATATCTGTTCGGTAGGGAGGTATAAAAAGAGCAGGGCGCGCCGCGCGCGCCCCGACTCAGTGAATTATTTCAATATCAGCAGGGGAAGATGGAGATGCGGCGCAGCACCTCCTCACGGCCCAGAACCTGCATGATGACATCAATGCCGGGGCCGGCGTGCGTGCCGGTAAGGGCCATGCGCAGCGGGAACATCATGGCGCCCACCTTCACGCCG
The DNA here is from genome assembly GCA_045652085.1 of Akkermansia sp. Taxonomy (GTDB): domain Bacteria; phylum Verrucomicrobiota; class Verrucomicrobiia; order Verrucomicrobiales; family Akkermansiaceae; genus Akkermansia. Next base: position 19,016 of record JAZRTR010000028.1, read on the forward strand.
TTGGCCTTAGCCAGCGGTTTGATGACTTGGAAGGCAGCCTCGCCGCTCCATTCCTCAATGCCGTTGAAGGCCTCTACCAAGTGGCCGAGCATTTCGCGGGCGTTTTCCTGCAACTTGGCCATGTTCTCCTGCTCGTACTCCAGTACCTGCAGCCACTTAGCCCAAGCAGGCACCTCGCTGAGGAGCTGCACCTTGGTCTGCACGGCGGGAAGAAGCTCGCGGAGCTGAGCGGTGTCCTCCAGACCGGCGGCGGTGCAGAAGGGCATGGCGAGCTCGATGAACTTCTCGGCGGGCAGGCGCATGATGTGCTGCTGGTTCATCCACTTGCACTTGGTGATATCAAACTTAGCAGCGGCGCGGTTTACGTTCTCCAGAGAGAAGAGGTCGATAAGCTCCTCCTTGCTGAAAATCTCATTATCGCTCTTGCTGCTCCAGCCGAGCAGGGCGATGAAGTTGATAACGGCATCCGGCAGGAAGCCTTCCTCCGGGTAGTTGCCGAGCTGGGCGCCTACATCACGCTTGCTCATCTTGGAGCCATCCGGGTTCTGGATGAGGGGGATGTGGGCATACACGGGCGGCTCCATGCCAAAGGCGTCAAAGAGCTGCAGGTGCTTGAAGGTGTTCATGATGTGGTCCTCGCCGCGGATAACGTGAGAGATTTTCATCTCGATGTCATCCACCACGTTCACAAGGTGGAAGATGTAGGAGCCATCCGTGCGCTTCACCACCATATCCGGCGTGTTATCCTCATTCGTGTAATCCACGGAGATTTCACCGCACACGAGGTCATTCAGGGTCATGACACCATCACGCTTGAAGCGGAAGCGCCACACGGTACCCTCACTGGTGCCGGGGATCTCATCGCCGTTCTTATCGCGCTTGTTCGGAGCGGGGCACTCATACACGCGGCCCATCTCCACAAGCTTGTTAAAGTAGCGGTCATAAATGTCCTTGCGCTGGCTCTGGAAGTACGGCTCGCAGGGGCCGCCCTTGCCTTCACCTTCATCCCAATCCAGGCCGAGCCAGCTCATGCCGGTGAAGATGGCCTTCATGGCGTCTTCCACGTGGCGCTCCTGATCGGTATCTTCGATACGCAGGATGAAGGTACCCCCCATCTTGCGGGCAAAGAGATAATTGAACAGAGCGGTACGCGCACCACCAATGTGCAGATAGCCGGTGGGCGACGGAGCAAAACGTGTGCGAATGGACGTTGACATGCGCGCCTTATACACCATATACCCGCTTTTTTCAAGCCTTAATTCAAGCTGTTTTGTTGAAAAATCGCTTGCAGAATACCGTTTCTCCCCTTTATTCCCCGTATGATAGGCGAAAACGTTCAAGCATGGTGCGAGTCAATACTATTCCGCACGTTTTTTCTGTGGCCTAGGGGCGCTGTCGTAGATGAGACTACACGAATCAGGCAGAGAGCTTTGGTACTACGGGCTCCAACTTTCCGGGCCTGATTTTTTTTCTGTTGGCTCAATATAGGCTTGAGTGGTAGGGAAAAGTTTTGTATAATGCGGCGCGCGCAATGATTGGAGAAACGCTTCAGTTAGGCCTAGCCGGCCTTGGTACTGTGGGTTCAGGGGTGTATGAAACCCTGTGCCGTAATCGTGAATTGCTCGAGGCCCGAGCACAGATTTCGTATGCCGTCAAGAAGGTGGCAGTGGGTAACCTTGCCCGCAAGCGTGACGTGGAGATTGACCCCGCACTTCTTACGGATGACTGGCATGAGCTGGTGGATGATCCGGATATTGATATCATTATTGAGCTCATCGGCGGTACGGATGAAGCCTATCAGCTGGTGAAGGCCGCGTTGGAGGCCGGCAAGCCTGTGGTGACAGGTAATAAAGCCGTGCTGGCTGTGTATGGCAGCGAGCTGTTCAAACTCTCGGCGGAGAAGAATGTGCCGCTGTACTTCGAGGCCTCTTGCGGTGGCGGTATTCCGATTATTCAGAGCTTGCAGAACTCCCTCATCTGCAATAAGGTGCAGAGTATTGCCGGTATTATCAACGGCACGAGTAATTACATCCTTACCAGCATGAAGGAGCAGGGGCTTTCCCTGCAGGAAGCCCTCGCTAATGCGCAGAAACTCGGCTTTGCCGAGGCTGACCCCTCTTTTGACATCAACGGCTGGGATGCCGCCCACAAGGCCCTCATCCTTGCCATGCTTGCCTACGGCACTCCCCTCTCACCGGATAAGATTCATGTGCACGGCATTGAGAAGGTGGAGAGCGTGGATATTACCACGGCTGAGAAGCTCGGCTACTCCATCAAACTGCTGGTGGTCATCAAGCACCACGAGGAGGATGGCGCTCTGGAGCTGCGCGTGCAGCCCAGCTTTGTGCCGCAAAATCACCTGCTTGCCAGCGTGAATGGCGTGTTCAACGCTATTGCCGTGAAGGGTGATATCGTGGGTGAGACGATTTTCTACGGCCGCGGTGCCGGTAAGAACCCCACTTCCAGCGCCGTCATCGGTGATATCGTGCTGGCCATGCGTGAGTGCCGCCTGAATGGCTACCATACCGGCTTCCAGCCTTACACTAAGGAACTTACCGTGCTGCCCATGAAGGAGACGGTAACGCCGTACTACGTGCGTTTCGTCATTCATGACCGCCCCGGCATGATTGCCTCCATCGCCACCATGTTCGCTAAGTATGATGTGAGCATCTCTGCCACTAGCTCGAACTTTGGCTATATAGATGACGAGGGCGTGCAGCACAATAACCTTATCTTCATGGTGCATGCCTGCAAGTGGCAGCGCCTCAAGTACGTGCTGCGTGAACTGCGCGAGAATCATATCATTGACCGACTGCCGGTCGTCTTCCGTATCGAAACCTTTAACGATTAATTAACAATATGGCACTGATTGTACAGAAATACGGTGGCTCCTCCGTGGGCACCATCGACCGCATCCGCAATGTGGCTCGCAGGCTCATCGAAACTCAGCAGGCCGGCAATAAGGTGATGGCTGTTATCTCCGCTATGAGCGGCGTGACGGATAAGCTCATCGGCCTGGCTCATGAGGTGATGGATAATCCCCCTGAGCGCGAGCTTGATATGCTTCTGGCCACCGGCGAGCAGCAGTCCATCGCTCTGCTCTGCATGGCTATCACGGATATGGGGTACAAGGCCCGCAGCTTCACCGGCGCTCAGGCCGGTATCTGCACCTATGGTACGCATACTCGTGGCCGAATCGATAACATTGACCCCGCTCAGGTGCTCGCCGCTCTGGATGAGGGCTGCATCGTCGTCTGCGCCGGTTTCCAGGGCGTGGATAAAGACGGCACCATCTACACCCTTGGCCGCGGTGGCTCGGACCTCTCCGCCATCGCCATGGCTGCCGCTGTGAAGGCTGACCTCTGCCAGATTTACACAGACGTGGACGGCGTGTACACCTGTGACCCGCGCGTGGTGAAAGATGCGCGCAAGATTCCTGTCCTTTCCTACGAAGAGATGCTGGAGATGGCCTCCAGCGGCTCTAAAGTGATGCAGGCCCGCTCCGTCGAGTTCGCTAAGAAGTTCGGCGTGGTGTTTGAAGTCCGCAATTCAATGAACAATACCCCCGGTACCATCGTGCAAGAAGAAAACTCAGCTATGGAGAGCCTCGTCGTACGTGGCGTCTCAATCGAACGTAACCAGGCCCGCGTGACGGTGTCTGGCATCACCGCCCCTGTGGCTTATACCGCCCTCATTCTTTCAGCTCTTGCTAAGGCTGATATTAATGTGGATATGATTGTGGCTAACACCGCTCATGACGGTCAGGCCCGCCAGTCCTTCACCATGAACATGAGTGATTTGGGCGCAGCTCAGGCTGCTCTGAAGCCCGTGCTTCCCCTGCTTGGCGAGACAGCTCGTCTGGAGACGGAGGCCGGCCTTGCCAAGCTCTCCGTGGTGGGTGTAGGTATGCGCTCCCACTCCGGTGTGGCTGCCAAGGTGTTCCAGTCTCTGGCTGACGCCGGCATCCAGACCGGCATGATTGCCACCTCTGAGATTCGTATCACCACCACGGTGGAGGCAGGTGACATTGAGCAGGCTGCCCGCGTGGTACATGCCGCTTTCCATCAGGACGAGCCCGTCGCCTGAGTTTTTTCTCCCTGAGCGCAGCAGTTCATGCAGTCTGACCCCCCAGCAAGACAGCCCGAGGAAGAGCTAAACGAAGAGGACCTGGAGTTTAAGCCGATAGTGAAGTATACCGCTGTCGGTCTGGCCCTCGTTGCTTTGCTTGGAATCGAATACGCCACGTATGCCCTCGGCCGCAGCCACGGCTTTAATGAGGGCGTCACCTCTGGTGTGGTGAGTAAGGCTGTGAATGATGCTGCTGTGGAGAATCTCACACACTTCATGCGGGTGGCCACAGCTGATGAGGCCACTCTGCTGGCCGCCGTAAGTCGGAGAGATGAGGAGCTGGCCTGGATTAAGGACCCTGCTGTTCGCCGTGAGGCTGAGTGGGTGCTGGCCTTCGCCCTGCTGAACCGCCGCAAGGCTTCCGCTGCTGAGGATACGCTGGAGGGGCTTTTCGCCTCCGCTGAGGCGGATGAGCTTTGGGCTCACCGCGCCCTCATCGTGGCACGTGCCATGGCTGAGGCAGGAAATCAGCCCCTTGCCCTGCATTATTACCGCTTCGCTTCCCGTGCATATGCCGCTCTGCAGCAGGTGCGCGAACAGGCAGCCGTACTCTCTGAAATGGTGGGCCTTATCGCGGCTCCCACGGATAATCCCACGGAGCAGCTGAAAGCCCTCGGCGAGCTGGAGGCTGACATCACCGCTCTGGGGGATACCGGCAAGCCTTTGCTGGCCGGGCTGCTGGCTCACATGGGCCGCATTCACCGCGCTCATGGCAACCGCGAGGAGGCCATCAGCTGCTTTGGCCGTGCCTTGGAAGGTGCGGATTTGAGCCATTCTCCCGCCCTTGCCGGTGCGGCTGTGAGCATGGGCTCTGCTCTGCTGGAGCAGGGGGACACTGAGCGCGCCGCCATTCTGCTGCGTGATGGCATCAGCCGTCTGGGTGAACACCCGGGGGATGCTGCCTATCTTCCCGCTGCTTTGAGGGATTTGGCCCGAATCGAGCTGGAGTCCGGCAATCCTGATAATGCTCTTGCGCTTCTGTACCGCGCTGAGGGGGCTGCCATGGGGCGCGTGCCTGAAAACAGCCCCTACTGGCTCTTCCTTTATGACCAGCGCGGCTGGATTAGTTTCACAAAGGAATCCTACGAAGTGGCGCTGGCTGATTTCAATAAGGCTCTCATGCAGGAAGGTGTGCCCGCTGAGCACCGCGCTCTCCCGCTGGAGGGTGCTGGGCGCTGCTGCCTGACCCTTGGCCGCGCTGAGGACGCGCTGAAGTTTTTGAATGAGGCTGCAGCCCTTCGTGCTGAGCACTTTGCCGGTGATCGCCCCGCACAAGGCCGCGTGTATGTGCTGCTGGCTCAGGCTCATGATTTAGCCGGTAATATCCGTGAGGCAGCGGATAATTACGCAAAAGCCATAGACTTCCTGCCGGATGCCCCCGGCGAAAACTCGGACCGCTTTAACGCCATGATGGCACGCGCTTATGCTCTTTCCCAGATGAAGGACTGGAACGCTGCCATTCAGGCTTGGAATGCCCTTCGTCCCCTCGTGGAGCGCGGTAGTGCCCGTGCTGCTGAAGTGGAGGAGCAGGTTTCCCATTGCCTCCGTTACGGCGCTACCCTCTCTGAAGAGGTGGACGCTGATGATGACGCTGAAGCTGAGTCCGGGCAATAAATCCATATACCCCTTTTACCCGTCACCATGTATCGTCGCTACAGACCCCGCAGGAAAGCCAACAGCCATGTATTGCCGCTGGTGGCTGTAGGTCTCACTGCCGCAGCCCTCGGCATCTGGGGGCTTTTCGCCAAGGGTGAGGACATTATCCGTTTCTTCAAAGGCACGACAGTTGTTGTGCATGACAACTCTGAGGCGAATGATAATTTGGAGCGCCTGCTGGCGGATCTCTCCGGTGATAAATCTCGCCTGCTGGAGCTGGCTGAGGATGCCAATGCTCGCTTGGGCTGGGTGCGGAATGCTGATACGCGCCGCCAGTTCCGCTGGTTCCTCATGATGCGCCTCATTGATAAGGGGCAGTGGGATGAAGCCGTTCGCATTCTCCCGGAGGTGGAGGCCCTCGCTCCTGTGGAAGGGCTGGACCGCCTTGCCGCCGCCGCCCTCGCTCATGAGGATTATGAGTTGCAACTGCGCTTGGACCGCCAGCTGCAGGAGCAGGCCATTAACATGCCCACCGCCACGGCTCTCTTGCTGCGCTCTATCCGCCGTTCTGCGGAGACTTACATCCGCATGCACAAGAATGATGAGGCTGTGCGCGTTATTTCTCGCTTGGAGATGTCCACGGTGCTGGCTCGCCTCGCGGCTGACCCCGCTCTTGCTGCTGAGGCTGCGGATATCCAGATGATGCGTGCGGATGTGGGCGGCGTGCGTGAGCATGCCCTCCAGATGGTGCGTAACATTCTCCAGTCCGCCGGCTGGCCCTCATGCCCCGCCACGGCCAAGCTCATGCTGGAAGAGGTGTCCAACACCCTGCGTGATAACCCGAATCTTTCCGCTAATGCCCTCCGTGAGGTGGAGGCTAAGCTCCTGCGCTGTCGTGATGCCATGCTGGAGTTCCCGGATCGCGAGCACAAGCTTCCTTTGTGCTACACCATGCTTGGTGAGCTGCGCTACCGCATGGGGGATTATAACGGCTGCTCTCAGGCTCTCACCCTTGCCGGTGCTTTTGCTGAGGGCTATGGGGAGATGACGCCCGAGCTGCAGCTGCGTCACTGCCGCCTGCGCTCCCGAGCGAATGAGGCTCGCGGTGCTGTGGCTGAGGCCATGGCTGACTGCCGCTACCTGCTGGAGAATGACCGTGACCCCGCTGAGGTGTTTCGCTGTCTGAACTTCCTTGCAGCTCACACGGAAGGCGCTGAGAAAATCGAGCTGCTTTCCCGCTGCTGGGATATGATGCTTGCCAGTGAGGAGCTTACCCGGAATAGCCCCATCTCCAAGGCTGAAATTGCTCAGGCCATTGCTTCCTATTATGTGGAGCAGAGAGATTACTCGAACGCTATCAAGTGGGTTACCGAGAGCGTGGCTCTCACAGAGGCCGCTCACCCGGACCTTACGGACGGCAGGCTGCTGCGTGCTCGTATGGAGCTGGCTCTCATTGAGCGCAAGACCACTCGTAATGACTGGGACGCCATCATTCACCTGCGTGATGTCGTGCGTGCCATTGAGTCCATGAGCGAGGAGGAACGCACTCGCTTGGATGCAGCGGATGCACAGCTGTACCGCACCGCCGTGCGCGAGTTTGCCCGTACATACGCCATAGCCGGTGAGAGCCGCCTTGCCCGCCAGGTTATCCGCAAGATTCGCGAGAATGTGCCGGAGAAAGTCCGCTGATTTTCGCTCATCCCCGCTTACTGCACATGTCCTCTCTGCATAAAAAAAGCCTAATTGCCACGGCTGCTATTTTCTGCTGCCGCTTTACCGGTCTGCTCCGTGAGGTGGTGTACACCGGCCTGTTCGGTGCCACCGGCGCTCTGGATGCCTTCCTGACAGCTTTCCGCGTGCCGAATATGCTGCGCGATATGTTCGCGGAGGGCGCGCTGTCTCAGAGCTTCACCAGCGTGATGAGCAAGGTGGAGAAGCAGGAAGGGCCAGGTGCGGCTTGGAAGCTTGCCAACCAAGTGGTGGCTCAGCTTATCTCACTCATGGTATGTATTGTGGCCGCGGGTGTGCTGCTCTCCGGCTTCCTCATGCAGCAGCTTTATCCTGAGCGTGCCACGCTGAAGATTCAGTGCGCCGATTCTGCCGCCGCTGCTCTTACTGTGGCGGAGGCTACGTATACCGGCACCACGCGTGATGCCGATGGTCGCGCCGTTGCCACCTTTGAGCTGCCCGCTCCGTTGGCTGATTGTCCCGCTGAGGCGGTGGTGCGCCTGAGCTCGCTGGAGAAATATCAGCCCGGTAGCACCTTAAAGCTTTCTGCTCAGCCCACGCCGGGTGCCGTTCGCGTGGAGCAGCAGGATTTCATGGGCCTTGCCGCAAGCCTGTGCCGCATCATGTGGCCCTTCATTCTGCTGGCCTCGCTCTCAGCCCTCAGCATGGGGGCGCTGAATGTCTTCGGTATCTTCGGCTTGCCGAATCTCGCCAGCGCTGCCTTTAATCTCACTACTGTGGGCTTTGGCTGCCTCATCGGCTGGATGATTGACCCCACCTTCGGCCCGGATGCTCTGTATGGCTTTGCTATCGCCGTGGTGCTTGGTGGTGCCGCTCAGGTGCTTGTGCAGCTGCCCGCCCTGCGCCGCAAGGGCTACCACCCCAGCTGGAGCCTTGGCCTGCGTCTTCAGGCCGGTAAGCTCCTCTTTACGGATCCCACCGCCCGCCGCGTGTGGATGCTCATGATTCCCGGCGTCATCGCCGCCGGCATTACCCAGACGAACATTTTCATTAACACCTCCTTCGCCCTTTACCTGCCCGGTGGCTCCGTCACCGCGCTCTCCGGCGCCTTCCATCTTTGGCAGCTTCCCGTGGCGCTCTTTGGTGTGGCTGTCGGCATGGTCGTGCTGCCCTCTGTCTCACGCATGACGGTGGAAGAAGGCGGGCAGGGCGGTGCAAACATCGCGATGCACCTTGCTCAGGCCATGCGCTTCGTGGCCTTCTTCGCCGTGCCCTCCGCCGTGTTGCTGGGCATCTGGGGTGAGGAAATCGTCAGCATCTTCTTCCAGCGCGGCAGGTTTGACGCCCACGCCTCCGCCCTCACCGGCCAAGTGCTCAGCGCCTACTGCCTCGGCCTCCTCGGCTATGCCGGCATGAAAGTGCTCCAGCCCGTCTTCCTCGCCTTGGAACGCCCCTGGGCTCCTGCGGGCCTCGCCCTCTTCTCCGCGGCCATCTCTGTGGCGCTTAACTACAGCTTCGTGCACGTCTTCCACTTCACGGAGGTTTCTTGGCTTGCTCTCACCACCTCAGCCGTTACCACGCTGAACTTCCTCTTCTACTTCTTCTACCTCCGCCACCTCCTCGGCACCATGGCCACACGCACCCTCATCCCCGGCCTCCTGCGCATCCTCGCTGCCGGCACGGTGCTGGGCGTCATCTGCTGGCAGATTCGCGGCCTCTTCTTCACGGACTTCCTCCACTGGGGATTCTTCGCCCGCTTTGGCGCCCTCGCCATCGCCGGCTCCATCGCCGGCGGCATCTACCTCGCCGCCTCCTTCCTCTTCCGTGTGCCTGAGCTCGAGGCCTTCTCCAAGCGCTTCCTCAAGCGCCGTAAATAAGATTTTTTCTCAAGCCCGCACATTTTCTGTCAGCCGTATTCACGAGCCTCAAAAAATACTTGACATCACGCCCGCGTATTGCTACACTCGCCACGGCCCTGTAGCTCAGCGGTCAGAGCAGGCGACTCATAATCGCTTGGTCGCGGGTTCGAGCCCCGCCGGGGCTATTGC
>JAZRTR010000029.1:0-135057 GCA_045652085.1 Akkermansia sp.
TTCCACCGAAAAATGAAATTAATTCAACGCCGGGCCTATGGCTATCGCAACTTTCAGAACTATCGGTTAAGAGTGTTAATTGAATGTGGGCACATCGTGATATGAAAATTCAAATTCCACAATGTTTGGGCTTGACCCGAAAATTCAAATTCCACAATGTTTGGGCTTGACCCAATTAATTCAACGCCGGGCCTATGGCTATCGCAACTTTCAGAACTATCGGTTAAGAGTGTTAATTGAATGTGGGCACATCGTGATATGAAAATTCAAATTCCACAATGTTTGGGCTTGACCCATTTCGGCTCTTCGTTATAAAGTGTGGGCATGCCCCATTCCCGGAGTAGAAAGCGGAATCCGGAAACAAAAAAGGCAGCCGGAAGGCTGCCTTTTCAGTACCCCCTCGCGGACTCGAACCGCGGACAAATTGATTAAGAGTCAACTGCTCTACCAACTGGGCTAAGGAGGCTTTTGTATGGATGCACAATGTTGAGGCGGCTCACAGACTGGTACCCCCTCGCGGACTCGAACCGCGGACAAATTGATTAAGAGTCAACTGCTCTACCAACTGAGCTAAGGAGGCACTTTGTCTGTGAGCACCCTGCATCGTTCGCTATCTGAGGGAGAGCGGAAGCCGCTGGTCAGATTTGAACTGACGACCCACGCATTACGAATGCGTTGCTCTACCCCTGAGCTACAGCGGCGGATGCTGTGTGCGGCGACAGTTTACCACGAGAATAACGGGAATGCAAGCAAAATTTCAAAAAAAGTTAATTTTTTTTGCAAGTTGATATTTTAGGGTTGATTTTAAGGGGATTTGGTACTAAAATGGCGCTGCTATGACATACGAAGTTTTCGATACTCCGCAGGCTGCCGCGAAAAATCTGGCACTTGAAGTTGCAGAACTGATCCGCAGCCGCGCCGCTGAAGGCAAGGGTGTGGTACTGGGGCTGGCCACGGGTGCTACTCCGCTGCCTTTCTACGCTGAGCTTATCCGCATGCACAAGGAGGAGGGTCTTTCCTTCAAGAACGTGACCACCTTCAACCTTGACGAGTATACCGGTCTGCCCCACGAGCACGTGGAGTCCTACTGGTACTTCATGCACACCAACCTGTTCAACCACATCGACATCCCCGCCGAGAACATCAACCTGCCCTGTGGCACGCTGGCTCCGGAGGAGATTCCCGCTCACTGCCAGGCCTATGAGGACAAGATTAAGGCTTGCGGTGGTCTGGACCTGCAGATTCTCGGCATCGGCCGTACCGGTCACATCGGTTTCAACGAGCCCGGCTCTGATGACACCACCATCACCCGCCAGGTACACCTGGACGACCTGACCAAGACCGACGCTGCTCCCGCTTTCGGCGGCTTCGAGAACGTGCCCTGCACCGCCATCACCATGGGTGTGGCTACCATCATGGGTGCCAAGAAGGTGCGCCTGATGGCTTGGGGTGAGAAGAAGGCTTCCATCGTGAACAAGGCTATCAATGGCCCTGTGACCGTGGACGTGGCCGCTTCCTACCTGCAGAAGCACCCGGACGCCAAGTACTTCCTTGACGCTCCCGCTGCAGCTGAGCTGTAAAGCCCCGCTGAATCAAGGGAAAAACTTTACTCAACGGGAGCCGGAGGTCGCAAGACACCGGCTCCCGGTTTTTATCCACCCCGTCTGAAAGAAGAGCCCCGTGCATCTTTACGTCCATATCCCCTTTTGCCTCCGCATCTGCCCGTACTGTGCCTTCTACAAGCACATGCTGGGGCGCACGGATTTGGAGGGATTTGTGCGCGCGGTGGCGGAGGAAGCACGCCTGAGGCTGCCGGAGGGATATGCACCGGAGACCATCTATTTTGGCGGTGGCACCCCGAGCCTGCTCTCACCGAGACACTTAGATATACTGGTGGAAGGGCTGAGACGCGTGGTGGATTTCTCAGGCGTGAAGGAATGGAGCTTTGAGAGTAATCCTGCCACCTTCACCACAGCAAAGGCTGAGCAATGGGCGCGGCTGGGCATCACCCGCGTATCTCTCGGGGCGCAAAGCTTTGAGCCCGAGCTGCTGAAGCTACTGGGGCGCACGCACAGCCCGCAGCAGATAGAGCAAAGCGTGGCGATGCTGAGAGCCGTCGGCATACCGCAGGTGAATATAGACCTCATGTTCTCCCTGCCCGGCCAAAGCCTCGCACAGTGGCAGCACACGCTGGAATGCGCCATCGCGCAGCAGCCGGACCACGTATCCACCTACAACCTCACCTACGAAGAAGATACGGCTTTCTTTGATACCTTCGGCGCTGAGGGTAATGATGAGGAGACGGATGTGGCGATGTTCACCCTAGCGGATGAGCTGCTCACGCGAGCCGGCTACCGTCACTACGAAATCTCCAATTTTGCGCGTGACGGCAAAATATCTCACCACAATCTCGCATGCTGGCGGGGCGAGGATTACTACGGCCTGGGCCCCGGCGCCTATGGCACCTTGCAAGGCACACGCTACAGGAATACGGAAGACACCGCCGCTTACACCGCCGCGCTGAAAGAAGGCCACCTGCCGGAGCACAGCAGTGAAGTCATCAGCCCGGAAGACCGCCGCACCGAGCTGCTGGGGCTGCGCCTGCGCACGGATGAAGGCCTGCCACCTGAGCTTCTCCGCCCACAGGATAAAGGGCTTGTGGAGATGCTCATACAGGAAGAGCTGGCCACCCTGCGCGCGGATGGCAGCCTCCTGCTCACCCTGCGTGGGCGCCTGCTGGCGGATGAAATTGCGGTACAGCTGCTGAGCTGAGGCTCCGCGGCTCGGTTACAGCCAGAGCGTGGCGGAAACATCCGTCGGCATGCGCCAGTCTCCACGGGGAGAGAGCGCAATGGAGCCCACCTTGGGACCATCCGGCACGCAAGTACGCTTGAACTGCTGCGTGAAGAAGCGGCGCAGGAAGGTGCGCAAGGTACTCTCCACCAAGGCTTCATCATACTCACCGGCAAAGGCATGCAGGGCCAGCGCGCGGAGCTTCTCAGGCTCGGCGCCGTATTTGATGAAGTGATAGAGGAAGAAATCATGCAGGTCATACGGCCCGAGGATTTCCTCCGTCTTCTGATCAATCTTGCCATCATCAGAGGGCGGCAGCAGCTCAGGGCTCACGGGCGTGGCGTTCACATCTCGCAGCACAGCGGCAAGCTCTGGCTCGGCCTGAGTGGCGGCGTACTCAATGAGGCAGCGAATGAGTGACTTAGGAATGGAGCAGTTCACGCCATACATGCTCATGTGGTCGCCATTATAAGTGGCCCAGCCGAGCGCAATCTCGGAAAGGTCACCCGTGCCGACAACCATACCGCCGGTCTTATTAGCGAGATTCATGAGCAGCTTGGTGCGCTCGCGGGCCTGCACGTTCTCATAGGTATTCGTGCGCAGAGCGGGGTCAAAGTCCAAATCCTTGAAGTGCAGCAAACAAGCCTCCTTAATGTTCACCTCCTTAAAGCTACAGCCCAGCAGCTGAATCATCTTCACGGCGTTGTTATAGGTGCGCCCTGTGGTACCAAAGCCGGGCATGGTGATGGCAAGAATGCAGTCATTGCTACGGCCCAGGAGCTTGCAAGCGCGGTCACACACCAGCAAGGCCAGCGTGCTGTCCAGACCGCCGGAAACGCCGATAACCAGCGTTTTCGCGTACGCACACTCAATGCGCTTAGCCAGAGCAGCCGCCTGAATGTTCAGAATCTCCTCACAGCGAGCCGCTGTATCCTCCGCAGCGGGCACGAAGGGACGAGACGGCAGGTACGCATAGCTCAAATCACAGGGGATTTCCACCGGGCTGAGGGAAATGCGGCGGGGCTGAGCCCAGTCTGCCGGGAGCTGATTATCACAGAAAGTGCTGTCACTCAAGCGGGCAGCGGCGAGGCGCTGCATGTCAACATCCGCATAACAGACGCTCAGCTCGCGGGAGAAAGGAGTGTTCTGCGCGGCAAGGCGGCCATTCACGGCAATCATCGCTGCGCCGGAGCAAACGGCGTCCTGCGTGCTCTCACCCACGCCGGCTGCGGCATGCACATACGCCGCGAGGCAGCTGCCGCTGCGGGCCGTCAGCAGAGTGCGGGTGTACTCAGCCTTGCCGGCCATGGCAATGGCAGCGGAAGGATTCAGGATGACGCGTGCGCCCTGCATAGCCAGCCGGGTGGACGGCGGCAGCATCGCAGTGCTGTCATCCCCCATCTCCACGCCAAAGCTCAGCTCCGCGTTCATTTCAAAGAGCAAATCCGCCCCCACGGGAATGCAAGAAGAGCCGGAAAAGTTCTCAATCACGGAGCGCGTGAGCACATGGGCGGGGCTGAACTGGCGGCGCTCATAGCCGGAGCGCTTGTTCAGCAGGTAGCTCTTAGGCACAAAGCCCTTCACCACACCCTGCTGCACCACGGCAGCCACATTATACAGGCAGTCATCCACCAAAAGAGGAAGCCCCACCACAGCCACCGCCGGAAGGTGCGCCGTCTCGCGAGCAAAGCGGGCAAGCCCCTGCTCCGCGGCCTTCAGCAAATCAGCGCGGAAAAATAAATCAGCACATGAAGCGGAGGTGATACAAAGCTCAGGGAACACCACCACGGAAGCGCCGCCGGTAGTGGCCGCCTCCATGGCCGTGATGAGTTCAGTCGTGTTGAAATCCACATCTGCCACGCGCACGCGAGGCACCGCTGCCGCTAATCTGTAATAGCCGTATGTGCTCATCTCGCCGCTTATTCTGACACATTCACGGCGAAAGTCAATCAAAACTGCTGACACAGTGCCCCCGCAGCTCAATATTTGCTTGCCGCGCCCCCGGTGGCACGCTATACTCAGCACAGAGATGATGAGAACGTGGCAGTTGCGAAATGAATTATGGGAACTTCCCGCCCGAGGGAGCATCATGGGCATCCTGAACGTCACGCCGGATTCCTTTTCGGACGGCGGCAAGTTCACCGGCACAGAGGCCGCCTTGCAGCACGCCATGACCATGCTGGATGAAGGCGCGGATATCATTGATGTGGGGGGAGAATCCACCCGCCCCGGTTCAGCCGAGGTGAGCACGGATGAAGAGCTCCGCCGCGTCATCCCCGTCATCACCGCCCTGCGCGCGGAGCGCCCCGCCGCGCGTATCTCCATTGATACCCGCCACCCGGAAGTGGCTGCCGCTGCGCTGAACGCCGGGGCTGACATCGTAAACGATATCACCGGCCTCACTAGCCCCGCCATGCGTGCCCTCTGTGCGGAGAGCCCCTGCGGCATCATCCTCATGCACATGCAAGGCACCCCGGCCACCATGCAGCAGAACCCTCAGTATGATGACGTGGTGGCAGAAGTACGCAACTTCTTCACGCAGCGCGTGCAACAGGCTGCAGCAGAGGGCATCTCACCGGAGCGAATCTGCCTGGACCCCGGCATCGGCTTCGGCAAAACCACGGAGCACAATCTCGCCCTCATCCGCCACCTCGCAGAACTGCGCGTGCAGGAACTGCCGCTCATGATGGCGCTCTCCCGCAAGCGCTTCATCGGCGAAATACTGGGAGATTCCCAGTTGGCTAAAAAAGAAGCGCTGCCCACGGTGGTGATGTCGCTACTGGCTGCGGAAAACGGCGCGGATGTACACCGCGTGCATGATGTCAGCGCATTGCACCAAGCGCTTTCTCTTCGCCAAGCGCTTCAGGGCATACAAGTTTGATTTCCGGCGCATTGAGTGCCTATAAAGCATGAACGCACAGCACCTCACCCGAGGATACTGTGCGTTCACTGCTTTCAAAATTCAGACACTCACATCATGCCGACACTCACCGGCACAACATAAAATGAAGAATACGCACGTATTCTACCTCAGACACAGCCTAAAAGCAAGCCTTTATTTTTATTTTATTTAACTCTTAACATTTCATAGCATTTATTTCAAAAATTATATAGACTTATATTTAGTGTATACTCTAACTATTAATATAGATTAATATAGAAACCCAACACTTATAACACAGCTAAAACAATTATATTTTCAACTGGACGCGGATGGGTAACACTGCTATATTCTCAGGCATCTGCCTACATTAGCAGAAAGCCGGCTACGGCTACCCCCCAACCCCCTATCCCATCCCCGCCCCATGAAACACAATAACGCACTCAGACTACTCGTCCTCGGCTTATTATCAATATCCGCCACACAGCTGACCTCCTGCGTCAGTCCAAAGGAAGTGGTATACCTACAGGACGTCAGCAGCAACTCGGAAACGATTCTGCGACATCAGTATCAGACCATCATTCAGAAAGATGACCGCCTTTCCATTTCCGTGAGCAGCAGACAGCCTGAGCTGACAGCTCCCTTCAACATGAACGAGCTGAGTGCGGGCGGCAATGAAAGCAGCAGTAGCTCTACCGGTCGCGGTTACCTCGTGGATTCCCAAGGTTGCATCGTGCTGCCCATCATCGGTAAAATACATGCCGCCGGCTTAACCTGCACGGGATTGGCAAATAACATAGCCACGGCTCTGAAGGATAAGGGTTACCTGAACGATGCCTCCGTGAACGTCCAGATTACCAACTTCAAGTTCTCCGTCATGGGCGAAGTGAATGCGCCGGGAGTCTACACAACTGACAGCCAGCGACTCACGATTCTGGAAGCCATCTCCCACGCAGGAGACCTCACCATAGACGGCAACCGGAATATATACGTCATTCGTGAAGTGAACGGCAAGCGTCAGACCGCAGCGGTAGACCTGAGGAGCAGTGAGTTGTTCAACTCACCCTTCTACTACATACGGCAGAATGATGTCATTTATGTAACACCTTCTGAACGCCGTGTCAACACCCGCTCTGACGCCGCACAATGGTACAGCTGGGGCCTCTCCGGAGCCAGCATGCTCATCGCTATCATTGCCCTCTGCGCCTGATATCCAGCCCCCTGCCCGGTTATTCCATGAATGAGAGTCCACAGGCTGATTCCGCCCGCGAAGAAGAAAGCAGCGCCCTCTCTGGCGAGTTCTTCATGAACACGCTGAGACGCTACTGGCTGCTCATCCTGCTGATGGCTGCAGCCGGTGCCGGCGTGGCCTATTACTTCACGGCGCGGCTGGATTACAAGTACAGCAAGACGGCCAGCGTGATGCTCCGATCAGCGGAGGGCGGAAACGCGGACCCCACAGAGCGCGTGCTTAAGGAGCTTGGTGCTGATACAGGAACGGTGAGCTTGGCGAACGAAAGCTTTGTGCTCAAGTCCACCGCCCTGATGCAGCGCGTGGTGGAAGAGCTCGGGCTGAATACCAGCTGCCGCACGCGTGAAAACCTGAGGATGGTGGACTTGTACGGGCGCGCGCCGGTTCTGGCGGTGTTCAGCAAGGTGCTGCCGGATTACACCGGCAGCGTGGATATCACCCTGCAGAATGATAATTCATTCACCCTCAGCTACGAAACACAAGATAAACAGCGCATGCAGCAGGACTGCAACTTCGGTGAATCCGTGGAGCTCCCCTTCGGCACCCTCACCCTGAGCCCCACGGCCTACTTCAACGAAAACTGGCATGGCCGCAACCTGAGCATCAGCTATCGCCCGGCCCTCAGCGCCGCACGTGAGCTACTGAGCGCGCTGAGCGTTTCCAGGCCGGACGAGAAGGACTCCTCCCTGCTGGAACTGAGCATCACGGCCACATCTCCCGCCCTCGCGGAAGACGTGCTAGACACGCTCATCAAGGTCTATAACCTCCAATCAATCGAGGAGCGCTACGATGCCGCGCGAAAGACGGAGGCGTTCATCCGCACCCGCCTTGCAGAGCTGGATGATTCCCTGCGCGATGATGACCGCCGCATCGCCGACTCCGGCGCACAGGTCGGCACCGAAACCGCCGCGAGTGACAGCATCTCAGCAGAGGCTGCGGCTCTTCAGGAGCTGGATAACTCCATCTTCCGCCTCCGCTCCCGCATACGCCTCACGCAGAGCCTAGCGGACGCCATGCAGGAAGCGGGCAGCCGCGGCGAGCTCATCACCGTGGAGAATGGGGACTCCGACGCCGCCCTCAGCGGTACCATTGCCGCCTATAACGAGGCATGCTTGGAGTACCGCCGCATCGCAGAAAGCGCGGGCGAGCGTAATCCTATCATCGTGGCTCACCGCGAGCAGATGGCTGCCACACTCGCCGCCGCCACACGAGCCATGGAGCACCATCAGCAAAATCTCGAGCACGAACTTTCACTGCTTCTTCAGAAACGCAGCGAACTCGAGCAACGCTTGGCCCAACGCTCAGAAAATGCCCGGCATCTCACCCCGCTGCTGCGTGAGCACAAGGTGCGCGAGGCTCTTTACATGCTCCTGCTTACCAAGGAACAAGAAAACGCCCTCGCACTGGCCATCGCCACTCCCGGAGCACGCGTTCTGGAGTCCGCCCACGGGCCGGATAGCCCCGTGGCACCTCATACCTCGCTTTTCGTGCTGGCCGGTGCCGGCGGCGGTGCCTCGCTCTGCATGCTCTTACTCGTGGGATTCTCCATGATGGACAACAGCGTAAAGAGCCGTCGTGATATCTCCGCGCACTGCTCACTCCCCGTACTTGCAGAGCTCCCCCTGCTGAAGCGGCGCGAAATACCTACGACGGATGTCTTTATCCAAAATCCGCATTCACCCATGGCGGAGGGGCTGCATATTCTCCGGAATAATGCGGAAAACTTCCTCCCGGCAAGTGATGACCGCGGGCTCATCATCCTGCTGACGTCTACCCGTCCGAACGAAGGCAAAAGCTTTATCGCCGCGAACCTGGCCGCCACCTTTGCGCGTACCGGGCACAGCGTACTGATGGTGGATGCAGATTTACGCAAAACCTCCCTGAGCCGTAGGCTGGGCGGGCGCGGGCGAGCGGGGCTCACCTCCTTCCTACTGCACCGTGAAAAGGACATCACCCGCCTGATTCACCCCATCCGTCAGCCTGACAATAAGGACATGGCAAATACATTCCCCACACACATGCCTGATATTCTTTACGCCGGGCCGGAGGTACCGCACCCCGTCACGCTTCTTTCCCAGCCCCTTCTGGGAGAGCTGTTGCAAACGCTGAGCCGGCAGTACGACGTCGTGCTTGTGGATGCACCGCCCTGTGGCGTGATGGCAGATGCAGATATCATCGCCGCGCACTGTGATATGACGCTGTATATCGTCCGCGCAGGCAGCATCGATAAGCGATACCTTCGTCAAGTAGAACACATGGCAAAGGAAGGGAAACTGCCGCACACGGCTCTTGTGCTGAATGCCGTCAATTTCAGCGCGAATAGCTATTCCTCATACGGTTACGCCTACAGTTACTATCGTTACGATTACAGCACCGCCAAAGAAAGGAGCTAACGAGCCATGTTTTACCGCACCAAACGCACCACCATGTTGAGAGCGAATCTGCCCTCAGGAATAGACCTGCACTGCCACCTGCTCCCGGAAGCAGATGACGGAGCTCGCCACATCAGCGATTCGCTGGAGATTATCCGCATCATGAAGCAGCAGGGGCTGCGGGGAGCCGTATGCACCCCTCACATCAGCAGTAACTTTCCGCACAATTCTCGCTACTCTCTGCGTACCGCGTTCAACACCCTGCTGCAAGCCGCGCGGGTGGATGGACTCGACGTTACAGAACTTACCGCAGCGGAAGCAGAGGCCCCGGGCGAGAGCTTCGGGCTGTACCTTGCAGCGGAATACATGCTGGATAGGACCTTCCTGAAGCACCTCGCCACTCCCGGGCAACTGCTGGGCATTCCCAAGCCGCTGGTGCACCAAGCCAGCGCATACTCAGCCAAGAAGTATCTTCTCGCGGAGCTTCCTCATTACCTCCTGCCGGATAACTGGCGAGATATGCTGGATTCCGTGCGCAGCGCCGGCTTCATCCCCCTGCTCGCCCACCCGGAGCGATATCACCACCTGCTTACCGAAAGCGAGCTGATAGAGCTTCATGAAAACGGCATACGCTTTCAGGGAAACCTAGGATCACTCACCGGGCTGTATGGCCGCGAAGCTCAGTTCCTAGCGCTCACCCTGAAAAGCCGCGGGCTATACAGCGCTTGGGGGACTGATACGCATTCTAGCGATATGCTCCGCAGCATAGCCACCCGACTATAGGCCCCCCCTCTCAAACTACCCTACACCCCCATATGGAAATCACAAATGAACTACGCCCCCTGCAGCGGCAAGCCCGCGGCAGTTTGTACACTCGGCTCGGCAAACGCATCATCGATGTCACCCTCGCACTGGCAGCTCTTCTGCTGCTCTCGCCTCTGCTCGCCCTCATCACCCTGCTGCTACTTCTCTTTCAGGAGGGCAACCCCTTCTTTCTGCAGCAGCGAGTGGGACACAATTGCAAACCGTTCAACATCATCAAATTCCGCACCATGAATGACACACGTGACGCGCAGGGCAACCTGCTTCCCGATACGGAGCGCACCACGAGAATAGGTGCCATTCTGCGCTCCACCTCGCTGGATGAGCTGCCGGAACTCATTAATGTGGTGCTGGGTGACATGTCACTCATCGGCCCCAGGCCGTGGATTGCGCGCCAGATGGCGTATTTCGAGCCCCACATCTGCCAGCACCGCATGAGCGTGCGGCCCGGTATTTCAGGGTTGGCACAGGTACACGGGCGGAACCACATCAGCTTCCGCCGCCGCATGTGGTACGATTTGCTGTACACGCGCTCGGTGAGTCCCGGGCTGGATTTGAGCATACTGCTGCGCACGTTCTACAAAATTGCCATCCGTGAGGGAATCAATCCCCGGAAGAGTTCGGATAAAGCCGCTTAATCACCATGGAAACCTATTTTCAGATACGCTACGAGTTTGACCGAGAGGCCGTTCTGGCTGCCATACAGCGCCTCGTACAGGAAAAGCGCACAGGCTTCATCGGCGTGGCAGACGGCAATGTCCTCTCACACGTTCACAGCGATGCAAGTTTCCGTAACACCATGAACAAGAGCATCTTCTCTATTTGCGACAGCTCATGGGTGCCGTTTTACCTGAAGCGGCTGTATGGCATCCACCGCTCTCAGTATAGTGGCGCGGAGATATTCAAAGACATCGTCAGCAGCGGAGCATACCGCATGGCTTTCCTCGGCACGAATGAAGAGACGCTCAAACATCTGAGGCAGAAGATACAGCAGTGGAATCCCGGCGTCCTCAGCATGCCCTTCCGTGCCCTGCCGTTCTGTGATGTAGGAAAGTTTGATTATCCCAGCATCGCAGCTGATATGGAGCGAGAAAAGGCGGACATCATTTGGGTGGCTCTGGGAGCCCCCAAACAAGAGCGCTTTATGGAAAACCTCAGCAGGTACCTCACGCGGGGTATCATGCTGGGCGTGGGTGCGGCTTTCAACTTTTACAGCGGCCATGTCCGCCGGGCTCCCCAAGCAATGGTACAGCTGCGCCTAGAGTTTTTGTGGCGACTGTTGACTGAACCCGGAAAGCAATTCCGCCGCTGCTTCGGTATCATCCGTAATCTACCCGGCATCCTGCGCCAAGAACTCAGGCATTCCCACCGCATATGAACGTGCTACTCACCATAGCCGGCCCTTTCTCATCCACTTACGGCGGCGGGCAAACCTACGTGCGCCGACTGGCTGCGGCTCTGACAGAGCAGCCGGAAGTCAGTCTTCACATCGCGGCAGCACTGCCAAAATCAGCCGCTACGGAACCAGGCGTACACAGCCTCTCAGCAGAACATGCGGAGGACGACTTGCGGCAACTGCTGCGGAATCTGCGGCCGGATATCGTGCATGCACACGGTATCAAGGCCGCTACCGCCCGAGCCTGCAGGGCTGAGGGCATCCCCTGCATCGTAACAGCTCACCATGGTGGCATCATCTGCCCCACGGGAGCCCTGCTGAATGAAGAGAACCGCATCTGCCGCGCGCAGGTTTCCCACAGAAACTGTCTGAACTGCGTGCTCAGCAGTATCAAGGGCGGGCGATGGGTTGGTAAGCTCTGCCGACATATACCGCCCAAGCTGTACCGAATGCTGGGTTTTGTGGCTGAAAAGCTTCCCTTCATCCCCTTCATCACCCCTATTGTCCATGCAGCACAGCAGATTTACCGGAAACGCCGCGAGTGGCTGAGCATCAGTCAATGCAGCAGCCGCATCATCGCGCCGTCTGTGGCCATGGCTGATACCCTGCGCCGCCATGGGCTTCCCCAGCACAGGGTGAAACTGCTGCCGCATGGTGCACCTAGCCAGAAGAATGGCAGCTATCCCCCCGGAGCGGACAAATGCCTGCGCTTCTACTGCGTGGGAAGAATCTGCCGGGAAAAGGGTATCCATGTGCTGCTGGCAGCCTTCGCAAGTCTTGCCTCCTCCACGGCTGAGCTGCATATTTTCGGAGGTGCCGCCACTCGACAAGAACAGCGTTATCAAGCCGAACTTCTGAGGCAGTACATTCACCACCCGCGCCTTTACTGGCATGGCCAACAGCCTGAAGATAAACTGGATAGCCTTACGAGGAACTGCCACATTCTCGTGCATCCTGCCATCTGTCTGGAAGTGTTCGGGCTAGACATGGCCGAGGCACTCTCCGCAGGAAAATGGGTGCTGGCCACCCGCTGCGGAGGAGCTGAAATGCAGGTGAAGCCCGGCCTGAATGGCTGGCTGGTGGAGCCCAACTCTGTGACGGAGCTAGCCACCGCCATGCAGCGCATTCTGGATTCACCCCCGCTCACCGGGCCCAGCTGCCATTTCAGTTCCACTTTTCCCCAACATGCAGAGCAGCTCTGCGAACTGTATCACCATATCATTCAAGATGAAAAGAAAAAAAGTGCTCATTGATGTCAATTCGGTTGTTCCTTGCTTCGCACAGGGAAAAATGAGCGGCATAAGCCGTACCACGCTGGAGCTGGTAAAGGCTCTCAGCGAGCTGGATGATACCCCGGTGCAATTGGCGCTTACGGCGCAGAACATGAAGGGAATCGGTGCTTCGCAACTACGAAGTGGACTGGAGGAACACCACCTGTACGTCCCCTACCGAGAATTCTGGAACAAGCTACTGTCCCGCACTCCGGTACAGCGCTGGATCTGCGGGCATAGTCTGCTGCATATTCCTCATAATTTCGCCTATGTGCACCGCAACGAGCCCTGCGTCGTTACGCTGCATGATGCTATCTTCATGAAAATGGCTGAAGAAGGCGCAGGACACGAAGAACTCCGACGGAACGCTCCCGCATTTCTGAAGCGTTGCCGCCGCATCATCACCTGTTCAGAGCACTCCGCCAACGATATACGCGCCATGCTGCAGAATGAAACACCCCCCATCGACGTCATCCCATGGGGAATCAGGCATGATATCTTTTATCCCACTGATAATAAAAAGGCCGTGCGTGATGAGCTCGCCTGGTGCTACGGCATCTCGAAACCCTACTTTGTGAGCATTTCCTGCAATGCAGGGCGAAAGCGAACGGATGCACTCGTGCGCGCCTATCTGGAGCTGTCGGCAGAGCGTCCGCTACACCATGAGCTGGTGCTGGTATGGGAAAATCCGCCAGCAAAGCTGCTGGATGAAGTGGCTGAAAGCAACTGCGCGCACCGTATCCACTTTCTCAACCGAGTGGAAGAAGCGGATTTGCGACTGCTCTATCAGGGAGCCACAGCAGCATTCACTCCGTCCTCATACGAAGGATTCGGTCTACCGATAGCAGAGGGCATGGCCTGCGGAACACCGGTGGTGACCTGCCGGAACAGCTCTCTGGAAGAAGTAGGTGGAAACGCTGCCATCTACATTGATGAGCCCATCAGCCGGACTCTGCCTCTCATGATGAAGCAACTGGATGCAGGCCTCGTGCCGACTGATTATCACCGCGAACTCGGGCTCGCTCAGGCCAGTCGCTTCCGCTGGGAATACACCGCCAGCAAAACGATTTGCTCATACTGTAACGCATTGGGAATTCCTGTATGACGATACTCATCTGCATACCCTGTCTACTGATTGGTGGCACGGAGCTCCAGACGCTCAGTCTAGTGCGGGCTCTGGTGAGACGCGGGCATCGAGTCGTCACGGCCTGTTACTTCGAGCACAGTCCGGATATCGTCAACTGCTATCGGTCAGCAGGTAGCGAGGTGGAATTATTCAGCCCTCAGGGAGAGCGGAAAACCGGCACCGACTGCGCGCTTTTTCTGTACAGCAAGCTCAGAGAATGCGTTCTGAAGTACCACCCGGATGTGGCCCATGTACAATACATGGCACCAGGAGCCCTTCCTTGCCTTCTGCTCAGGCTGCTGGGTGTGCAGCGCCTCATCGCCACAGCGCATACGGACGCCCGCATTTACTGCCCCCGCTCGCTACGGCTGCTGCGCTTCATCCGCAAGCACGTGACGGATGTGTTCACCTGTATCACCACCCGCGCTGAGGAGGAACTCTTCGGCAGCGCAAGCCGCTACACTCCCGAGCATCAGCTGACACGCCACAGCCACACCACCCTGTACAACGCCCTGCCCGCTCACATACAACTCGCCACAGCACCACGCACAGAACTGCCAGCAAGCCCCGTCATCGGCGTGGTGTGCCGCATGGAAGGCATCAAGGGCATGGAGCTTGTCCTTCCGGCATTTGCCTTGGTGCTCAAAGAATTGCCCCATGTGCAACTTCTCGTTGTGGGAGATGGCAGCCTCACGCCTCTCATGAAAAGTCAGGCAGCCCAACTCGGTGTGGAAAATAGCGTAGAATGGGCCGGGCGTCGGCCTCCGGAGGAGCTGAGCGCCTACTATGATAGACTTTCGCTGCTATGGATGCCGTCACTCAGTGAGGGGTTCGGGCTGAGCGCGTTGGAAGCCATGGCCAGAGCATGCCCCGTAGTAGCAAGCCGAGTGGGCGGACTTCCGGAGCTGGTGGAAGCCGGCGAATGCGGAGAATTGTGCGAGCCGGGGGACGTCCCATCACTCGCAGCGGTCACTCTGTGCATTCTTCAGGATGAAGAGCGCTGGAAAAAGCTCTCACGCGGAGCGCTGAAGCGAGCAGAGCAATTCAGCGGTGAGCGATATGAGGAATTAACAGCCCATCTTTACAAGCAAGTTTTATGTATGCGCTAAACTACCTATACTTTGTAATACTCTCGCTGATGCTACTGCTGTTTCTCCATAGCAGCAGCACAGATGTTCAACATCCTCTGCTAAAGAAAAAACGATTGAGCTTCAATGGACCGGAGATATTCTGGGTGTTGCTGTTCTCCACCGGACTACTGGCGCTTTCTGCTCCGGCCGGGCTGGATTTGATGGCTGTGCGCCTGCTTTTTCTCGAAGTGCTCTGCCTCATGGCTCTGGCAAAGGCAGCTGGGCGCCCCTCCATACCAGCACCCGTGCAACTGTACCTCGTTTTCATGCTCTGGCTGATAATCGGCTGCCTGTACAGCCCATCGGCATTTTACGGATTCCGAGTTATCCTCAAATACCTGTACCCCCTCCTGATACTGCTGACCGCTTCATCCGTGGTTCGCCATGAGGAAGTAATGCTGAAATCCGCACTGGGTGCCCGAATCGTGGCGCTAGTGGCTCTCGTCATCTGGCTGAGCACAGCTGAGCATCTGCTGCTACCGGGAGTATTCTGGTATGGCACGGCACGCGCCATTAACTACATCACTATCAGCATGTTCTCGCTGGCCCTCTTCTTCTGCCTCAAACGCCCGCGTGATTTATTCTTCAGCGTCCTTTTTCTGCTCCCCTGTCTGCTGTGGGTGTACCGAACCAGCATCATGGGCTCTCTGGTAGCGCTCATGGTATTTACCCTCTTCCGCTATCGTCTGAAGGCCCTGCCCATCATCGTTCTGCTTTTCATTTTGGGAGTGAGTTCCGTCTTTTACATTCCGGCGCTCAGAAACAAAATGTTCCGCGATGCCGACATCACCCTCACGGATTTTCTAGCAGGTGAAGTGAATCAGCATGATATCGAGAGTAACGCTCGATTTGCCATGTGGGATTATTTTGAGAAGCACTTCTACATAGGCCACGAGCTCGCAGGTAGCGGCACAGGTGCCACGCAGCAGCACTTTTACACACACAAGCTCTTTGGTGGTCTGCAGGTTATGCACAGCGACATGGTTCAGATGAAGTGTGACAATGGCATAGTAGCGCTTTGCCTATATTATGGCTCCATTCTACTGATGGTGTTGCATTCCTTCCGCATTTACGCGCGGCATAAAAATCCGTGGGTGAAGCTATGTGCCATCACGGCCGGCTCCTCGCTGGTGGGCGTAGCGGCTACTATGTATTCGGACAACGTCGTGAACTATTCCATGTGTACCCTCTCCTACCCCTTCGGCTTTTACGGCATGATGCTCGGCCTACTCAAATCTCATTCTTCCTCACGCTTATGATTTCAGTCATTATACCGCTTTACAACAAGAAGGCATACATTACCGCCACCCTTCAGTCCGTCCTGCGGCAAAGCTATCCACACTTTGAACTGGTTGTGGTGAATGATGGCTCCACGGATGGTAGTCCCCAAGCCGTGGAGGACATTCAAGATAATCGCCTGCGGCTGATACATCAGCCGAACAAAGGCGTATCAGCAGCACGTAATCAGGGAATAAGAGCTGCACAGAATGAGTTTATTGCGCTTCTGGATGCAGATGACATCTGGGAACCGGACTGCCTACAAACCCTCGCACAGCTGGCAGATAAATACCCTGATTGCGATATTTTTGCCTGCAATTATGAGTTCGTGCAGCAAGACGGCAGCGTGCGTCCCACCATAATCAGAAAACTGCCATTCACAGACGAAGATGGCGTGATGAGCAACTACTTCGAGGTGGCAGCTTGTTCGCACCCGCCCATCTGCTCCAGCAGCGTGATGATTCGGAAAAAGGCGCTGGAAAGCATAGGCGGTTTTCCGGAAGGACTCAGCTCTGGCGAAGATTTACTCACTTGGGCGCGGCTGGCCTGTCAATACCGTATCGCATACAGTCGGCGCGTCTGTGCGCGCTTTGTTTCCACTCCGTCCGGCAGCACCATGAGCAAGGCCCGCCAACGACGAAGAGCCGATGATCCTGTGGCAGATGAGTTATTCACCCTGCAGAAACAGCATCCCCACGTGGCAAGCGGCCTTAAACAATACATTCACCGCTGGTTCCGCATACGCGGAGTAGTAGCGCTGGAAGCAGATGAGCCCCGGGGGGCTTGTTCCTATGCCCTCCGCGGGCTGATGCAAGGAGGAAAAATACGCGAGTTCGCCCCGCTGCTCGCGCTTTCGCTGCTGCCTGCGGGAGTTAGCCGCTTCATTTTCAAACTCAGAAAACAGTAAACACCATGCACATTGTCTACATCAGCCGAGAATACCCGCCCACTCTGCGTGGAGGTGGTATAGCCACCTATGTGCAGAATGTGGCCGTTGCTCTCGTGGAAGCCGGGCACCGTGTCACTGTCATCTGCGCGGCAGATGACACCAGCAGCGCCTCCGATGAACAGGAGGGAAATCTGCGCATTATCCGCCTTCCGGGTGGAGACTTCGTGATTCCGAGCGTAGAAAAAGCCTACCCATGGCGGAAACTCAGAAGCCTCACGCGCTTTCACTCCTACCGCCGCAGAATACGAGAAACCCTGCAAAGCATTGGTGATGTCGATATTGCCGAAGTGGCAGAGTTTGGTGCGGAAAGCCTCGCGCTGGAAGGAGTTGGGCTGCCGATAATTATCCGCCTGCACACTCCCACACTCCTAGATAGAACGACCTGCGGTCTGCGCCGCCCCAAAGTGTGGCAACTGCATGAGTGGTTCTGTGGCAAAATGGAGAAGAAGCTGATACAGCAAAGCCCCACGCTAAGCTCCTGCTCCCGAAGTCTGGCAGGCTGGGTACAAAAACACTTCAAGATACAGCCCGGGCGTATCACGACCATCCCGAATCCCATCAACACCATTGAATGGCAAAGTGATATAC
Source organism: Akkermansia sp. (assembly GCA_045652085.1). Taxonomy (GTDB): domain Bacteria; phylum Verrucomicrobiota; class Verrucomicrobiia; order Verrucomicrobiales; family Akkermansiaceae; genus Akkermansia. The sequence goes on from JAZRTR010000029.1 coordinate 17,859, forward strand.
GCGAACCACGGCTACCGCTTTCGGTTCTGTTCGTAGGTACTATCACGAGAGAAAAAGGAGTGGACACCTTGGTGGAGGCATGCAGAATACTCCGTCAGAACGGCTACCCCGTGGTGCTGACACTCGCCGGAAAAATGGGCAGCTATGGACATAAGCTAGCGCGTTATTTTCGGAATGAGTCTGACTGGTGCAGTTTCGCGGGTAATGTACCAAGGAACGAATTACCGGCCCTCTATGCATCGCATGAGGTGGTATGCCTGCCGTCTCTGTGGGATAACATGCCCATGACCTGCCTGGAAGCCATGGCAAGTGGCGCCATCGTCGTGGGGAGCAGCAGCGGAGGCATGGCTGAAATCATCTGCCACGGAATAAATGGCTTTCTCTGCCCCCCGGGCGACGCGCAACTCTGGGCGAGAGCCATCGCTCTCGTTCTGAAGATGACACCGCATGAGAAAAACCGCATCCGCTCCGCAGCCCGCCACTGCGTCACTACTCACTTCAGCACCCACGCCATCACACGAAAATTACTCTCTTTATATGAAAAAACTATCAGCCTATACCATGCATCCAACCGTACTTTGGGTTAACCCCTCCTTTGCAGACTACCGCGTGCCCTTCTACCGCGCGCTAAGCGAGCGCTTGCGGGGGAAATTCCATCTCGTTTACTCTGAAAACCGAGTAGCGCCACGCTGCATCAAAAAGATCCAAGCGGCACTCGGCTCGCATGCTCATGGTCTCAGCGATGAAAAATGCCTTACCCTCGGTAACTGCAACTCACACTTCTCCTGCAGCAGCCTCTCTATCCCCTACCCCTCAGGGCTGAACAAGCTTCTGCGCTCCATCAAGGCAGATGTCGTCATCGCGGAGGGATTTTTCCAATGGACTCCATGGGCGCTCCTCCATGCCCGGCGCCTGCGCGTCCCCCTGCTCATCGCGTACGAACGTACCGCCCATACCGAGCGCAACTGCCCGAGCTGGCGCAGTCTATACCGCAAGTGGATATCCCGCTTCACCTCGGCATTCCTCGTGAATGGCAGCCTTTGCCGTGAATACCTGATACAATCTCTCGGGGTAAAATCCGACATCATTACTGAGGGGATCATGGCCGCTGATAGTGATGAACTCAGTAGCGGTGTACAGGAGCTCCGCTCCGGCAATGCCAGTCCGACTCAGGGCATCACATGGCTGTATGTGGGCCGTCTTATCGAACTGAAGGGAATACACCAACTGCTGAACGCCTGGCAGGAGCACATGGAACGCTTCCCACATGACAAGCTCATCATCGTGGGTGATGGCCCGGAACGCGCAAAACTGGAAGCCATGAATACACCCGCCACCGAGTTCAGAGGCCCTGTGGATTACGACCACATTCACAAGCATTACGCTCAGGCGGATGTATTCATCATCCCGACATTGGAGGACAACTGGAGCCTCGTCGTGCCGGAAGCCATGGCTTGCGGTCTACCTATCGCTTGTTCCTGCTATAATGGATGTCACCCTGAGCTGGTAAAAGATGGGCTGAACGGCAAAGTGTTTGACCCGCTGAACCGTGAGTCCATACTGGACACGCTGGCCTACTTTCATTCCGCCTCGCTACCCGCCATGAGCAAAGCCTCACGCGAAATAGCAGAGCTTTATAGCCCTTACCGCTGCGCCAACCGCGCCTGCGATGGCATCCTCCAGACCTTAATTAAATGAGCATGAAAGAAAGAATCCTCTTCCTGCTGCCGCTCCCGCCTCCCATGCACGGCTCATCCGCCGTAAGCGAGAGCATCATGAACAGCGAGCGAATTAACGCTTCATTTCACTGCAGATACGTGAATATCGCCACCTCGCGGGATTGCCGAGAAATCGGCGTCTTCCGCCCATGGAGCATCATGCAGAAACTCATGCGCTTTATAACCGCGCTGATTGCCGTATTCCGTCAGCTAGTCGTATTCCGCCCGCATAAATGCTACATGGCCATCACCTGCCATGGGCCGGGCTTTCTGAAGGATGCTCCCTTTGCACTGCTTACCAGAGCCTTCGGGTGCAAGCTGATACTGCACCACCACAACAAAGGCATGCAGGGCTGTAGTCATCACCGCTTATACAAAATCCTGCTTTCATCTGTATATCGCAACGCCACTGTTATACTGCTTTCGCCGAGACTGTATGATGATGTATCGGATATTGTTGATAAAAAAAGCATAAGAATATGCCCGAACGGCATTTGAAGCAATGTTTGAGTTTCTATATTTAGGCAATCTGATACCCTCAAAAGGGATTCCCGAGCTGTTGGAGGCCTGCCATTTGCTGGCGGAATGCAGCCCGGATTTCATCTGCCATATCGCCGGAGCGGATACAAGAGAGATGAGCGCAGAAAGCATCCGCGCACACCACAAGCTCCCGCAGATTATCATTCACGGAGCCGTCAGCGGGCAGAAAAAAATGGCCCTCTGGCAGCGGGCTCAGGCACTCGTCTTCCCCACGCATTACCATAATGAGTGTTTTCCACTCGTGATTCTGGAGGCCATGCAGCAGGGATTACCCGTCATCAGCACACCCGTGGGAGCCATCCCAGATATGGTCATCCATGAGCAAACCGGCCTGCTGATTCCCTCGCAGGATTCAAAGGCACTCTTCCATGCCATGCTTCGCCTGATGAACTCCGGTAATCTGGCCCGAAAGCTGGGCGAATCAGCCGCCACCAGCTACCGCAAATACTTCACCTTCTGTAACTTCGAAAACAATCTCATACGTATTCTGGCTGAATCATGATAGAAAACTCACACATCACAGCACCGGATAACTGCACATCCTGCGCCCTCTGTGCCAACATATGCCCGTCGAACGCCATCAGCATGTGCTGGAATGAAAGTGGCTTCCTCATACCGGACGTGAAAGAAGAATCCTGCATCCACTGCGGGCTCTGCATCAGAAACTGCCCGGCACTTCATCCACACCCTGAGCCGGCTCCCGCAGAGTTCACACCGAAGGCCTATGCCGCCTACAGTACGCATGACAACATACGGCGAGCAAGTTCCTCAGGAGGCGTGTTTAGCGAGCTGGCTACCACCATAATGGAGCTGGGCGGCGTGGTGTATGGCGTACGCTGGGAATCCGGGTTTCATGCATGCTTTCACCGGGCAGAAACACCGGATGAGCTGGCCGCCTTCCGAGGTTCTAAATATGTACAGGCAGAGCCCGGCCATGTCTACCGCCAAGTGCGAGAAGACCTGCAATCTGAGCGCCCGGTACTCTTCTCAGGCTTGCCTTGTCAGGTACAGGCGCTGCTCCGCTTCATGAAGAAGCGTCCGTCCTCACTCATCACGGTAAGCCTTGCATGCCATGGCATCCCCTCACGTCTGCTAGCCACTCAGTATCTGGATGAAAAGCAGGTAGAACTGGGCTGCAGCATTTCCGACTGGCAATTCCGGGATAAAACACATGGCTGGATTGATTATCATGTACGCACGACCGGCTGCAATGGCTCCTCCACGCTGACGCTAAAACACAAAGACGATTACATGCGCCTCTTTCTTAGCGATATCGTCATGAAAAAAGCATGCTACACATGCCCCTACAGCTACAAAAACGGCGCTGTCCCCACCATAGGCGATATCGCACTGGGAGACTTCTGGAACATCCGTCATTTACACCCAGAATTGGACAGTTTCGGCGGAATCTCCTGCGTGCTCAGCCTAACACCTGCTGGGGAAAAATTACTGAACCTCACGGAAACGCAAGGAAAAATCCGGCTTCATGAAGAGAGCTACACCATCGCCCGGAATCCCACAGGTGCCTCAGCTTCCCCGATACCCCCCATCATTCCCAAGCAAAGAAACAGGGCTCTTCAGATGCTCCGAAAGCGAGCCCCTCTTCAAAACTTACTGAAACTGAGCGAACGGCGCATTTCCTTCTGCGGCATTTCGCTCCGAGAAAGCGCTCCCATCATCCGTGCTCTCGTGTACCTGAAGAAAAGATTAACGACCGTCCCGCGCCCCATCGTGGGCATTCTTACGGAAGAACTTGGAGCAAACTACGGAGGCCTCCTGCAAGCCTACGCCATGCAGCAGGTGGTGAGCAGCTGTGGCTTCACTCCCTACACCCTGAACCATACCACACCACCGCCCATTATCCGCCGTGTCAGGCAATACCTCGCCCACGCCGCGTGGCGCTGCCATATCATACCACCTCTCCCCCTGCCAAAAAGAGTGGCACTACAAGCCGGGCGAGATTTCACAAATGACTTCATCAACACCATACCGGCTGATACAGAAAGCCAATGGCAAAGTCATATGGAACGCATCCCCTTCCACGCTCTCATCGTCGGCAGTGATCAGGTATGGAACCCGGCGGGAAAACGGCGCCCCATGCCCTTCTTTTATCTGGAACGTGCACCTCTGGAATTGCGCCAGAAAAGCATAGCCTATGCTGCCTCCTTCGGGGAAGATTTCCCGCTTTATCACCCGAATGATGAAGAGTCTTGCAGCAGGTTGCTGCGAGATTTCAAAGCAGTTTCCACAAGGGAACACAGTGGAACAGAGCTCTGCCGGAAGCGAGGGGTAAGTGCCACCCAAATGCCGGATCCCACCCTGCTGCTCACCCGCGAGCACTATGACGAGCTCATCGGCAGTCCGGGAGTGCTCGAACAAGGGAAACGCATTCTGCATACGTACCTGCTGGATGCCAAACCGGATGTCCACGGCGTGGCTGCCCAGCTCCACATGAAAGTCGAGACCGTCTCTGAAGAGCGTGCGCCTATCGCTGTCCGCGAATGGCTCAGGCGCATACGCGATTGCAGCGCCATGATTACGGACTCCTTTCACGGCTGCGTATTTGCTATCATATTCAATCGTCCATTCGTCTGCCTAGGCAATGCCGCTCGGGGAGAAGCGCGCTTCCGTTCATTGTTATACACCTTCGGGCTTAGCGAACGCCACCCCGAGGAATACAACACAGCTTCCGCGGTACGCCTGCTGAATACCCCCATAGACTGGTACCGGGTAAATGCCATTCTGGCGTCTGAGCGTCAACGCGGAATGGACTTCCTCAACCATAACCTCCACTGAAGCCATGGCAAATGAACTCAGAACAGGAGTACTGCTGAACTACTGCTCCGCCGGGCTACGCCTGCTCACCGGCCTTTTCCTCACGCCTTTCATCATCACATCGCTGGGAACGAATGAATACGGGCTTTTTCTTCTCAGCAACTCCGTCAACACATGGCTGGCGCTATCGGACTTAGGGCTTGGCAGCACAGTCACACGCTTCGTGACTTGTTATCAGGCTGAGGAAAAATACGAGCAGGAAGCGCATTTTCTGGGACAAAGCATAATGCTTTTCAGCCTTATCGCCTTCATCACCCTGCAAGCGGGGCTGATATGTTACCTGTATTTGGGTAATATCTTTCCCGGATTAGGAGAAAATAATCTGAGTACGTTGAAAGTGCTTTTCCTGCTGACACTCAGTAATCTGGTAATAGCCATACCGCTCCGCCCCTTAAGCTGTGTACCGGCTGCATACAAGAAATTCATCATCCCGGGAGTGTTCGGACTTGTCATCAGCCTTCTGAACGCCGGCCTGACAGCGGGGTTGCTTCTGCTCGGGTTCAAAGCCATTGGTCTCACGGTGCTTTCCGTTTGTCTGGGGGCAGCAAACCTGCTGTGGGGATTATACTACACGCTGAATGTGCTGAAAGTACGCGTCACTTTCCGCTGGCCGGATATGAAGCTATACCGGGAAATGATAGGCTTTTCCGTATGGGTGTTTCTTAACCAGCTCATGGATATGTTCTACTGGCAGGCAGGAGCCCCCATACTCGCCCGCTCCTGTGGCACAACAGCTGTGGCTGTATTCACGCTGGGTATATCCTTTTCTACATACTTCATGACAGCCTCCACCGCTATATCAAGCGTTCTTTCTCCCGGCCTCATGCAGATGGTGAGCAAACAGGCCACTCCGGAGGAACTCACACAAGCGATGATTCGGGCCGGGCGCATGCAGCTAAGCCTGCTCTGCATCATTCTGAGCGGTTTTGCCTTCCTCGGGCAGGACTTTCTGAAACTCTGGGTAGGAAACAGTATGGGAGAGCAAGTTTATAGCATCTGGTTGGGTGCGCTTCTCGTGCTGGTGCCACTGGTAGTACCGCTCACGCAGAACACGGGCATCGCCATTCTGCAGGGAATGAAACTGCACCACGGCCGGGCCATCATCCTGCTGATATCCTCCGCCATCTGTGTTGTGCTTGGATATTTCATGAGCTTATATCTAGGGCCCTTAGGCATGTTCGCAGGTACAGCCATTTCTCTGATATGCGGCCAGATTATACTCATCAACATCTATTACCGCCGGAAAGCCGGGCTGGATACCGCGCTCTTCTTCCTCAGCACCTACCGCCCCATGCTGAGCCCCATGCTCATCCTCGCGGCCGCCGGCGCGCTCCTCAACTTCCTCATCCCCCTGAACACATGGGGGCCCTTTCTTACAACCGCTCTCGGATATGCCATCTTCTCCTCGTTTGTCATATACGTCCTCTACCTGACACCGGCCGAACGAAAGAAAATCCTTCACCCGCGCGGATTATAGTAAAAAGAGCGTCACCCTCAAAAGGATGACGCTCTGAACGAAAAGAATATCTTTATTTCACTCAGCTGCGGTTCTTAAGCTGGGGGAAGAGAATGATATCGCGGATGGAGCAAGCTCCGGTAAGAAGCATGCAGAGGCGGTCAATACCGATACCGATACCGCCGGCACTAGGCATACCGCTTTCAAGCGTTTCCACGAAGTCATAGTCAATCTTCTGAGTTTCCTCACCGGCCTGGTGCTTCAAGCGCTCCAGCTGCTCAATGGGATCATTCTGCTCGGAGTAACCGGGGCAAAGCTCCTGACCATTCATCACCAGCTCGAAGACGTCCACCACCTCGGGGTTCTCGGGATTGGCCTTGGCAAGGGGAACGAGGTCGCGAGCCACGTGGCATACGAAGAGGGGGTTAGCCTGCTTCTCTTCCACGAGCTTCTCATAGACCTGCTGAGTCACAGCAGTATCGTCAAGCTCCTCACCAATCTGGAGGTGAAGCTCATTCTCAGCGCGGTCACGACGCTGCTCCGCAGTCAGATCGAACCAATCAGCACCGGCCACCTCCTTCACGAGGTCATTGTAGTCAGCACGGCGCCAAGGACGAGTGAGATCAACCGTCCAGCGGAGGTTACCGTTCTCATCAAACTGATCAAACTTCAGCGTGCCGAACACCTTCTCTGCCACGGTGCAAATCATGTCCTCCATCATGGCAGCCATGGTCTCGTAATCGCCACCGGCTTCATACACCTCAAGCACAGTGAACTCAGGGTTGTGGCGGCGGTCCACACCTTCGTTACGGAAGTTGCGGTTCAGCTCGAACACCTTGGGGAAACCACCCACCATCAGGCGCTTCAGGAAAAGCTCGGGAGCAATTCGCAGCGTCACGGCCTTCTTCAGCGCGTTGTAGTAGGACTCGAAAGGCTTAGCGGCAGCACCACCGGCGATATCCTGCAGCATGGGAGTTTCCACTTCCAAGAAACCACGCTCCGTCAAATAACGGCGAACTTCCTGAATGATGAGGGAACGCTTCACAAAGCGGTCAGCACTCTCAGGATTGCTCATGAGGTCCAAGTGACGACGGCGATAGCGCATGTCCATGTCAGCCAGGCCGTGGAACTTATCAGGCATGGGACGAAGAGCCTTGGAAAGCACCTTAAAGGAATCCACGCGTACGGAAGGCTCACCGGTGCGGGTAATGAAGGTTTCACCCTCGATACCTACCCAGTCACCACGCTCCAGCAGCTTCCAAAGAGCCCAAGCCTCCTCAGAGCAGGACTTCTTTGTCAGCATGCACTGAATGCTACCCTGCACATCAGCCACGGTGAAGAACTGAGTGCGGCCCATGTCACGCAGAGCATTGATACGGCCAAGCAGTTTTACCTGTTTACCCTCCTCGAAGTTAGCCTTGATTTCACCCGGATTGGTATTGACATCGAAACGGCCACCATAGGGATTCACCCCCAAGTCACGAATCTTGCCCACCTTCTCACGGCGTACGGCAATCAGTTCCTCCTCAGAAGAACCCGGAGCGGTATTTACAACTGCTTGTGTATTTTCTGACATAGCGCGCGCATTATACGCACTTTTTCCGGAATTTCCAGCCTAAAGTGAACAAAATCTCATTTTTTCCGGAAATAAGCACAGTAAACCGGACAAAGTCGTGTTAAATAAAGTGAGAAAGATTTTTAATCTTGAAAATCTGGCACAAAACGGTTAGTATACAAGGTGATGAAAATTCATTTTTGTGGTGCAGCAGAGACGACAACGGGCTCCCAGCATCTGCTGGAAGTGAATGGCAAACGCATTCTTCTAGACTGTGGTATGTACCAAGGTCACCGTGAAGACCAGCTCCGAATCAACAGAGAGTTCCCCTACTTTGACCCGAAATCCGTGGATTGCGTAGTGCTATCACACGCTCACATTGACCACTCCGGCAACCTGCCGAACCTTGTAAAAAAAGGCTTCAAGGGATTCGTGTATACCACATACGGCACGCGAGACCTCTGCTCCATCATGCTGGCTGACGCCGCCCGCATTCAAGAGAGTGACTGCAAGTTCCTCAACAAGATGGACCGCCGCAAGGGCGGCGATGGCTGCGTGGCTCAACCCATTTATACGGAACAGGATGCTGAAGCCGCTATGCGCCGCTTCCTCACGCTTGGCTACCACATGCCCATTCCCATCTCGGATGGCGTAACCCTCACATTCTACGATGCGGGGCACATTCTCGGAGCAGCCCAAGTGGTGCTGGACATTGATGACAAGGAGGATGGATGTCACAAGCGCCTGCTCTTCTCCGGCGACGTAGGCCGCGGCGACAACGAACTGCTCAGAGACCCGGAAGCTGTGCCGAACGTGGACATCATGCTCATGGAAAGTACATACGGCGGCCGATTCCATGAAGCTCCAGCCAAAGACCCAGAGCTCTTCATCAGCACCATCAAGAAAGCCATGAAGCGCGGTGGCAACGTGTACATACCTGCTTTCGCCGTAGAGCGTACGCAGCAACTTCTCTACCTGCTGAACCGCGCCTACCGCGAAGGAAAACTTCCTAATTATCAGGTATATGTGGATAGTCCCATGGCCGTGAGCGCCACAGAAATTTTCCGCATCCACCCGGAATGCTTCAATCAGGACGTCTATAATTTCCTCTTCAATGAGCGTGATCCCTTCGGATTCGAGCAGCTGCACATGGTTCGCACCGTTTCGGAGTCCCAGCGTCTGAATAACCTCCGGGAGCAGGCCATCATCATTTCCGCCTCCGGCATGTGCGAAGCCGGCCGAATCCTGCACCACCTCAAGAACGGCATCAGCCGGGATAATAATACGGTACTCTTCGTAGGCTACTGCGCCGCCAACACACTCGGCCGCCGCATCATGGATGGGGCGCTCCAAGTACGAATTCTCGGAGATGAGTACCCTGTACGCGCCAAAATTCAAGCATTGGACTCATTCTCGGGTCATGCAGACCACAATGAGCTATTGGACTATTTTGCACGCACGGGAGGACGCAAGAGCAAGGTCTATCTCGTTCATGGTGAAAAGGAATGTACTGCGGCCCTGAAAAACGCGCTGGAGAAGAAACACACCGGAGAAATACATGTGGCGCACCTAAATACCTGCATAACCTGCTAAGAAAGCCAATTTCCGGCTTGAGGTAAGGCGTCATCTATGCTAAAATGTCGTGCATGAGGAGAGCACACTGCAAATTTGGTCTTGTGCTAGCGGCTTTCGGGCTGCTGATTTCCTGTGATGGAGGCACCCCCCGAGGGAGTGCCACGCCGGAGGCTGCGCAGCAATTTGCTGAGCTCCGTCAGGAAGTGGAGATTTTGACAGCAGCGGATTTCATGGCTGAATACAACCCTGAGGAACTGCGGCAGACCGTGCAGAACTTCGTGCAGACAGCCGATGCAAAATACGTCTCACCTACCGGCAAGTACAGCATTCTCCACATCGCCTGCATGCTCAAAAAACCTGAGCTAGCCCGCTGCCTGCTGCTGGATGGTGCAAATCCGAACGCCTTCACTATCATGGAAGGCTCACCGGCTGAATCGCCCCTACTTTGTGCCCTGACTGCGGATTATTCCCCGGATACTCCGGCTGAGACAATTAACGCTCTCATTGATGTTCTTGTCGCAGGAGGAGCCTCTCTGGCAACTCCGGGCTCTGTTGAAACCTCACTCACCTATAACGCTTGCTTAACTTGCGCCCACGAAGCCGTATACGCCCACCTGCTGGACATCGGAGTACCGCGCAGCGGCAATGAGCTACAAGAAGCAGCCTATCGTGGCTGGCTCGGTACGCTCGAGCGACTTCTGGAAGAAAAAGGAGGGCTTACTGCTGAGCACCACTCCCTCATCACCATTGTGGCTCACATGAGCGGCGGCTACTTCCCAGGAGAGCACCTTGCCTGTACACGCTACCTTCTGGAACAAGGAGTACCCGTAAATGCTACGGATGAAGCCGGCCGCACGGCTCTGTTCTGTTTGGCAGCCGGTTACAGTACGTTAGAGGAATACGGCAGAAAAGAAGCCGCGCTCGAACTGCTTACCTTCCTGCTGCAACAGGGGGCAGACCCTCACCTGCGCGCCGATAATGATGAAACATACCCCGGCTTCTCCGCTTACGACCTCATGGCGCAGGATAGCGGCATCATGGAACATCTCCGCTCAAACGGTATAGCCCTGACCGCCCCGCCTCTCGTCATCCGCGATGGCGAAATGCTTGCGGCAGATGTCTGCCGAGCCGGCTTGGCACAGAGCTCAGCTGAAGCGATTGCGCCGTACTTTGACACCGTCGCTCGTCTTTTCACCCCCACCACGGAGATGAGCAGTCAGGAAATATACCCGGACGCCCTGCGCAGCGCGGTCATCCTTCTGGCAAGCGTGGACGCGGAGAGAACATCTTCCCTCATCGCCGCACTTCCCATCTGGAAGAATCGCGAGGCTCTCGTGGAGCACAATCACACCGTCATGGCTCTCCTGTACGCCATGCAAGACACGCCTTCTATCGTTCTTCCCAAGGAGCTCCTGCTGGAAGCTGCGGAAATTCTCATGGAAAACAAAGCCCACGAGAATGCAGCCATCACCACAGAACTACTGGGCCGCTGCGCTGACAGCGATGAAACCCTAGCCACTCTCCTTGAAGATTCACGCCTGCCTATCCGAGCCGGAGCATGGGGGGCTTTGCTGTACAAAGCAGGCTTACCATCAGCCTGCAATGGGTCAGTTGCGGCTTGGCTGGCAAATCAAGGCCGCCGCGCAGACACACCGGTACTACAGAAAGCTCTGTTGCTCACATCCATAGAAGATTTGTGGTACGGCAATATGGAGTCCGCTCAGATTGATGAGTTCATCAGCCTTGTCAATGAGCTTGGTGCTGAACGAGCAGCGGCCGCCTACCGCAGCATAGCGGATAATCTCAGCGATCCGGACAAATTGGATGAAATTATGCAGACAAATAACGAGTGGTCCTATGAGCTGGAAATTGCCACTGCTCGTTTCATCCTGAACAACAAAGAAGAATTTCTGAGTCCCTCAGCCTCTCCTAATGATGCCCCCTGAGGCACCTGTACACATGCGAACTCTCACCACCACGACAGCCCTGCTCCTCTGTGCCCTCCCCCTGAGTGCGCAGATGTCCTCCTCTGCCGATGAACAACAGCAGGACATCGCGCCGGAAGTCCCGGTAGCCCGTTCCCTGCAAGATGCAACCTCCGGTTTTGATGGGGCATTTTCATTGGAGGATATTCGCCGGTACATCACTGACGGAGCAAGGGTCAATGAGGCGGACAGCAATGGTGACACCCCGCTTCTCTACCTCTGCCGAGCCATAGAAATGGATTATCGTTATAACAATGATCCTCACTTCGCCAAGGCTCTGGATGAAGCTATTATCCTCCTGCTGCGTAGCGGAGCAGATATCATGCATGAAAACAAGAGCGGCTGCAATGCTCTCTTCTACCTGCACAGCAAACCCGCTCTCATGGAAAAACTCAGAGAAGCCGGATTGCTGCCCAGACCGCTCTCCGTTCGCATCCCCCGTAACACCCGTTCCTTCCTTCGCTACATCAAGCTGCGCACCGCTCAGGCCGAGCTGACCAGACACGAAGCCTCCAGAGAATACCTCATAAGCCAGTACTGTGCGCCAGCGTATGACAGAGCGCAGGAACGCGTGACACACATGCTCTCTGCTGCAGGCGCACGCCAGCGTTCATACGAGGATTTCTGCGCACTTCTGGCCTTCATGAGGTTGGCTGATAAAGAGAAAGCACAGCAATACATTCTCTCCTTCAATTACTGGGAACATGGTGAGCACTTTCTGGAAGAAGTCCCGGCACTCATGCTCAGGGCTCTCGCTGAGCTGGAATGGGACGTATCCCCGCAGGCTCTGCGTACAGCCCTTGAAAAACTGGACAGCATGCTGCCCGGCTCACCGGACGAAATGATTGACTGTGATGCCGCACAGCCTATGAGCATACTGCTCACCATGCTGGTGCGCTCTGAGGGCGACCGAGCAGAACCCCTCATTCAGAAGTATGCGGACTGCAACGAAGCGAACCTTGCTTACACTGCGCACCGCATCATGCTGCAGAGGCAGTCACTTCCTGCCCCGGAAAAGGACGTGTTCCGGCAGTTGTACGGAAACAATCCGGAAACCATGCAGCCCATTCACCGCAGGCTTTACGAATGTGCACTTGTGGATGAAGCGCTGAGAAACAATGACATCAGAGAGCTGAGCTCTGGAGTGGTAGAACGCGTCATCGCCGCTTTCCGTGATATGGGGCTCAACAAGTATGCAGATATCGTGGCCACACTCCTCAGGAATGGCTCCCTCACCGATGACCGGTACTCCATACAAGCCGCGCATCACAGTTACATAGAGCAGCCGCCCCCAAGCCCTCGCATTATCATGGCACGATATATTCTGGCTCATCCCGATCAGTTCCCGACATCCGCCACGGAACAGCCATGAAAAACGCCTCACTCAATCCGGTGATGACAGTACTGTGGCTGCTGCACCCCATATGTGCACTGGTGGCACTACTAACCTGCATCCCTATCCTCTGGCCTGAACAGATTACCTCCGGGCAATTCTCGCCCACGGAACTCCGCGCCGGCAGCATTATCCTGGGAGCAGTAGTAGCATCCATTATCATTCTTGCCATCAACTGTACTTACCTCTTCCTGAAAATGCGCAATCTCCGCGCCCTCGGTAATCTTACCATCTGGGCAGCCACTTGGAGTATCAGCGCCATGATTTTCACTCAGATGGCCATTGAGGCAGATGTTCCATCCCCCTATGAGGATGTTAAGGCAGAGCCTATACAAAGCACAGCCACTCTGCATCAGCCCACGGAGCGCCTCGTCGGGCCGGCATCTCTCGTCATAGCTATTAATCCGGAAGAAGCTGCAGCAGATTACGTCGCTAATGCGGATAATCTCGTCAAGCTGGAAAGGGAGCATGGAGACCTACTGGCATCTTACCTCAGCAGAGCCCCGCGCTGGGCACATGCAGATACCAGTGATACTTTCTACACCCGCCCCGGTCACGTGGTACTCGTTCCTCCGGCCACCGGCGGCATTCCCGGCACCATTCATGCCACTTTCCGAACCGTGTCTGAAGGCGAGCCCATACCGGCTGGCTTCGTTCCGGTAAGTCCCGGAGCCCCCTTCCCTCAATCAGCCGCAGACAAAGAAGAAATCCCGGATATAGCCCTTGAGCTCTCCGGAAAACATTATCTACTGCTGGCTTGGCGCGGCACGACTCACCGAGAGACAGCCCATAAAGCCATTAATGCCGCCATCACCACGATTGACAGCATGTTTGAGCGCCTCGCTGCAAATCCCACGGAAGAAAATGCCCAGAGCATGTGTGAAGGAAGGCGCAAGATTCGTGGCAATACACCCGAGCTGCGAGTCAACGAGCCGAATAACCAATACGGAGTCTATCAGGCGGAAGTACATGCCAACCCCGGCAGACCGGGCACCTTCCTGCTCGCCATCAGAGCTCATAATGAACAGCAGACCCTCCTGCGCTTGTTCTCATTCCCGGCGCGCTATTCCTCGAACCCGGATGAACTCTTCCGCCATGATATCCCCGGCACCATCGAAGAATGGATGAGTGATGTCCACCTCAGCGCAGCCGCGGATGCCTTCCCGAAAGGAGCTCCCATCTTTGCCATTCTTTGCGGAGAATCACACCAATATTTCGGCGTCACCTTTGAGCTGCAGTTCTCCCCCAGCGGCGCGCCGGATTCTGAATCCCAGATTCTTCTCCGCCGCAATTACAAGGTGCAAGCCTACGAACGCCCGACAGAATAAGTACGCTTCCGTATTATTTGGGAAACTGCCATAGAAAGTGCTTTACAAATGAGGCTTTCTCAGGCATTCTTTGCCGCGTCTATGTCATTCTCTGAACTCGGAATATGCCCGGAAATATTAGAAGCCATTGAAGTGCTCGGCTTCGAAACCCCTTCTCCCATTCAAGAACAGGCCATCCCCGCTGCACTGGATGGACATGATATCGTGGGGCTCTCCCACACCGGATCCGGCAAAACGCTCGCTTTCTCCATACCGGCTCTTGAGAACATTGATCCGAATGTACGCAGTGTACAGGTGCTCTGCCTTGCACCCACGCGCGAGCTGGCTGTTCAGATATGCCGTGAGGTAGATAAGCTGGCGTTGTTCCTTGATGGAATTTCCGCCGTTCCGATTTATGGAGGCTCCTCCTTTGCTCCGCAGCTGGCTGCCCTGAACAGGGGTGTACAGTTCGTAGTGGGCACCCCCGGGCGCGTCATCGACCTCATGGAACAGGGTGAGCTCCGCACAGAGCATATCACCACCCTGATTCTGGATGAAGCTGATGAAATGCTGGATATGGGCTTCCAGGAGGACATTGACCGCGTGGTGGCTATGCTGCCGGAGGAGCGCCAGACGCTCTTCTTCTCCGCTACCATGTCCCCTGCCATTAGGGCTCTCATCAACCGCATCTCTGAAAATCCGCAGGAAATCACTATCGAGCGCCCGGTACTTACCGTACCCACCTGCGAGCAGAGCGTATATGAGGTGGTGTTCTCCTCTCGTATCGAAGTACTCAGCCGCCTCATCGAGATGGGACGCATGAAACGTGGCCTCGTCTTTGCCAACACCAAGCGAGTGGTGGATGATGTGGTGGACGGTCTGCTGGCCCGTGGTTATTCCGTGGACCGCCTGCACGGCGACATGCCCCAAACTCTCCGCGAACGCGTGATGGACTCCTTCCGCCGCGGTAACCTGAACGTGCTCGTGGCAACCGACATTGCCGCCCGTGGTCTGGATATTGATGATGTGGATATCGTGGTGAACTTCGAGCTGCCGCGTGACCCGGAAGATTACGTGCACCGCATCGGCCGCACAGCCCGCGCAGGCCGCAAAGGCAAGGCTGTAACGTTCATCGGCCGCAGAGATTTCTCCCTCTTGGCCCGTATCGAGCGCTTCATCGGCACCCGCATGCAGCGTGAGAAAGTCATGACAGCTGTACAGGTGGAAGAGGCTCGTAAAGAGGCACTTGTGGATGACATTCTGGAACAGGCAGCTGCAGAACCGGAACTTCCAGAAGAACTGAAAGACATCGACATGCCCGCTGAGCAGCTCATGGCTGCCATGTTCAAGCTCCTTGTAGCTAAGGGCAGCTGTGAACTTCAGGCCATTCCTGAAGACCGCCCCAGCCGCCACGTCAAAAATCCTGCTGCTGATGGAGACAACGCCCCCGCCGCAGAAAAGGGCAATGATTGGAGCAGCCTTCAGCAGAGCACCACTCTCTTCATGAACGGCGGTAAGCTCATCGGCATCCGTCCGAAGGACATCGCCGGCCTCTTCTACAACGAAGGCGGCGCACCCAAGGGCTCCGTGGGCGACATCAAGATTTTCCTGAAGCATTCGCTCATCGAAGTGTCACCGGAAATTGCTCCCCAACTCACGAAACAGCTCGCCACCTGCTCCATCTGCGGGTATGAAGTGAACGTACGCGAAGACAAGAAGGGTGATTCCGACTCCCGCCCCTCCGTGCATGTGCGCGACCGCCGCAGCGGAGGCTCCTCATACTCCGGGCGCGATAACTCACGCAACGAGCGCGGGGGCCGCTTCGAGCGCGCTGAACGCTACAACAACTCCGGCAAGCGCGACAAGGGAGACCGTTATGAACGCCGTGAGCGTGACCGTGGAAATCGCTATGAAGGAGGCGGTGATGCGCCGTTCTTCTCTCGCTTCTCCAAAAAGCCCCGCCGCAGCTAATCTGTCGGGGCTATGCCCCATCGTTTTAAGCTGAGCTTTTCCTAGCTCACACCGCATACATAAATGGAGCCTGCCTTGCGCGGGCTCCATTTTTATCACTCCACAAATAACGCTAGACATTGATTTTTTTTATGTTACAATTCCCCGCATGAATATAAAAACAATCTCACTCCTGCTTACCGCCCTATTAACTTGCAGCTGCATACAAAGTGAGCGAAGCCTTAACTGGGAGCACTACGAAGAAACCGCGCTCCGTGATGGTTTGGTTCCTCTGCGCCCGGAAGAGCTCTACCCCGAGAACGCAGAGCGCGGCTACGTGCATGATACCCCCATTGTGGCCGGTCGCCGCATATCCGCAGAAGAACGAGCAAGTATTCAGCAGGCCATGCTGCAAGCCACACAGGTACAAGTAAAGCGCATTCGTGCCGCCAATAATGACCACTGGTGCACGGAAACCACCGAAGAAAAACTGCCCGCAGTACCGGTAACAGATAATATGCGCCGCTTATTTGAACGCTGGGCCACGGCGCCGGAATGGCTGAGGCTTATCTTCCACAATTTTGATGTAGTAGGCACCTTCTGCACGGAAGACCATTACATTTTCATGGACGACAACGGCAACGAACTCGGCACGCTTGCTATATATGCCCAAGACTGCGTATGCAAACCTGATGACTCAGAGCACTACGAGCACATGCGTACCGAAATTGAAAAATTACTCAAAGCACAGCAATAACCGCTCCCACTTATCACAGCAGCTGAATCAGGAGTCATTTTTTAAGATTGACCCGGAGCCCAATCAGGCGTATGCTGTCCGCATGACCGCACAGCAGGCAGAAGAAAAAGCACTCGCCTATTTTCACCAAGGCTATAACTGCGCACAATCCGTTTTCACCGCGTTCGCTTCGGACACCGGCCTGACGGAAGAACAAGCGTTGCGCCTTTCTGCCGGTTTCGGCGCCGGCGTGGGCCGTATGCGCGGTATGTGCGGTGCATTCAGCGGGCTTACCATGGTGGCAGGCCACTGCCAAGGGAACCTCTCCGGAGTACCGGAAGATAAGGAAAGGATATTCTCTCTGGTGCGAGAACTGGCAGCGGCCTTCACCGCAGAGTTCGGCACGTTAACCTGCCGCGAGCTGCTGCATCTGGATGAAGGCACGAAGGAAGGTGCCCGCCCCAATGAGCGGACCCAAGCCTATTACGATGCACGCCCCTGTGAGAAGTGCGTAGCCTTCTGTGCTGCTAAAGCCGCCGAGCTGATGAACCATGGGCAGCACTGACAGGCTCCCACACTCCCAGAATATAGAGATAAGCGAACTGGCAAGCTCTTCTGAGGGAGGAAAATAGGGCGGACTCTATAGTTCTGCAAAAAAGTCCACATATGGCTATTTTTCACGTCACTTATGTCACTCTATGGCATTTTTGAGGCTTGCCATTGAGTAACGCTATGTGATATCATGCGCACATGGTACGCTTATACCACCAGATTTTGTTTGTAGTAGTGGCTGTTTTCTATATGGTTGCCGGAACCTCCTGCGCCGTAACCATGGCAGAAACTACAGCGGATGGCAGATGGGCTCTCGTGCCTCTAGCTGACGGCTTTGACTACCCTGTGGGTAAGCCGAATGGTGATGGCTATTACAGAGCCCGCGGCCTTCGCCTGCAAACACCGCGCCATCTGGGCGAGGACTGGAACGGCAATGGTGGCGGCAACTCAGATTTGGGTGACCCTGTGTACACCATTGGCCACGGCCTCGTGACCTACGCTGCGGATGCCCGCGGCCGCTGGGGTAAGGTAGTAATCGTACGTCATGCCTTCCGTGAGCCCCGCAGCGGCAGAGTGCTCTGCTGCCAAACGCTCTATGCTCACTTGGACCGCATCGATGTGCGCTTAGGTCAGCTTGTGCGCCGCGGCGACCAGGTAGGTACTATCGGCACGAACCGCGGCATGTTCCCTGCCCACCTCCATGCCGAGCTGCACTTCAACATTCTTGTAAACTGCGGCCAGCAGGGCATTCCCAAGACAGCCCGCAACTACGGTAACCTGACATCCTTCATCAATCATTACCGCCGTCTGCGCCCCGAGACGCGCTATGTGAAGCTTCCCATCGGCTGCTTCCTTCCCTACCACGATACTGAAGGGCTGTAATGAACATCTGCCTTTTCGGCGGGTCCTTTGACCCTGTGCACAGTAGTCACTTGGCCATTGCTGAAGCTGCCATCAAAGCAGCTGACCTTCAGCGCATTCTTTTTCTTCCGGCGGCCTGTTCTCCGTTCAAGACAGGCCGTCAGCATTATTTCAGCGATGCCCAGCGCCTGGAACTCCTCCGCGCCGCTACTGCGGCCATGCCTGAGGCTGAAGTGAGCGAGCTGGATTTAACCATGCCACCGCCCAGCTGGAGCTGGCGCGTGGTAGAAGCATGCCTTTCCCTTTACCCCGGAGACAAACTTTTCTGGCTCATGGGAACGGACCAGTGGGAACAGCTCCACCGCTGGGCCCGCTATGATTACCTCTGCCAGCACCTTACTTTTATCGTCTACCACAGAGGAACAGCCCCCCAGCCCCGCGAAGGTGTTAATGCCATCTTCATTGCCGGGCAACACCCTGCCTCATCATCTGCTATCAGAACAATGATTCAGCAGGGAGTGAATCCCCCGCAAGAGTGGATTCCCGCAGGAATTGTCTCCTATCCGGCCTCTATATAAACAGAATCCCGCATTTTGGCTTGCGGAATGCCCCATTTCATGCTAAACTCACGGCATGAAAATCGTAAGATATCTGACCATGGCGGCGGCACTGCTGACCGGTACCGCACAGGCACAGTTCAGCGACCTTCCCTTCGGGCCGTTCGGTGGGGCCGCGCAGCAAGGGCCTAACTTCAGCGTCACAGCGAAAGCCAGCGTTGGCAGCTACAAGCCCGGCGAAACATTCTACATCGCCCTCAAGGCAGATATCTCCCAGCCGTGGCATGCCTATTTCAGAAATCCGGCCACCATCGGTGAGCCCATGACAGCCACCCTCGCCGCTCCGGAAGGATTCACGGTGGAAGGCCCGTACTGGCAGGCACCTGATCGCCACGAGAGCATGCTCGGTGTAGCCTATACCTACAACACGCCCGTGATTGTATGGAAAATCACCCCTCTGGAAAACGCCCCCCAAAGCGCAGCATTCACAGCCAGCAGCACCGCTCAGACCTGCAGTGACACCGGCTGTAACGCTCCGGAAACCAAGGAGGCTACCGTCCAGCTGAGCGCAGGTGATGGCGCCGCTAATCCCGAATGGGCTGCGGAAGAGACTCAGGTGGAAGTACTGGGCAATGCTGATACCACAGTCACCGCCACTCAGACGCCGGAGTCCGTGGTGCTCACCTTCACCGCAGACGGCGAGGTAAAGCAGGCCTACTTCTTCTCGGATGACAACAGCATCAATCCCACGGCAGAACAGGTGCTCGCTCCCACGGAAGGTGGCTACACGCTCACCCTTTCTCGCAACGACAACTCTGACTCCATGTACCCCGTAAAGGATGATGCCTTGGTGGGTCAGGAGCTGCCCGCCATCAGCGGCATCCTCACCTTTGACGGCAAACAGACAGCCGTGAACTTCTCCTTTGCCCCTGCCGTTGCTGAGACAACCCCGGCTCAATCTCCCGAGGCTGCCCCCGCAGAAGCCACAGAAGGAACCCCCGTAACTCCCGCTACCGGTGCACTGCCTGAGGGCCTTGCCGGCATCTTCGGTGCGCTCTTCCTGGGTGGCCTTATCCTGAACCTGATGCCCTGCGTGTTCCCCGTTATCGGACTGAAGATTATGAGCTTCGTGGAGCTGGGCGGTGGTGACCGCCGCAAGGTATTCCTGCACTCCCTCATCTTCGTGGTAGGCATCCTTGTATCCTTCTGGGTACTGGCCGCTGCACTCATCGTTGTTTCCAACCTTGAAGTTCTCAGCAACACCCCGTGGACAGAATGGCTGACCACGCTGTGGAATGATGCCGGCTCTTCCACCCGCAGCTGGGCTGCATGGATGCAGAATGAGTGGATTGTATTCGGCATTCTCCTGCTTCTGCTGGTACTGGGTCTGAGCATGTTCGGCCTCTTTGAAATTGGCGTGGGTGCCACCAGCACCGGCCAGAACCTTCAGAACAAGAAGGGCCTGTGGGGCTCCTTCTTCCAGGGTCTTCTCGTCACCATCGTGGCTACTCCCTGCAGTGGCCCCTTCCTTGGTGCCGCCATGCCCGCCGCCATGTCCCTGCCCGGCATCTGGATGATTCTTGCCCTTACCTTCATGGCTCTTGGTCTGGCCTTCCCGTACATCGTCATGGGTGCCTTCCCGGGCCTTGTCAATAAGCTGCCGCGCCCCGGCGCATGGATGGAATCCCTCAAGCAGGGTCTTTCCTTCCTGCTCTTTGCCGCAGCCGCTTGGTTCCTGGACGTGTATCTGGCCTTCCTTCCTGAGGAATACAGCGTAGATCGCCCGTGGATTTTCATGTCCCTTGTAGTGTTCTGCACTGCCTTCTGGGTGTATGGCCGCTGGTGCCCGATGTACCGCAGCGCCTCCTCTCGCTGGATTGGCCTGCTGGTCGCGATCCTGCTGGCTGCCGTGGGTATTTGGGGAGCCATGCCGCGCCCGCAGGCCCAGGCTTCAGCCACCACTCCTGCTGCCGCTGCTGAAGGCTACGTGGTAGCCGCTGGCAATCACCCCACTTGGAACACATGGAGCCCTGAGCTCATGCAGAAGGCTCTTGAAGATGGCCACCCCGTATATGTTGACTTCACCGCCAGATGGTGCGCCACATGCCAAGCCAACAAAAAGGTAGCCTATTCCCCGGAAGTCTGCGCTCTGTTTGAGACAGAAGAAGTCGTTCTGATGCGAGCTGACAAGACCCGTCCCAGCCCCACTATTGATGAAGAGATGCGCCGCCTGAACCGCTCCTCCGTGCCGGTGAACGCACTGTATCTCCCGGATGAAGAGCCCGTCGTCACAGCAGAGCTGCTCACGCCGGACTACATGATGGACTTCCTGAACGAGCACCTCAGCCTCGATATGGGTGATGAACCCGAAGAGGAAAGCTCTGAGGAGGCTGATTCTGCTGAATAAACTTCACCACAAGCCCCCGGCGCTTCACCGCACTGGGGGCATTCTTTTTACCTATATCCTATGGCAAAACTCGACTGGCTGGAAAACAATCAATACGCAGAGCGCGAAGCAAACCGCCAAAAAGGCTGGTTTGCTTGGTTTCTGTGGGCTATAGCGCTCGTAATTCTCCTCATCCCGGTGCGTGGAAGCGCGTTGAATCTCTATTACATTAATGCAGCGGAGGATACTCCCAGCATAACCGGCAGAGTCATCTATCTTAATCCGAGTCCCCACCGCGGTATCAGCGGAGGAAAAGGCGGACACTATGATGCAAAAGTGGATATCGAATTCCAAGGCGAAGCATATTACGTCACCAACACCGGCTTTAACTTCACCCATGGAATGTACGAGCGAGCCTGCGATAGCGGCACCGTGCCGGTGTACCTGAACCGGGATAACCCCGCAAAATCGGTCCTCAGCAAAGGAGTACCCTTCATGCAATACTTCTGCACGGGCATTTTCGCGCTGCTCGCCCTCTTTCTTATCGGCGCCGGAGCATACTTCATGAAGTGCCGCCTGAAAAACAACTCTCTCTGAATCCACCCGGATTCAGAAGAGCAAGAACGGCCACAACTCAGGCCTTCTGCAGCTCACTCAACAATGCCCGAAGAGATGGCAAGCGGTACTGAGCGCGAGAGAAATCGGAACTCTCCGTCATGCGGTTCGGAATGGCGACACAAGGAATAGCGGCGTTCTGTGCCGAAATAGTGCCATTCTCAGAATCTTCCACGATGAGACACTCCTCTTTTGGCAGCCCGAGGCATTCCTGCGCCGCTAAAAAGAGCGCGGGATTAGGCTTCACAGCGTAGCCATCCGTACGGGTGAACACACCGGCAAAGCGGTGATATATTCCGAGACGCTCCAGCCAGCCCTGCACCCAGCGGCGGGAAGAAGAACTCGCCACTGTGAGCTTAATCCCCTGCTCGTCGCACCAGTCCAAGAGCTCGGCGGCTCCATCCATCAAGCCGCTGCGGGCCAAATCCGCCTCCAGCACCGCCTGACGAGCGGGAGTCTCCACATCCCAATCATATTTTTTGCCGGTGAGCATCTCCAGATGCTCAGCCGGGTTCCAATGAGAATACCCGGCCCCCAAACAAGGAGAATATGTCGCTATGGAAATCTCCTGCCCTTCACGAGCATACAGCTGAACCCAAGACTGGTAGATAGCCCATTCGGTATCTACCAACACCCCGTCAAAATCAAAAATAATACCGCGCGGTCTCTTCATGACTCACCCCTCATTCTAGCAGTCAACCACTCCTTAAACGTGCGGTGAGCCAGATTCTTGCGGAAGATATAGATAGCGATGAAGGTGTAAAGCACATTCGGAATCCATGCGCTTATCCAAGCCTGAATAATCCCGGCCTCGCCCAGCGACGGGAACACCTGATACAGGAACAGCATGAAGGCAGCAAGAACCACCGCAATACCGATACCCTTCATCGTGCCTCGGCGTTGGAATGTCACAGAACTGGGAATAGCCAGCAGCACAAGCACCAAGCAGCTGAAAATGCGAGCTATACGCACATGCCACTCCGTACGCTTCTTCGCGCGGTCCTCGCGTGAACCGGCACCGGATGCGATGTACTCATACAGCATGGAAGTGCCCATAGCGTCCAAACGTCCACCGGCACCGGGGCTGAGAATCTGGTACGGCTTCTCGGCAAAGTCGCATACAAGAGTCTCATGGTAAGTATCATCTGCCGGGCGCTCATAAGCAGGAGCAATATCACGAATGTACACATCCGTGAGGGTCCAAGTGGCATTGAGCTTATTCCATGTGGCGGACTTCGCCATATACTGCCTAATCAGGCGAGAATCTTCGCCGAACTGTTCGATAACCACACCGCGCAGAGGGTCACCGGCATTCGAAATCATGGGCGGACGAGCCACTCGCCAAATACGGGACTGCGCCTCACTTCTGTAAATCAGCGCGGGTGCGGAACCATCTTCACGCTTCTCCTGCTTAAGAATCATCTGGCGGTACATGGAGCCGTTCGGAGCCCAGTGGAAACCGAAGATACCGTACACCATGGAAACAATCACAGCGAAAAAGAACACGGGCATGCAGAGGCGCAGCAGAGAGCGGCCTGACTGCATCATACCGGTTATCTCACAAGTACCGGACAGCTTGCTGAGGCACCACATCGTGCCCATCATCAGCGTATACGGCAGAATCTGGTACAAGAACATGGGCAGCTGAGAGCCGTAGAAACGCAAGGCCTGAATGACAGGGTCATCGAAACGGCTACGGAAACGCTCCATGTTATCGGTGAAATCGGCCAGAATGTAGATGAGCAGCAGAATAAGCGTACACATCAGGAAGTAGCTGATGAAGTTACGGCTCATATAGCGGTCCATCGTTCCCATGAACGCATATCCCACAGCACCCAAAAAAGGCAGAAAGCAAAGCAAACCAAGGAATACCGGGCGGCACATCTGCTCTACCGGGTAGGAATCAGGCATGCCGGGCACTTCCCACTGCATCTGCTCCAGCTCAATCGGTACCAGCCACAACGCCAATACTGCGCCCAGTACAAACAGCACCAGCGCGGGCATCATTCTCTGCATCGCTTCTTTCACCATGAAAATCTTTTCGTTTACGTTTTATCGGCCCACCAGCAGGCGATCAGCCAGCGGCTGGGGAAGGCCTACAGCCAGCACAGCCTCACTAGCAGACTTCACATCATATTCCACCCGCTTGATGATGACCATGTTGGCATCAGAATCATACACCGCATAACAGGACCGGGGATCATCATCACGCGGCTGCCCCACGGAGCCTACATTAATGCAGTACTTATAGCCGGCCACAGGAAGAATCTCAGCATACCCCTTCATAATAAGTTCATGCTGAGCATCATAGTCCTCACCGGCGCTGCGTCCGTTCCACATGTATACCTTCGGCACATGAGTGTGCCCATTGAAACAGAACTGAGAAAACTGACGGCTGAAGCTACCCGCGGCATCATTAGCATTCACAATGTAGCTCCACACCTTAGGCTGGTCCAACGTGGAATGCACGATGGTGAATGAGCCCTGTCCACCTCCGGCGGGACGCACGATGCGCTGGTACTGCAGGCGGGAAAGCCACTGCAGCTGTTCCTCGCTCAGCTGGCTCTGGGTCCAGAGCATGGCCTCGCGTGCCATTTCATTCATTTTAGCATAGGAGGGGGACACAACCTCTTCATCATGATTCCCCTTCACCACGGGACAATTAAGCGAACGAATGTAATCCAGACACTCTCGGGGATAGGCGTTATATCCCACAATATCACCCACGCATACTACTTCCGTGCAGCGCTCCCGGTCAAAAGCATCCTCCATCACTGCGCAAAGCGCATGATAGTTTGCATGAATATCACTAATAACGGCGGTTCTGGACATTACTTTCTGCTGTATTTATAGCACACATCACCCTTCGTTGCAAGGTAATTTTAGCAACACAGCAGGACAGAATGAAAAAAAAGCGGCTGCCTGTGCAGGCAGCCGCGAAAAACAAAGGATTTTATCGGGTCAAGCCGTCCTGTTTGGCCTGATTCCAATAGGCATACTCAGAACGGTTGAAGTCCACATATTCGGGAGAAAGGTCCGTAGTGTACACCACATATTCCTCGCTGCCGAGATTCAGGTTGATGAGCACCTCAAACTCGCGGGCCTGAACGCGCTCACGCAGGTCATCACTGGGAGTATCGGTCTGCTCACCGCCACGGCAGGCAGGAAGGCCAGCGATGTCGATATCAATCTTCTCCTCCTTCACGCGAGTGCCGCTGTAGCCCACAGCGTGAATAATGCGGCCCCAGTTCGGGTCACCACCATTCCAGGAGCTCTTCACCAGGGAGGACTTAGCCACACCCTCAGCCACGCGGCGAGCCTCAGCCTGAGAGGGAGCGCCCGTCACACGCACCGTCACGTACTTGGTCACGCGCTCGCCATCCTGAACGATGCGCTTGGCCTGCTCCATCATGACGTACTGAAGAGCCTCCACGAAGGTATCCCACCCCTTCACACCGGGGGCAAGCTCCACGCCGGAAGCACCATTTGCCAGCACAAGGCAGGTGTCATTCGTGCTCATGTCACCATCAATGGTGATGCGGTTGAAGGATTCGGATACGCCCTTGTGCACAATAGCATCCAGATTCTCACGGCTCACGGCAGCATCCGTGCAGATAAGGCAAATCATTGTGGCCATGCAGGGAGCAATCATACCGGCGCCCTTGCAGCAGGAACCGATGCGAACAATCTTCCCGCCGATATTCACTTCCACAGCCACCTCCTTCTCACGGGTGTCACTGGTAATGATGGCGGAAGCTACATCGTGCCCCTTTTCAGCAGAGAGGTCATGGCAGAGCTCAGGAAGGCGCGGCTCAATACGCACCATGGGCATGGGCAGACCGATAACGCCCGTGGAGCACACAGCCACCTCAGAGACCTTCAGGCCCAGTTCCTTAGCCACAATCGTGCACTCCTTGCGAGCCACAGCTACACCGGCAGCACCGGTGCAAGCATTCGCATTACCGCTGTTTGCCACGATAGCACGCACATTCCCGCGGCGCAGGTGGTTCTGGCTCACGCGCACACAAGCGGCACGCACGCGGTTGGTCGTAAAGGTTCCGGCAGATGTTGTGGGCTCCGTCGAGTATACAAGCGCAAGGTCCAGACGCGTAGCAGTCGGCTTCTTAATGCCGCAGCTGAGTGCGTTGGCCACATAACCTTTGGCAGCTGTCACGCCACCCTCTATCTCCTTATATGAGCATTCGGACATAATGAAAAGTGAGTGTTTTCTACACCGTACCCCTTAACTTTGCCACACTCAGCCTCTTTCTGCAAGCCAAAAAATAGATTTGGCTGACATCACGCCTACTTTAGACACGATTTAGCCTTGCCATCCGAGCTTAGAATCGCTATAATGTCCGAGCAAGAGAAAAGCCCCTTGCGCAAACAGTATGTTAACAGACCCCACCGGCAAGAAAATTACGAGACGCACGGCCACACCGGCCATCATGGTGCGGAAGGCCGGCGTACGGATGACGCGCCAGCGCCGAGCTGTGATTGAAGTACTGCTGCAGTCGTATGACCACCCGACAGCTGCCCAGATATACGAACGGGCGAAAGAGATACTGCCGGGCATTTCATTGGCGACCGTGTACAACTGCATCGAATCCCTGGCCGCCCAGCGCCTGATAAATCAGCTGCATTTTGACAATGGCCCCTGCCGCTTCTGCCCGAACGTGGAGCCGCATGTGCACGTGATGGATGATGCCAGCAATCGTGTGATTGACGTTCAGCTGAAAGAAGGGCTGACACCTGAAGATGTTTTTGAACTGCCGGAAGGCGTTCGCGTTAAAAGCATGGAAGCTTACCTGAGAGGTGAGATTCCGGAGAATTGCATGTCTGATAAAGAAAAATGAGTCTGATTATTAAAGACCTGAGTGCGCGAGTAAAGGATGGTGCGCAGATATTGAATGGTATAAACCTCGAGATTCCCAAAGGCCAAGTTCACGCCATCATGGGCCCGAACGGCTCCGGTAAGAGCACGCTTTCCAAGGTGCTCTGCGGCCACCCGGATTATGAGGTTCTCTCCGGAACAGCTGAGCTGGATGGCCAGGACCTCTTTGCCATGAGCGTGGATGAGCGCAGCCGCGCCGGTCTCTTCCTCGCCTTCCAGTACCCGGTGGAGGTGCCGGGTGTCACTAACGCCAATTTCATGCGCGCCGCCCTGCAGGCCCGTCTTCCCAAGGGTGAGGAGCTGGACGCTGTAAGCTTTTACAAAACCATGCGCGCCAAGATGGCAGCCCTTGGCATGGACACCAAGTTCACTGCCCGTGCTGTGAATGAAGGATTCTCCGGTGGTGAGAAGAAGCGCAATGACATCCTGCAGATGATGATGCTGGAGCCCAGCTATGCCATTCTGGATGAGACGGACAGCGGTCTGGACGTGGACGCCCTTCGCATCGTCTCTGATGGCGTGAATGCCATGCGTGCCCCCTTCCGCAGTTTCCTCGTGATTACCCACTACAAGCGCCTGCTGGACTACATCAAGCCGGACGTGGTGCACGTGCTCTACAAGGGGCGCATTGTCCGCACCGCCGGGTACGAGATAGTGGAGCACATCGAGCAGAACGGCTTTGACTTCCTGAAAGCTGAGGAGTGATGGACGAGACACCCTTTCAGATAGACACCCGCGGTGAGTTCTCCTTCCCGGAGAATCATAAGTATGATGCCGGCTTCGGTCTCACAGAAGCCACCATTGATTACATCTGCGACGCTAAGGGCGAGCCCGACTGGGTGCGCCAGTTCCGCAAGGACGCGCTCAAGAAGTTCAATGAAATGCCCATGCCCACCCACTGGGCTCCGGAAGGCATCAAGGATTTGGATTTCGACAAAATCCGCTACTACCTCTCCCACGGCACCATGCCGTACAAGGATTGGGAGGAAGTGCCGGATGACGTGAAGCGCACCTTTGAACGCCTCGGCGTGCCGGAGCAGGAGCGCGCCTTCCTCGCCGGTGTGGATGCTCAGTACGACTCCGAGACCGCGTACAATAACATGCGCGAGGAGCTCAGCAAGCAGGGCGTTATCTTCGTGAACTCCACGGAGGGCCTGAAAGAATACGAGCACATCTTCCGCCCCTGGTTCGGCAAAGTCATCCCTGTGGGGGACAACAAGTTCTCCGCACTCAATCACGCGGCCTTCTCCGGCGGCTCTTTCATCTATGTGCCTAAAGGCGTAAAAGTAGCCCAGCCGCTGCAGGCATACTTCCGCATTAACTCCGAGAGCATGGGACAGTTTGAGCGAACCCTCATCATTGCGGATGAAGGCGCTGAGCTCATGTACATGGAGGGCTGCACGGCTCCCAAGTACGACAGCGCCACCCTGCACTCCGGTGTAGTGGAGCTGGTGGCACTCAAGGGCGCCAAGATTCAGTACGTGACCGTTCAGAACTGGGCCACAAACGTGTACAACCTCGTGATTCAGCGAGGCCTTGCCATGGAGGATGCCGAAATCCGCTGGATTGACTGCAACATCGGCTCCGGTCTCACCATGAAGTACCCCGCCGTCGTACTGCAGGGCCGCCGCGCCCGCGGTGAGGTGGTGAGCATCTCGCTCGCCCACAGCGGCCAGCTGCAGGACACCGGCGCCCGCATGATTCACGCCGCACCGGAAACGACGTCAAACATCGTGGCAAAGTCTATCTCCATCGGCGAGGGACGCGCCAGCTACCGCGGTGAGGTGAACGTGCTCAAAGGCATGAAGGGCTGCAAGAACAACACAGAATGTGATGCCTTGCTTATCAACCCCACCAGCCGTACGGATACTTACCCCGCCGTCACCGTGAACGGCAATGCCAGCGCCGTGCAGCATGAGGCCTCCGTATCACAGGTGGATGAGGAAATGCTCTTCTACATGCAGCAGCGTGGCCTCACCCGTGCTCAGGCTATGAGCCTGGCTGTCAATGGCTTTATCAACGATCTCGTTAAAGAGTTCCCCATGGAATACTCCGTGGAGCTGCGCCGCCTCATTGATTTGGAGATGGAAGATTCCATCGGCTAACCCCCTGCACCGCATCACATTATGGATTTCCCGCAAAATATGAGCATGGAAGAAGCCTTCGCCCTCGCTGAGGCTGAGGCTAAGCTGGAGCAGGCACTCAAAGCCAGCAACGAGCGCTTCAACAACGCCGTGCTGCCAAACCGACTTAATGAAGACTGGCGCTTCGGGCGCCCGCACAAGCACGCCACAGCTCTGGCAGAGCAGCTGCAGAGCGGCACGCCCTCGCAGGGCGAAGCGGAGGTGAAGAATGCCGGCGAGGCCGCTGTGAGCGTCCGCGAGGATGAGGCAGACCTTCGTCAAACGGAACAGCTCATGCCCACCATCGGCTCGGATGCCCTGCTCGGCATGCACCTCAAGCGCTTCGGTGATGGTTACGCCCTCTATATCGAAGAAGACACCAAGGAGCCCATCTACATCAGCTACAAGACGGATTCCCTCTACACGCCCGCCACGTTCATCATGGTAGCGCCCGGAGTGAAAGCTCACGTCATTGAGCAATACTACGGCAGCGAAGCGGGCACCATCTTTGCCACGCGCAACATCCAAGTGGCAGAGGGCGCAGAACTCAAGTCAGAAGTGCAGCCCTACGGCTGTGCCCGCTGCATGATTATCAGTAACATTCAGAACATGGGCGGCAAGGTAGCCCACTTCTCCCACTTCTTCGGCTGTGATTGGGCTCGCGAGGAAACCACGGCGGAAATCTACACCCCCGGTGCCGATATTCAGCTCTTCTCAGCCAACAGCATCGTCCTCAATCAGGTGCTGGACCAGCACACGCGGCAGATTCACCATGCAGGCGGCGCCAGCAGTAATCTCCTTTACAAGAACGTGGTGGATGATGATGCAACCGCCATCTTCGCAGGCAATATCTACGTGGCCCCCGGCGCTCACAATACGGATGCCTACCAGACCAACCGCAACATGATGCTGAGCGAAAAGGCCACCGTGCACTCCCTGCCCGGCCTTGAAATCCTGGCTGACAAGGTGCGCTGCTCCCACGGCAGCGCCAGTGCCCCCATGGATGAAGAGCAGCTCTTCTACCTGCTCAGCCGTGGCATTTCGCGCGAGGAGGCGCTGCAACTCGTCTCCCACGGATTCCTCCAGGACGTTGTAGATAAATACGAACGCGCATGACCCACTTCCGCCCCTGCATAGACCTTCACAACGGTTGTGTAAAACAAATCGTTGGTGGCACCCTCACGGATGATGGCGCCGGACTGCACACGAACTTCGTGGCAGAGCACCCGGCGGAATGGTTCGCCGCACTTTACAAGAAGGACGGCCTTCGCGGCGGCCACGTCATCAAACTCGGCCCCGGCAACGATGCAGCTGCCCGTGCAGCCCTCACGGCCTACCCCGGAGGCCTGCAGATTGGCGGTGGCATCACCCCGGACAACGCAGAGGAATGGCTCGCCTTCGGCGCATCCCACGTCATTGTCACCAGCGTTCTCTTCGACCGCGAGGGCCGCTTCCGCCGCAGCGTCCTGCGCGAGCTCGTGGAGCGAGTGGGCAAGGAACACCTCGTACTGGACCTCAGCTGCCGCCGCACGCGTGATGGCTGGGTGGTCGCCATGAACCGCTGGCAAACCCTCACGGAACTGGCTGTCACCCCCGCCACTCTCTCTGCCCTCGCGGATTGCTGTGATGAGTTCCTCATTCACGCCGCGGATGTGGAAGGCTGCTGCCGTGGCATAGACCGCGAGCTCGTGGAGCTCCTCGCTTCCTGGCGTGGCTGCCCCATGACCTACGCCGGCGGTATCGCCACCATGGCGGATTTTGACCTCATTGATTCCCTTTCCGGCGGCAGCATTGATGCCACTGTCGGCAGCGCTCTGGACATTTTCGGAGGCTCCGGCGTGCGCTATGCCGAGCTCATTGCCGCCCGAGGATGGTAATCCCCCCCTAAAATTGCAAAAAAATCGTTTTTTTACAATTTTAGGCTTGCAAAGCGGACCAAATTAGCGTATAGTTTCCCCGCACCCCTTCCGGGGAGCAAGAACAGAAGTTCGACTGGGCAGGTGTCTGAGTGGTCGAAAGAGCACGATTGGAAATCGTGTGTACGTCAAAAGCGTACCGAGGGTTCGAATCCCTCCCTGTCCGCTGAAAATCCCGTAAGTTTAACAACTTACGGGATTTTTGCATCTAATTCTCCAGCTTTCAAAAACACTTCGCAAATGAGCTAAATAATCTGTTTCACGCGCCTTTAAGACGCACAAAGACACACTAAAATTAAAGCAGCAACGCCCCCTTATCCATGCACACGAACGAGCATGCGCCATGGAGAATGCAAGACATCTTTGCTGTTTGCTCTTGACTAAAAAATAAGCTGTTAGTATAGTTCCCTTGGAGGGAGTTAATGCTGCCGTCCCGGGGTAATCTGAGCTTCGGTCTTGTCGCTCGGAGGTAGTACGCAAGCGCTGGTTCTCACCGAAGGAACTCATTGGAGTTCGTAACTCCAAGGCATTTTCTCGACTTTTGACTAGATGACAATCCTTATAAATCCTCAATGTTATGCTAAAGTTGTGTGCGGAAATGCGGAAAATATTTTATAAATATTCTTGTGGAATTTGGTTGTTGATTTGTTTTTTATTCAATAATTCATGTTCGTATGATATCAGACTTTATCAGGGTATTACTATTAAAAATAATAGCAATGAGTCCATTGAGATACTTTCGGTAAAAGGATTGCCACATGGCTATGTAACAGACTGTATGGATGTAACCACTTTTGAGAGATGTTCCATAGCCATGCCCCCCGGATATAGTATCGGCAATTCCGGTTTTAGAAGAAATGGAATAGAGGTAAATTGGCCAATTGTAATAACATACCGAGCATTAGGAGGAAAAGATATAAAAATTGCTAAAATAGAATCTGCTAGTGACGGCTCTCGTTCTATGAGATATTTAAACTCAAGATTTTATTTAATATATAAAAATGGAAAGTGGTTTTTTGAGCCAAATAATTAGTCGTTTATCAAAGAGATGACTATTGGGTATACTTCTAAAGAGCTAGATAAGTTTTCTCTAGTTTGATGATTTAATTGGATGGGGTCGTGTGCCTCCATCCAATTAAGGTGAGACCGTCTATTTTTGAGATATCATTTTATATTTCGTCTTGTCTGTTTCGTTTTATTAGGAAATCTTCTCTCGTTATATTTCTATTATCTATTCTAACTCCAGAATTTTATCCATACGCCAAATCCCCATATTCTTCCTAAAACGACGTCTGGTTTAGCATCAGCGGCTACAAAGTAAGCAAGCCCCCAGTTCTTCTAGCGGCAGGATTGAAACAGAGGTAGTGATTTTACAATGGCATAGATTAGTCTTGCATCAGGAAAGAAATCTGAGATAATGGCGCACACGACCATGTTTAATCAGGAAGTCATCACAGAGGCGGAGACAGCCGGTGTACAGGTACCGGCGGGTAATGCAGTGATTCTGCCGGAGGGGTCCCGTATCTATATCACCCAGATGCTGGGTAATTCCATCACAGCCGCGACGGATATCGGGTTGGTGCGCATATCCCGGCATGAGGCAGCACGCGCAGGCATCATTGCACCGGAACAAGCGGAGGTGGCCCAGGAAGATTTGAGCAATCTCACGCTGGAGGAGAAAGTGTGGAAGGTGCTCGGCGGCGTGTATGACCCTGAAATTCCTGTGGACATCGTCAACCTCGGTCTTATTTATGAGGTGGAAGTAATCCCCCAGAAAGAGGCCGGCGCTTACGTGCATGTGCGCATGACGCTCACCGCACCGGGCTGCAGCATGGGGCCTCACCTCATGGCTGAAGCAGAGGCCGGCATCTCCGCGCTGGAAGGCGTGGGCGAGGTGAACATTGAGTTCGTGTGGGATCCGCCGTGGAATCAGGACATGATGACGGAAGAGGCCCGCATGCAGCTGGGGCTCATCTGATACCGGAAAGCGGATAAGCAGAGGGAGGAGAGTTTTATATGTCCAAACTGGATTTGGAGCTGAGCGAGACGGAGATGCACCACTTGGCGGAGATGTGCGCCATGGTGCTTTCCATGCTGGGGCAGACGATGCCGGAGAGCCGTGACAGCCGTGCGGAAGCATGGCAGAGGCTGTGCGTGGCGCTGCTGAAGGCGGCTCGCGGAGTTCCCTCCATCGGCAGGCATATGGAGCTGAATCCTGACTGCGGCTACTGGTTCTTCAAGCGCTCTTACATAGACAACGCCTTCTTCTCAGACGTGCTGGAGGATTACCGGGACCAGGCATTCTGGGCTGAGCTGGTGAGCCGCTGCGCGGAGCAGAGCCTAGTGGAAAACTTTGGAGACGAGGCCGTGAGCCTGATGAGTGATGAAGAGCGGGCTTCGCGCGTCTCCTCGCTGGAGAAGGCCCTTTGGAATGAAGTAACGGAGCATGGCATGGAGAGGCTACTGTTCATGCTGCCGGCCGAAGAAAGCTGAGCACATCATCAGGGGATATGGCCGGGGTGAATTGCAAGGAAAAGTGGCGCAGCACACCGCACCGCCCGGGAGTATACCTCATGAAGGGCAACGGAGGCGGCATCATTTATGTGGGAAAGGCCAAGGACCTGCACCGCCGCCTCGCGAACTACTTCTCCCCTTCCCGCGCCACGCTGGAAAACAGCAAAACGCGTGCCCTCATCGCGGCCATTGAGGATTTTGATTATTACGAAGTACGCAATGATCAGGAAGCGCTCATTCTGGAGCAAAAGCTGATTAAGGAATACCGCCCGCACTACAATGTGCAGCTGAGGGATGACAAGCGCTACCTTCTGCTGCGTGCCAGCAGGCAGGAAGAGCTGCCGCGCTTCTCACTGGTACGCTTGAAAAAAGATGACGGCGCACGCTACATAGGCCCCTTCGTTCACTCCACCGCGCTGAAAGAGACCGTGGAGTGGCTGAACCACCGCTTCCGCCTGCGCACTTGCACCTGTCGCCACCCCGGGGAGGAGCAGTACCGCCACTGCCAT
The DNA here is from genome assembly GCA_045652085.1 of Akkermansia sp. Classification (GTDB taxonomy): domain Bacteria; phylum Verrucomicrobiota; class Verrucomicrobiia; order Verrucomicrobiales; family Akkermansiaceae; genus Akkermansia. Next base: position 51,836 of record JAZRTR010000029.1, read on the forward strand.
GATGATGTGATACGCTGCTGCTCAGCGCCCTGCATAGGCCGCATATCCCCGGAGGAGTATCGCGCGCAGTTTGAGACAGCACTCGGGCTGCTGGAGGGCCGCGGACGCCGCGAACACTTGGACGCCCTCACGCAGGAAATGATGGAAGCCGCGGAGGCGCTGGATTTCGAAAAGGCCGCGCGCCTGAGAGACGTGCGTGAGAATATCATCAAAACGCTGGAGCCCGCGCGCCGCTTTGCCCGCGGCATGGCGGATTTGCCCGGCACCGTGAATCCGGATAAGGACCTCGCGGAGCTGGCGGAAGCACTGGGCATGCAAGAGCCTCCCGCTGTGATGGAGTGCTTTGATATCTCCAACCTGTCAGACAACCACATCGTGGCCTCCATGGTGCGCTTCACTAATGGCCGCCCGGACAACCGCGCCTACCGCCGTTACCGCATCCGCGGGGTGGACGGCCAAAATGACTTTGCCAGCATGCTGGAAGTGGTGCGGAGGCGTTATTCCCGAATCGTGAACGAAAGCAGCGCCCTCTTTGACAAGCCTGCTGATGTGGGCACCTACGCCTGGCTGAAAAAGCTGAGTGCAGAAGGGAAAGCGCCTATCACTGTGCCTGACCTCGTGGTGGTGGACGGCGGCAAAGGGCAGCTGGCCACAGCCATGCAGGTGCTGACGGAGGTGGGGCTGGCGGATATGCCGGTGATAGGCTTGGCCAAACGAGATGAGGAAATATACTTCCCCCACAACAGCGAGCCGCTGGCCCTCAGCAGAGAATGTGGCGCCCTGAGACTCCTGCAGCGCCTGAGAGATGAAGCCCACCGCTTTGCGAATAATTACAACGAGCTACTGGTGAGGCGCCGCGTGCGCGAGAGCCGCTTGGATGCCTACCCCGGCATGACGCCCAAGCGCAAGGAACTGCTGCTTGCCCGTTTCCACACCGTGCCAAACCTCCGCACCCGCAGCCCAGAAGAAATAGCCGAGCTCCCCGGCATATCCCGAGCCTGGGCGGAAAAGTTCAGCGAATGGATAAAGCAAAGCTAACAACGCCATTACGCCTCACAAATACGTTTTTTGACGTTTTTTGTACTTTATGATTGATTTTCGCGTGATATCTGGCATACTAAGTTTCAGACATGGCTTCAATTAATGTAACATACTCTGACATTACCGCATCCTATGACCTTCCCGATGAGATAGGCGTAGAAGTCATCATTGGCACCTCTGAGGATTGCAGCATCGACTTGCCTGATGTAGAAGGCCTTGCTGAAGAGCACTGCTGTATCACTCTCTTTGAGGATGGTTATGCCATATCCGACCTCGGCTCCGGCGCCGGCACCTTTGCTGACGGAGCTCCCTTGGAAAATGAGTACATGACCAGCGGCGTGGTGTACCAGATTGGCGCCGCCACTATTACTTTCGTACCGGATGAAGGTGCAGAAGCCGCTCCCGCTGAGGCAGCTGCAGCTCCCGCCGCCCCTGAAGGTGAAGCAGCCCCCGAGGCCGCTCCTGCCGCAGCTCCGCAGAAGAAGACCATCAAGAAAAAGGCCTCCAGCGGCAAGCGCACTGCTCCCCGAAAAGGAGCTCCGGCCCTCAACGGTAGAAAGCGCGCCGGCAGCCGAGCCTCCGCTGCAACTGCCGCCGTGCAGTACAACAAGCAGATGGAGAAAATCAACGGCTTCTATGTGGCCTTGGTGCTCATCGGCGCTTTCTATGCCGGCATGGCCCTGTACAGCTGGCAGACCACGGGCAATCCCCTGCCCATTTTCCTGCGCTGATATAAGCAAGCCAACACAGCTTTACAGCCCGCTCAAAGGTAAAACCTTGAGCGGGCTGATTTTCTGTGATAATTGCTGATTTTCGGATTTTGGGCTTGCCAAACGGCAAAAATGAGTGTAACCTGTGGTACCGCCGCCGGCGGGCAATGTAAACAAATCGAATCACATTAGCATGGAAACGATGAAAATTCAGCGCGCCCTGCTGTCTGTCTCTGACAAGACCGGGCTTGATAAGTTTGCCAAGGGCCTGGTGGCCCAGAATGTACAGCTCATCTCCACCGGAGGCACCTGCAAGTACCTTCAGGAACTGGGGCTGCCGGTGACGGAAATCTCTGATTACACAGGTGCACCCGAGCTCTTTGACGGCCGTGTGAAGACTCTTCACCCCAAGGTGCACGGCGGCCTCCTGCAGCGCCGCGATCTCGCTGAGCACCAGCAGCAGGCTGTGGACAACAACATCCCCACCATTGATTTGGTGTGCGTGAACCTTTATCCCTTTGAGGAAACTATCGCCAAGGAAGGCGTGACCCTCGCTGAGGCCATCGAGAAGATTGACATCGGCGGTCCCTCCATGCTGCGCTCCGCTGCTAAGAACTACGCTTCCGTGACCGTGGTGAGCGATCCCTCTGACTACGACACCATTCTGGAGGAAATGGAGAACCATCAGGGTAACACCACTCTGAAGACCCGTGAGAAGCTCGCTGTGAAGGTGTTCATGCGCACCTCCGCTTACGATACCGCTATCTCCAACTATCTGGGTCACCGCGCTGAGGAGTGCACCAAGAACAACCTCACGCTTTCCCTCCCCTTCAATCAGGCCCTGCGTTATGGTGACAACCCCCACCAGAGCAGCGTGCTGTACGGTGACTTTGATTCCATCTTCACCCAGCTTCAGGGTAAGGAGCTGTCCTACACCAACATTCTGGACCTGGACGCTGCCGCTTCCCTCATCATGAACTTCCGCCGTCCCACCGTCGGCATCCTCAAGCACACGAACCCCTGCGGCGTGGGTCAGGATGACGAGGACCTCGTGGAGGCTTGGAAGCGCGCCTACCAGACGGACACTCAGGCTCCCTTCGGTGGTGTTATCGTGATGAACCGCCCGATGACTGAGGCTCTTGCCCGCATCGTGGGTGCTATCTTCACGGACGTTATCATCGCTCCTGATTATGAGCCGGAAGCCCGCGCTATCCTTCAGAAGAAGAAGAACTGCCGCGTGATGCGCATTGATATGGACGCTTGGCGCGAGTTCTGCAAGACTCCCATGATGCGCACAGCCCCCGGCGGTATCATGACCATGCAGCGTGACGATGAAGTCATGGGTCTGGACAATCTGGAGGCTAAGGTCGTGACCGACCGCGTGCCCACCGCTGAGGAGCTCGAGGCTATGCGCTTCGCTTGGCGTGTGTGCAAGCAGGTACACTCCAACGCCATCGTCTTCACGGACAAGAACGGCACGCTCGGCATCGGCGCCGGCCAGATGAGCCGCGTGGACTCCGCTAAGATTGCCGTGTGGAAGGCCGGTCAGGCCGGTCTGAGCCTGAAGGGCAGCGTGATTGCCTCTGACGGCCCCTTCCCCTTCGCTGACGGCCTGCAGACCGCCATTCATGCCGGCGCTACCGCCTGCATTCAGCCCGGCGGCTCCATCCGCGACCAGGAGGTTACCCACCCCGCTAACCCCGCCGGCATTGCCATGGTGTTCACCGGTGCCCGCCACTTCCTGCACTAAAGAATACTTCTTTCTATACAGCCCTGCGGGAACACCCCCGCAGGGCATTTTTAATCCCCCACAGCACCATTATGCACCTCGGAGTAAACATCGATCACGTGGCCACGCTGCGACAGGCTCGCTACGCCGCCATGCTTGACTCACACAACACGGAGCCCTCAGTACTGGATGCCGCCCGCGCCGCGCTGGCCGGTGGAGCGGACTCCATCACCCTCCATGTGCGCGAAGACCGTCGCCACATGCAGGACGGGGACGCTCGCGCCGTGCGCCGAGAAATCCCCCTGCCCCTGAATCTGGAAATGGGAGCCACGGAGGCCATGCTGGAGTTCGCCCTGGACCTGAAGCCGGATTTCGTGTGTCTGGTGCCTGAAAGACGCGAGGAAATCACCACAGAGGGTGGCCTGAGCGTGGCCGGCCATGAAGAGCAGCTGCGCCCCCTCGTGGCAGCGCTGCAGAATAATGGCAGCAAGGTGAGCATGTTTATTGACCCCGAGGAAGCTCAGGTGCGCGCTTCTGCCGCCATCGGCGCGGCCATGATTGAGCTGCACACCGGCAGATTCGCCAACACGCTGGGCGCCGAGCGTGCCGCCGAGACGGAAAGATTAGTAGCCGCCGCAAAACTCGCCCACGAACTCGGGCTGGAAGTACACGCCGGTCATGGCATCCAAGTGGCCAATCTTGCCGAGCTGAACGCCGTGCCTCACCTCACGGAACTTAACATCGGCCACACGATTATTTCACGTGCCATCTTCACTGGGCTTACTGAAGCCGTGCGCGAAATGAAAACGGCTATTGAGGCTTATAAATGGTAAAAAAGCCTTGAATTACAGCTAACTCAGCCATTTTTTCCATCCACTCAGGCCCATTTGTGTATTTTTTTGCACAAATGGGCCTTTAGCTGTACTTTTTCGCTTGAATTCAAGGCGTCGCATGATATTATAAAGACCTATGAACAAGACTCAACTTGTAGACTGCATTCAGGCAAAGCTTGGCGAAGGCGCAACAAAGAAGTGCGCTGAGGCTGCTCTCTCCGCTGTTCTCGGTTCCATCTCCGAGGCTGTGAAGGGTGGTGATAAGGTTCAGCTCATCGGTTTCGGTACATTTGAAATGAAGACACGCCCCGAGCGCTCCGGTCGCAATCCCCAGACCAACGAGGTAATTACCATTCCCGCCTCTTCCACGCTTTCCTTCAAGCCGTCTTCCTCCTTCAAGACCGTCATCAAGCCGGCAAAGAAGAAGTGCGCCAAGAAGACCTGCAAGAAGAAGTAATCAGACTTCCCAAACATCTTCCCCAAGCCGTCCGCTTCCATGCGTGCGGCTTTTTTGTTGCAAAAGAAAGGCGAAATGCTGCATAGCATTTCGCTCACTGTCATTAAGCTCACGCATTTCCATTGAATGCTGCGGATAAGGTTACGGAGATGTTTTGCATTCGGCGCGTCGCAGCAAATAAACGAAGAGAAAAGGAGCCGGAAGTATGGTAAGCCCCAGAAGATAAAGCTTGATATTAAGCAAAATGTTCATCATTTCCATCGAAAATATCGAAGGAACCATCGCTTCGGTATACATTGTAAATATCGAAATCGGAAGATATAAATATGAAATACAAAGAATAAACATTATATCTCTCTTCAACGGAGATATTTTTTGGGTGAGAGAAAACAGCTTATAAGCCAATGTCATCAAAAAAGACAAAACAAGAATGGCGCAGCACATCAATGGCCATATTATCCAGTCACCAAGATGATGTCCCCTAGGAGAGAAATATACCAAAGGAAGATATATTAAGACAACCCACAAGGATACACTTAAGAGTGAATATGAATACATTCTGCGCGTTGACATAATTAAAATAAAGCAGATAAAGCGTTAAACTAGCACCCTTTTTTGACTTTTTGGAAACACACTTATGCCCCCTCCCTTGTGTGCGTCTGGCGTATGTAATTTTTATATCATTCTATCACCTCGACGTCAATCCATTTTTGGCGTCCTGCCCGAACTACAACATGGCAGCAAAATAAATGGCGGCCCCGCAGGAACCGCCGTTTATTAAAAAGCCTTGCTAAGGGGAGACATCAATCATTCACGACGTCAATCAAGTCCTTCAGGCGGGCATAATCCCCACGCTTCAGCATGAAATGCAGGCGCGGAAGCCCTGCCAGCAAGGGCTCAGGGTCATTCTTATCACCATCCAGCTGCACGAGGTCGCCCTTGGGCATGATATCCGTGTAATCATGGCGAATCCAGTCCAGAAGCTTCTCAGAAAGCGGCTCATTCACACGAATGATACAGTTCTCACCCTCAAAGTAATAGGAGTGGAAACGCTTGTAGAAACGCTCGATATAGGCCATGGCGTCCTCTGCGCTCTTACTGAGGTACAGAAGGTGCATATCGTTGGGTGAAATGAGGTTCTCATCCAGCAGCTCTTTCTCGATGAAGCGAGCCCAGCGGTACCAGAATGTCTCGCCCGGAATATCCAGCAGCACGATGGGGAAGATGGTGCACTTACCCGTCTGAATGAGGGTAATCGTCTCATAAATCTCATCCATGGTACCGAAGCCGCCTTCGAACGCCACGAGGGCATCCGTCTGCTTCAGGAAGTTCAGTTTTCTGGTGTAGAAGTAGTAGAAGTCCATCATCTTATCGCTTCCCTCCACGAAGGGGTTCGCGTGCTGCTCGAAAGGCAGCGTGATGTTCAGGCCGAAGGAGTTCTCTTTACCGGCGCCTTCATTACAGGCCTGCATGATGCCCGGGCCACCGCCGGTGATAATCATGTAACCATTCTCCACGGCCATGCGAGAAAAATCCACAGCCTGCTTATAGGAAGGGTCTTCCGGCTTAATGCGAGCAGAACCGAAACAGGTGATTTTACGAACATTGCGGTAAGGCATGAACATCTTGTCCGCCGCAAACATCTCCATGAGCGTGCGGTTCATCATGTCCAAATCATGCTCCTCCACGTTGGAATCCGCGGCGTTCATCACAGTGGCAAGCATCTGCAGCACCACGTCCGGATCATGTTTGCCGCAGAAACGACGAGAGAGGTCGTACAGGTTCGCGTCCAGAACAGCGTTACCTGTGTTGGCGGGAATAACTGAGGCCGGAAGATGATGCTCCGCACGGCCATTCAGACTACGAGCTGCGAGAATTTCAGGCTTTTTCATATTCTGTACGATAGCACACTTCCAAGGAATTGTCAGTAAAAAAATCTACTGTCAGCATGATTTTAACAATTCGGTATACTAATTGCGGCAGCATGAGGGCGATTTGCCCGAAAAGACTTGATTTTCATGGGTGACTGTATTATATTCACGCGCGACATGTCTGAACGCAAGAATCCGTATCCTTTTGATATTTTTGAGCCCGCATGGCAAGCCACGTGGGATGCCGAGAAGACCTTCAAGGTGCTTAACCCCGGCGAAGAGGGTTTTGATGCCAGCAAGCCCAAGTGCTATGTGCTGGATATGTTCCCCTACCCCAGCGGCGCCGGTCTTCATGTAGGCCACCCCGAGGGCTACACAGCCACGGACATCGTGAGCCGCTACAAGCGCATGAACGGCTTCAACGTGCTGCACCCCATGGGCTGGGACTCCTTCGGCCTTCCCGCTGAGCAGTACGCCATTAAGACCGGCCAGCACCCGTCCATCACGACCTACGCTAACATCGACACATTCCGCCGCCAGCTTAAGATGCTGGGCTTCTCCTATGACTGGGACCGCGAAATCGCTACCACTGACCCCTCTTATGTGCGCTGGACACAGTGGATTTTCCTGCGCCTGTACCACTCCTACTACAACGAGGAACTGAAGAAGGCCTGCCCCGTAAGCGAGCTGGAAGCCAAGGGCTGGACCCGCGAACAGATTGACAACGTACGCCTCGCCTATGTGGCTGAGGGTATGGTGAACTGGTCCCCCGACATGGGCACCGTGCTCGCCAACGAAGAGGCTGAGGAGTGGAAGAGCAAGGGTCACATCGTGGAGCGCCGCAAGCTGCGCCAGTGGATGCTGCGCATCACCGCCTATGCTGAGCGCCTGATTGATGAGCTGGAGCCGCTGGATTGGCCCGAGAGCATCAAGCTGCTGCAGCGCAACTGGATTGGCAAGTCCACCGGTGCTGAGGTAAACTTCACCTGCAACGGCAAGACCATCACAGTTTACACCACACGCCCGGACACCCTGTTCGGCGCCACCTACATGGTGCTCTCCCCTGAGCACGAGCTGGTGAACGAAATCACCACCGCTGAGCAGAAGGAAGCCGTGACCGCTTATCAGGCTGTCTGCGCCTCCAAGAGTGATTTGGAGCGTACGGAGAGCAAGGACAAGACCGGTGTGTTCACCGGCGCCTACGCCGTGAACCCCGTGAACGGAAAGGAAATCCCCATCTGGATTGCCGACTACGTGCTGACAGGTTATGGCACCGGTGCCATCATGGCCGTGCCCGCTCACGACAGCCGCGACTACGAGTTCGCTGTGAAGTTTGGTCTTCCCATCATTCAGGTGGTACAGCCGGACAATGCCGAGACACCCTGGCAGGACTTCTGCGGTTATGACGGCACCATGGTGAACTCCGAGCACCTCAACGGCCTGAGCGTTCCCGAAGCCAAGAAGCAGATGATTGCTTGGCTGGAGGAAAAGGGCTATGGCTGCGGCAAGGTGAACTACAAGCTGCGTGACTGGCTCTTCAGCCGCCAGCGCTACTGGGGTGAACCCTTCCCCATCGTCTGGAACACGAAGGACGGCAATCACTACGCCATCCCGGAAAGCGAGCTGCCCCTGCTGCAGCCCGAAATGGAAGACTTCAAGCCCAGTGGTGACCCCCGCGGTCCGCTTGTAAAGGCCACTCAGTGGATTCAGTACTCCGAGGATTCCACCCGCGAGACCAACACCATGCCCCAGTGGGCCGGCTCCTGCTGGTACTACCTGCGCTATCTCGATCCGAAGAACGAGAAGGCCTTCATCGACCCCGAAGTGGAGAAGTACTGGATGGGCGGCGCCAACCCCGGCGGTGTAGACCTGTATGTGGGTGGCACCGAGCACGCCGTGCTGCACCTTCTGTATGCCCGCTTCTGGCACAAGGTTCTGTACGATTACGGTCTTGTAAGCACCAACGAGCCCTTCAACAAGCTCGTGAATCAGGGGCTCATTCTGGGTGAGGATAGCCAGAAGATGTCCAAGAGCCGCGGCAACGTGGTGAACCCGGACGACATCGTGCGCGAGTACGGCGCAGACGCCCTGCGCCTGTACGAAATGTTCATGGGCCCGCTCAAGGAGGTGAAGCCTTGGCAGACTAAGGGTGTGGAAGGCATCAGCCGCTTCCTGGCTCGCGTATGGCGTGTGGCTATGGTCGAGAATCAGGAGGGTGAATGGGTACTCTCCGGCAAGATTACAGCTGAAGACAATGGTGAGGTTACCCCGGTTCGCAAGGAGGTGCACAAGACCATCAAGAAGGTGACGGAAGACATCGATGACATGAGCTTCAACACCGCCATCTCCAAGATGATGGAGTGCACGAACGCCATGACAAGCGCATCTGCTGTAACGGTGAGCGACTACGTGCAGCTGCTCCACGTGCTGAATCCCTTTGCCCCCCACATCACTGAGGAGCTTTACAGCATCCTGCGCAAGCAGTTTACCTCCCTGCCCGCCTGCCAGCTCTGCCAGCAGACTTGGCCGGTGTTCAACCCCGAGTACCTCGTGGAGAACACGAAGGAAATCGTCATTCAGGTGAACGGCAAGCTGCGTGACAAGATTACCGTGGCTGCTGATGCCTCCAAGGAGGAGCTGGAAGCCACCGCTCTGGCCTCCGCCCGTGTGCAGGAGTTCACTGCAGGCAAGACGGTACGCAAGGTTATCGTGGTGCCCGGCCGCTTGGTCAACATCGTGGCCAACTGATAGCGACCACATAAAATTATCATCCCCCGCCGGTTATGCGCCGGCGGGGGATTTTCTTTATCAAGATGTAAATGTGGCAGAGGGCTCTTTATTCGAGCTGCTCTCGCTCTTTTTTCTGCTCATCCATAGCCACCTGATAATTGTTCAGAATGGCACCCACCACGAGGTTCAGCAGCAGGAAGGCGGAAATGACAAACCAGCTCACATGATACACCGTAATCACAGTCGGAGAAGCTTTAATTAAGCCGTAACGATGGGCGGTAAGAAGATTATAACGCACGTCCGTCCAGTCATCACCGGTCATTACACGGAAAAGAGTAAACATGGACTCATGCAGCGTGCCATACGGCTCCGGTGAATTGGTAGGAGCATGCGGGGCTTCTGAAACCAGCTGCTCATAATGCACGCGAGACTCAGCAGGAAGGGTATCCGGCTGCGGCAGTTTGAAGAGGGACACGCCGATGATAGCGAAAAGGTACAGGAAAATGAGATAGAAACAGAGGTTATAGAACAGCGCGCTCATGGATTTGATGAGCACCGAGATAATCAGCTTAATTTCCTTGCTGGTACGCAGCAGGCGCAGCACGCGGAACACACGCAGCACTCGCATCGCCATGGCCATGGAGGCATTCGGCATCAAATCCTCCGGTATATAGCCGATGATTACCAGCGTAAGATCAAAGATATTCCAGCCGCCGGTAAAGAAACTGCGGTTATTCTCCGCTGCGATATAACGCATGACTATTTCTACCGTGAAGATACCGAGAATCACCTTCTGCACAAGAGCAATGACAGCGTTCGCGGTGTAAGTCTCCACGCCAATAAGGGCAGAGTTTATAAGAATGACCGCCACTATCAACAGTTCGAACAGGCGGTTCGTCGTAATTTTCTCACATAAATGTTTCATAACTTTTTAGAAAATAGAAATTGACTAAGGCTCACCTATCCCCACGAAGGACGAGCTCAATTCGCTAAGAAAAATCATCATTGATTCTCGCCCAATCATTCTACACACCATGGTATTTAATGAATCTGTACGCGATATATTTACTCTTTAATTACCGTTGTTTATGTTAAATGACTTATATCAGCCAATACTGCGCTGACTTAATCCCTCGCGACATCAACACCCTCCCTGCCCATAATGCGCATCATATCGCGAATCAATTCTTCAGTCATCATGCGCTCGCATATACGATTCACATGCACAGGGTCTTCAAAAAGCTCCTGTCGGTGGCTGTACAGCGGGCCATAATCCAAAAAATGGATTCTTGGATCACTATCGGCTAACTGCTGATAGTAATTACGCATGTACTCGAATGCTTCTGGATTCGAACGTCTGTACGCCTCAATTACAGGGGGATGAACCAATACTACTTGGCACCCATTTTCAAGCAGGAAATCTAGGGTCTGACGGAAAATCGCTACCTTTTCCTCGGGCATGTCTACCCCCCACTGATAAGAAGCATTCCAGCGAGCGTCACTGATAACTCCGTTCTGGAAACTTTTCCAGTAGCGGAACCATCCCCTCATGGAACGATATATCATATTATCCGTAAAACGCGATGAGCGAAAATATTTGTGTATATAATAATCATGCCAATCAGTCGCCTCCCGTCTCACCAATTCATCCATAGGAGGAGAATCCATAAAAGGATAGAACAGCTTATATGAATTCAAACTAAGGTCACCTTCATTAAACATGAACGGGTCAACACCATAAAGAACATACGGAACAGAGCCATCCTCCTGCTCAGCTAAAAAGTGCTGCAACATGGCAAAACGATCCGCCACCATCACCCCTTCACGGCAATACTTAGAAACACGAACACCTAAAGCTTCTTCCATGCGTACATGGTCGCATGATTTCATCATGTGAGAATGGCCGATAAGAAGAATATCCGCCTCCTGATCCAAGCCATAATAACGCTCAAGCCCTGTCTGCAAGAACGCAGCCACCCCCCAATCCAAAGCTATTACCATGGTCAGAAATATCAGCACCTTCAGACATTTCTTTTTCATAACATCAGAATTTAAAATATACAAACTGAGAGGAACTAGCCGAGAACAGAGATATACAGATAATCATAAGAGCAAAACCAGCAGACCTCCACAGCCAATGCGTGGGAAGCTTCTTTTTATACTGAGCATACTCTATCACAATAAAGCTTATCAATACCCCTATGGTAACAGCTGCAATAGGCGCAACTTTTACACCATACTTCACGGGAAGCCAAGGTCCGGTGAACATTTTTGCAATCATACTAGCGGCCTCAGCCGAGTTCTCTACTCTGAAGAACACCCATGCAAGCGTTACACCAACAAAAACAAAAATTCTATAAAATATACTCTTTCCGACAAAACCAGTATAATATTCTATCAAATATAGAACAGCATGCATGGCCCCCCATATTACAAATGACCATGTGGCACCATGCCATACGCCGCTCAATATAAACACGCATGATATATTCAGAATCCAGCGAACACGAGATACCCGATTCCCGCCCATCGATATGTATACATACTCCGTAAACCAACTAGTAAGAGATATGTGCCATCGACGCCAGAAATCCTTAATGGAGGAGGCAAAATACGGGAAACAGAAGTTCTCCATCAACTTTATTCCCAACATACGCCCCACACCTATTGCCATGGATGCATAACCACTGAAATCGCAATATATCTGAAAGCTATATAAAATAGCAGCTACTGCCAGCGTTCCACCAGAAGCAGAAGGGCCTTGGGCATAAATGGTATTCACCCACTCAGCAAGGCGGTCAGCAATTACCATTTTTTTAAAAAGGCCCCATGTAAAGGTCTGGGCGCCTTCTATAGTATTTTCCCAATTGAAAGGCAATTTTTCTCGCAACTGGGGAATAACATTACGGGCGCGCTCGATGGGCCCAGATAAAAGCGTCGGAAAAAATGCGATAAAAAGAGAAACATCCAACAACGTATATTTCTCTGTTATTTTTCCTCGATATACATCAAGTGAATATGTAAGCGATTGAAAAGTAAAGAAAGACAAACCAACAGGCAGCCATAAGCTATCAGTATAAACCGGAGCATATTTAAGCGTTACCAGCGGTATAAGAGAAAAAACAACAACTGCGGAAATAATGAACTTTCTCTTCTTTTCTGTTAAATCGGAAAGCTGCAACCAACGCCCGCCAATAAAGTTTACCATCGTTACAAAAAGAAGTAACAATGGATAATATATATGTAAATTGGCATAGAAAGCATATGAGGCGATAAGCAAAAGCACATTGCGCACCTTGCACAATGAAAGGCGATTGGCTATATACACCACTACGGCAACCAGAAGAAAAAAAACGACAAATTCCGGAGTATTGAACTGCATGTTAATCCGGTGGTCTATATAAAAATAGCAAATCTACCTGATAGTCTTAGTGCTTCTTCCAGCCTGGCTTGTGGCGGGAGGCCAGCTCATCCACCACCTGCTCGATACGCAGCCCCTTGGAAGTAAGAAGAACAATGAGGTGGTAAAGCATATCAGAGGCCTCATAAACAAGGCGCTCATTCGTGCCATTGCAGGCTTCAATACAAGCCTCCAGAGCTTCCTCACCCACCTTCTGGGCCATGCGGTTCACGCCATCGCGGAAAAGAGAGGTCGTGTAAGAGCCCTCAGGCATTTCCTCATGGCGCTTATTAATGAAGTCCTGCAGCTCAGTAAGGAAAGGCAGCGAGCTGGGCTCATTCTTCTCTCCCCAGCAGGTGTCAGTACCCGTGTGGCACACAGGGCCATGAGGAGTGGCCTGAATGAGCAGCGTATCATTATCACAATCCACCTTCACGCTCACCACTTCCAGATAGTTACCGCTGGTCTCCCCCTTGGTCCACAGACACTGGCGGCTGCGGCTCCAGAAGCACACGCGGCCGGTCTCCTGAGTGCGGGCATAAGACTCCGCATTCATATAACCCAGCATGAGCACCTTACCGGTGGAGGCGTCCTGAATGATGGCCGGCACGAGGCCACCGCATTTCTCAAAATCGATTGTCATGGTATGTCCCTTTCTGAAAACGGAGGTGAAAATCACAGAATCATTTTCTCGATGGGCAGCACGAGAATACCCTGAGCGCCGGCCTCCTTCAGGCGGCCGATGATATCCCAGAAGCAAGCTTCATCCAGCACGGTGTGAATGCTGCACCAGCCCTTCTGAGCGAGGGGCATAATGGTGGGGCTCTTCACGCCGGGAAGCTCTGCCACAATCTGCTCCACACACTCCTCAGGTGCATTCATGAGCACATAGCGCTTATCAGCAGCCGTCATCACGGCATCCATACGGAAAAGGAGCTTATCAAGAATCTCACGCTTCTCATCAGGCAGGTTCTTGTGAGCGATAAGTACGGCCTCACTTTCCAGCACCACTTCCACCTCACGCAGGTTGTTGCTCACGAGGGTGGCGCCACTGCTCACGATATCAAAAATAGCATCAGCCAGACCAATGCCGGTGGATATCTCCACAGAACCGGTAATCACGTGGATATGAGCCTGAACGCCCTGCTCTTCCAGCCACTTGCGAAGAATGACGGGGTAGGAAGTAGCAATACGGCGCCCCTGCAGCCACTGCGAACCGGTGTACTCAAACTCCTTGGGAATAGCAATGCTCAGGCGGCAGCCACCGAAGCCCAGCTTCTTAACGATGTCAGCATCCCCGCCACGCTCCAGATACTCATTAAGCCCCACAACGCCGATATCCGCCACGCCGTCAGTCACGGTCTCGGGGATATCGTCATCACGAAGGTAAAGCACCTCCATAGGGAACTTACGAGCAGAAACCAACAGCGTTCTCTTGGATGAGCTAACCTTAATTCCGGCTTCCGCCAGAATTGCCATAGTGTCCTCGTTAAGACGCCCCTTGGATTGGACCGCAATTCTCAGTTTCATATCTTCTGTATGTTCGGGGATAAGTTATTTCCTTGCACACCATGTGCGCTGAACGCCTTATCTTATAGACTGAATGGCAGCGCATGTCAAGCAGCTTTCCCGTCATTAGCAATATACGGTAGCCTGCATACCAAAACGGCCTCCCGTTCCGAAAACGGGAGGCCGGAAAAAGTATGGTGTGAGGTCAGGAATCAGAGCTGCTCCACGGCAGGAACATCCAGCATCTCGGCATCGCTCACGGTATCCACCGCCGGAGCGGCAGAATCCTCTGCGGAAGGGACCACATCAGCAGCAGGCTCGGGGGTGGGCAGCTCCTCACCAGCAGTAGTGCCGGTTACGTCAGGAGCAGTAAACTCCACAGCCTCATAACTGATGGTCTCCTCAGCAGGAGCGGGAGCGGGCTCTACAGTAGGAGCGGGCTCCTCTGTAGTGGCAGGCTCGGCATCCAGAGCGGGAGTGGGCAGCACAGGAGTATCAGGCTCTGCGGGCGTGCTCTCAGGAGCAGCGGCAGAGGGCTGCAGCACCGTACGAAGATGCTCAGCCGTTCTGGTAAGACCGAACTGAAGAGCAATATCCAGAGCATTGCGTCCTTCAGCATCCGTAGCCAGCACCACGGAAGAGGCCACAGGATTACCGGCTTCAGCCAGTTCCTTCTCGCGCTCAGCAATAGCCTTCAACTGACCGAGCACGAAGTAATGAATGGCAGCATCATACTCCTGGGTGTTCTCAGCCTGACCGGCAGCAAGCACAGTCTCAAGCAACACAGTGAGCTTGGTCTCAGGATTTACCTCCATAATGGCGGTACCAAGGCGCTCAGCACGAGCTTCACCGCTCATACGGGCCATATCATCCATCCACTCAGCCACGCTACGTGCAGCAGGAGGATTGCTGAGCAGCTCGATGGTACCACGATATGCAGCCTCGCGCTCAGAGGAGAAGATGAGTGAGAACCAGAAGTTATCACGCTTGCTGTATGCGCCCTCACCACCGGCAACAAGCTCGGCGGCTGTCTGACCGGCGTTGTTCTTCAGGGAAGCATCAGCACCGAGAGAAAGTAACATGCGCACAGCCTCGTTGTTACCACGCATGGCGGCCAGCATCAGCGGAGTGTAGCCGTTGTTTTCCTGAGCGTTCACGTCCAGACCGGCCTCCACCAGTAGGAGCGTGCAGTATGGCATACCGCTCCAAGCTGCCCAGTGCAAGGCGGTGAAGCCATCCTTATCCTTAGCCTGCACATCAATACCGGGCTGAGAGAGAAGGTTTCGCACATAGTACAAGCGGGCGAGGTCTCGGGAAAGAGCGTCCTCCGGGTTGTTATAGTTAGCGTATACAGCCCACATGAGCGGAGTACGGCCGGTGGAATCAGCGGTGTTAACGAAGTTCGCGTCATCTTCCTTACCGGATACAAGCTCACGCAGGTACACGTTATCAATTTCCTCGCCGTTCTTATCCGTCTCCAAAGCACCCTTACGGATGAGGGACACGAGGGAGTCCGTAGCGGAGGTCTGCTCGAAGGGCTTCATGGCGAGGTTGCAGAGGTAACCAAGCGTACCCATGACAAGCATGAGCTTCAGCATATCTTCCACGATACCGCCCCATGACGTACCGGTGAAAGGAACACCGGGGTACTCGGGGTTCTCGCCATAGTCATTCGTGCCGGCCTGTGAGGGCAGCAGGAAGAATACCAGCAGAGCCACATGCAGCACACTGCAAAAACCGGCCACAAGAATCAGATTCAGGGTTATCACCCACTCAGGAGTAGCCGCACCGGTAAGCAGAGGCAGAATCAGGAAAGCAACTGACAAGATTTCCACAATAACCAGCATCCAGAAGAAGAAGCGGCTCACGCCGGCATCATGCAAGCGGCGCACCACATGCCACTGAATACAGATAAGATATACCGCCATAACCAGCAGACAACCGCACACGACAATGCCGCCAATCAGCTGCAATTCAGCGGTAGCAGATGCTACGAAAGCCGCAATAAGCACAGCAACTGGCAAGAGGTACGGCGCGAACACAGGCCAGAACTTTGCGCGAGTCTCACGCCCGGCGTTGATTTTAGTATCAGACATGGTAAATGAGATTTTCTATGGGTTAGGCGTTCTGTGTGGCGGGTTCTTCTTTTTCGGCTGCGGCCTCGGCCTCATCAGCCTTCTCTGCTGCGTCCTCCTCAGGGTGGTCAGACACGAAGCTGTCCTTGGTCAGGATGATTGCCAGCGGAGAGATAACGGCCATGATGAGATAGAGGGTCCACATCAGCTCCGGGGAGTGCCAGAAGTCAATGTGACCAGTATCCATCTTGGCGGCAATACCATCGTAACAGAAGTACGAAACGAGCAGACCGCCCACCACGCCGTTAATCGGCTTGGCAATGAACATGGGCAGAGCGGAGAGTGACATGTAGGAAGCCACCTTATCCTTGGGAGCCACGCGGGCGACGTATTCAGAGAATCGGGGGCTGAACAGCAGCTCACCGGCGGCAAAGATGATAATCTGAGCAACAACGGCAAAGAAGTATGCCTGACCGAGTGTCTCAATACCGGGAATGACGAAGTACCACTCCGGCGGAAGGGCCAGCAGCACCATGGAGGCTGCGGAAATGGACATACCGGAAATCATGAGCTTAACCGTGGAGAAACGATTAAGGATGGGGATGATGATGATAAGACCGGTAATGATGATGAAGGGGTTGAAAGAGTTAATGATACCCAAATCGAAGTCATCACCGATGGTGCGCAGATAGTACTGCGGCATCACAAGGAACTGCAGGGTGAAGACCAAGCGCACACCGAGAGTGAGCACAAGGAAGACGATGAGCTTCTGGAAAGCGCGCTCACGGGCCACTTCACCGATAAGCTGAAGCGGACGGCGCTGGGCAGCTTCCTTCTTAGCGATACGCTCCTCAGGCACAGCGTAGTAGTTCTCATCAATGAAACGAGTAAAGATGAAGGCAACTACGTTACAGGCTGTACCGAAGTTAATTACCCAGAACAGGCCATCCACGCCTTCGCAGGCGCCACGAATCGGATCCACCACAGCCATACCGGCCAAGAAAGCGCCGATATTCATGAACAGGTAATAGAAATTGAAACCTGTGGGACGAGCACGCAGCGTGGTAAAGCGGCGGATGGAAGTGGAGATACAGGGGCTCATGAAAGCCGTACCGAAGGAGAGAATGCCGATACCCGCGATAACAAAGAAGCGGGAGCTATCCTGACTCATCTCCAGTACCTGAGTACCGAAGTCGGAACCCAGTGCCATAATGAGTCGGCCGCCAATCAGCAGTGTAAAGCCGATGAGGTACGTACGCTTCAAACCAATGATGTCACAAATCGTGCCCACGGCGAACACGAAAAGAGACAGGAACAGCGTGTACATGCCGACCCAGAAGGGAGCGTCCGCATCACGGAAGCCGCAGTAGTCCTTCAAGAACAGCGTGAACACGATGATAAGAGAGAAATACGACAGACCATCAAAGAATTGAATGAAGTTGGTCAGCCAGAAGTCCTTGCCGCACTCGCGCAGCACTTTGAACTCTGAGAAGTATTTCACAATCGGGTTGACCTTAGTGGCCAGCTGGTTGTTTTCTTCGCTCATTGTTTTGGTGTTGTGGGGTGTGTTTTCTTTACTGCAGCACGGCGCCCCGGCTGGCATTGGTAGCCAGTTTACGATAACGCTTAAGCCACTTTCCGGAAATCTCCTGCATGGTGGGCTGCCACTGAGCGCGGCGAGTAGCGATTTCCTCCTCGCTCAAATCCACGGAAAGTGAGCGATTCGGGATATCAATGGAGATGATATCACCATCCTTCAGCAGGCCAATAAGGCCACCTTCAGCAGCCTCGGGGGATACGTGACCGATACAGGCACCGTGAGTGGCGCCGGAGAATCGGCCATCCGTAATGAGAGCCACGCAGTTGCCCAGGCCCTTGCCCATGATATAGCTGGTGGGGGCAAGCATTTCCTGCATACCGGGGCCACCCTTGGGCCCTTCGTTGCGGATAACAACCACATCACCGGGCTTCACCTTATCAGCAAGGATACCGGCGCAGGCTGCTTCCTGACTCTCGAAAATCACGGCCGGACCGCTGTGCACCATCATTTCAGGCAGCACGCCGGCTTTCTTCACAATAGCGCCCTGCTCTGCGAGATTGCCGAACAGCACGGCAAGACCGCCGTCCTTAGAATAGGCGTTATCCAGCGTGCGGATGACGGCGGCATCCTGCGTGGAAAGGCCTTCAATCTGTTCACCCAGAGTCTTACCGCTCACGGTGGGCACATTCGTGTTCAGCGCACCGGGAATCTTGTTGATTTCAGCCAGGATGGTCATGATACCACCGGCACGGAGCACATCATGCATGTGGTAGCGGGAGCTGGGAGCCACCTTGCAGATGTTCGGGGTGCGTTTGGAAATCTCGTCAATGCGCTTCAGGTCATATTCAAAACCGGCCTCAGCAGCGAAAGCGAGAGTGTGCAGCACAGTATTGGAGGAACCACCCATGGCCATATCACAGGTGAACACATTGTCAATGGCGGCCTCAGTAATGAGGTCACGGGGCAGCGGTCCACCCTGCTTCGCCATCTCCACAGCGCGACGAGCGGCAGCACGCCAGAACTCCTTACGCTCCTCAGAGAGAGCCAGCAGCGTGCCATTGCCCGGCAGAGCCAGACCCAGCACCTCGCAAAGGCAGTTCATGGAGTTTGCTGTGAACATGCCACTGCAGGAGCCGGCGCTCGGGCAAGCATTGCACTCAATGAAGTGCAGCTCATCTTCAGAAATCTTGCCGGCATTGCATGCGGCTACAGCCTCAAACACGCTATTGAGGTCCAAGTCCTCGCCATTGCGGCCCTTGCCCACAGCCATGGGACCGCCGGAGCAGAAAATCGTGGGGATATTGCAGCGCAACGCGCCCATCACCATGCCGGGAACGATTTTATCGCAATTCGGAATGCAAATGCAGGCGTCAAATGCGTGAGCACTCAGCATGGTCTCCACGCTGTCAGCAATCAGCTCACGGCTGGCCAGTGAAAACTTCATACCTTGGTGGGCCATGGCAATACCATCGCACACACCAATAAGATTGAACTCGATGGGAGTACCGCCGGCCTTTCGCACTTCATCCTTAATGAGCTCAGCCACCTTATTCAGGTGCACATGCCCGGGAATCACTTCATTGAAAGAGTTGCAGATAGCGATAAAGGGCTTCCTGATGTCCTCATCAGTCATGCCCGTGGCACGCATCAGACTGCGATGCGGTGCACGCTCAATGCCGGCTTTTGTACGGTCAGATAACATAGCGCGCGGATTTTACCACGTTTCTAATCAGATTTCCAGCATAAAAATTTTTACTGAACCGGAAACACGCTTTCATATTGACATGAAACCGCATGTCTGCTAGCATGTGGGGCATATGAAAATTTTTCATCTTATCCCGGCCTTACTGGCCTTTACTGCTGTCGCAACAGAAACGACGACTAGCGAGCAGCCTGCTCCTTCTGCCGCAATTGAGGTTCCTACTCCGATGGCACAGGCTATCGCCCAGACTACTTTTGTGACCGACGTGAAGCCCAGTACCGAAGCGAAGTATTACATGTATGTGTGCTCTGCCGGCTGGTGTGGTCCGTGCCGCATGGTGATGCCCCGTCTGGTGGCGGAATATCCCAACATGATGGCAAATAAGGATGTTGAAGTCATTATGCTCTCCTGCGATCGCACCCCCGAGGCTGCCCGCAACTACTTGCAGCATTACAACGCACCGTTTGCCACGCTGATGTACAGCTCACCTGAGGCTGAGGCCCTGCCGGGCTACCCGAATGATATCGTTGGCATCCCGCACATTGTGGTAGTGGATGCTTATGGCAGACTTCTGTACCGCGGACACGGCCTACGCTACAAGGACTGGAAGCAGGAAGTACAAAACGCCGCTAACGCCCAGTAATATTATGGCTGATACAATCTCTGATATTCGCACTCGCCGCAGCTGCCGCAAGTACAAGAGCGAACAGATTAGCGAGGAGCAGCTGAACACCGTACTGGAGGCCGCCACATGGACGCCTACCGGCAAAGGACTGCAAACACCGCAGCTCGTTGTAGTGCAGGATGCTGCCACCCTGAAACAGCTCTCCGTGCTCAATGGTTCATTCATGGGTTGGGGCCCGGATAAGGACCCCATGTACGGTGCTCCCACGGCCGTGCTGGTATTCACGGATACCACAGTCCCCACCGGCCGCGATGACTCTGCGCTCATGATGGGCACTCTCATGCTCGCTGCTCACGCCGTAGGACTCGGGTCCTGCTGGATTAACCGCGGCAAGCAGATGTTTGATTGCGCTGAAGGCCGTGAACTCATGAAGAAGTGGGGTGTGGCTGACAAGTACGAGGGCCTCGCCATCTGCATTCTCGGTTATCCTGAGGAGGGCGGCATTCACGAGCCCAAGCCCCGCCGCGAAGATTACGTCATCCGTGCCTGATAAACTCCTTCAAAAAAGCAGATAAACAAACACCCGCGCCTTCATCGGTGCGGGTGTTTTCGTTTAGCATAAAATCACTGATTTTCTCTGAGCTTCTTAAGATACTCCATGCGCTCAGTAATGCGCAGCTCCATGCCATTGGTAGTGGGGTGATAATACACGCGACCCTCAGGTAAGTAGGCTTGGGGCACGTAATGTTCATCACCAAAGTCATGGGCGTATTTGTAATCCGTATCCTCCTCAGATACACCGCGCAGACGGGCAAGTTTCTTGCGGGTGGGTGTGGCGAGATGGTCAGGCACAGCGAGAGTTTTACCCTCGCGGACATCCTGCAGAGCGGCATTAACAGCGGCATAGGCGGCATTGCTCTTGGGTGCCGTAGCGATATACACCGTAGCATGAGCCAAAGGTATGCGTGCCTCAGGCATGCCAACCATTTCTGCAGCCTGAGCCGCGGCAAGAGCCACGCGCAAAGCATTAGAGTCTGCAAGCCCCACATCCTCACTGGCGCAAATGACCAAACGGCGGGCAATAAAGCGGATATCCTCGCCAGCATTCAGCATATAAGCAAGCCAGTAGAGGGCAGCATCCGGATCACTACCACGCATGGATTTGATGAAAGCTGATATGGTATCGTAATGACCATCCCCTGCCCGGTCATACTTAATAGCTTTTTTCTGGATGGATTCCTCAGCCACGGCAAGGTCTACATGCACCACACCATCTTCAGAAGCCGGTGTGGAAAGCACAGCCACCTCAAGGGCCGTTAGCGCCTTGCGCACATCGCCATCCGACTTCAGCGCAAGGTGAGCAAAGGCATCATCTGCCACATGGAGCTTCATATACCCCAGCCCCCGCTCCGGGTCCGTAGCAGCACGGCGAAGCAAAGAGATAATCTCGGAATCCTGCACGGGCTCCAGCGGAAAAATCTGAGAGCGCGACAGCATGGCCGAATTAATGGCGAAGTAGGGATTCTCCGTCGTTGCTCCAATAAAGCGTACGGTTCCCCGCTCTAGGTGTGGCAGAAGCACATCCTGTTGGGCTTTATTAAAGCGGTGCAGCTCATCCACAAAAAGGATGGTGCGCTGGCCATGCATTGCTTCACGCGCCTTAGCCTCAGCTATTTTCTCACGGATATCGCTCACATTTGATTCCACACCGTTAAGCATGACAAAGTAAGCGCTCGTCTGCCGGGCAATAACGTAGGCCAGCGTGGTCTTCCCCACACCGGGTGGACCATAAAAAATGAGGGAGGAAAAGCGGTCCGTCTCAATGGCACGGCGGAGGAGCTTACCAGGAGCAAGCAAATGCTGCTGCCCGGCGACCTCGGATAGAGACTCCGGCCGCATGCGAGCAGCTAAAGGCATGCCAACTGCGGCTTTTTCCTGCTGTGGGGCCTCATTGCGCCCAAAGGGGGTGAATAAATCCATCAAAATCTGGGACAAATACACGGCGTGCCATCACTAAGCTCCGGCACACCGTGAGATGAACGGATAAAAAGTTTATCAGTCGTTATCAGCTGCAGGCTCATCAGCCCCAGAAGCCTCAGCCTCCTGAGCAGCCTGACGCTCGGATTCAATGCGCTCCACCTCAGTCAGCCATGTGGGAACCACAGAAAGGGGAGAACCGCTCCTAATAACATTACCATCAGCGTCCACCATGGTAGCGGTAGGAATACCGCTAGCCATAGAGAAGCCGGGCAGACGGTCCACATTGCGGGCCTCGCGGAACACAGCAGGCATACGGCAGCGATATCCTTCAATGTAGGACTTCACCTCATCCGCGGTACGGTCCCAACCGATGAGCACAATCTCAGCGCGGCCATCGCGGCGCATTTTCTTGTACTCCTCCACAATATCAGGCATAGCCTGACGGCAGGGGCCGCACCAGCTGGCGGACTGCAAATATATATAGACGAGTGCATTCTGGTTAATTCGGCCACTCACGCGGCGAACTCGTTTAAGAGCCTGCGGAACAGCACCTGCTCTAGCGCGGCGGTTGCGTGCCTGACGGCGGTTAGAAGAAGCGCTGCGGCGCTCGGATCTAGCGGAGGGAGTGGAGGAAGGTTCGCTCTCCTGCGCACTCACAGTCTCAGGAGCTGCTACCAGCAAGCCCAGAGCCAGTGTCATCAGTCTAATTGCTTTAATCATAGTTATCTCTTTATTTGGTGGTTAAGGTTTTACGAACACAACACCGCCGCGAAGCTGCACAAACTCAGCCAACTGCTCACTATACGGCAATTTTAAGCCACTGTTCAGGCGCCCTGCTCTAAAAGCCTCAGCCAGCAGAGCACAGGCCTCCGTATTCCCTGCCGCGGCCTTACGATGCAGAGCAAGAGCCTCTGCATACGCTTCCGCATTCTCCGCCATGGACATAGTGGGGTTCATATCCTGAAGAAGGGCTAGCAGAAGCACCGGCATCATCTCCGTACCAGCGGCCGCAAAAGCAGCTTGCCAACGCTCAACTTCAGGGGCCTGCCCCGGGGTGACCGGAACAGCAGGAGCAGCACCTGCTTCATGTGCGGCAGTTATCCCAGCGCCGCCGAATACCTGCCGCCGGGCCAACTCCATCTCCGCGGGGTCCAACGTCAGGCTACCAACTGATTCAGCCGCTGTAACGAACAGGGGCAGCATAACCAGTATGGTAAGGATACAGCGCATACTTTATTATCGGCTTCTCTGAGCACGCCTACGGGAGAAAGGATCAGTCACATTTGTCCAAGCTTCCTGCAGACCGGAAGACTCAAAATACGGCTCATTACGCAAACGTTCCATCTGAGCGCTCACCTTATTCTGCTCAATAGACCACTGCTCAATTTCAGAATCAGACATTTGCACCGGCACCGGCAGACGACCGAACGTAGAGATTATTTTGCGGGCGGCCTGCTTGGCAGATTGCTCATCATTCACCTCAGCCAGCAGAGCCTGAGCTTCACGCAGAGCATTGAACTCTCCATCCAGATTAGCATTCTGAGCTCTGGCACTATTACTAGCACGCTCAATATCTGCAAGCTCCTCCTCAGCCATAGCAATGGCTTGCTCATCACCGGCACGGCGAGCACGGCGCAGCTCTTCTCGCGCCCTTCGCTCACGCTCACGCAGAGAACGGCGCTCCTCCGCCCGAGTACGGGGTGCTTCGTCATCATCATCAGCAAAAACTGCAGGAGACAGCACAACAAAAGCAGCCATTATTGTCAGCCATGTGAATCTTAAATACCTCATATCATCAGCAGCTCGTACGCTTGCGTTCATACTAGCATATACGCATTGCAAAGTCAAACATCTTTTCCGCGCAGAATTATTCTCTGGGCATGTTATTGAACTGATTCCCTACCAGCGGCGTCAGATACATTAAATCCTGACACCCATGAAAAACAAAAACATCACCCGCTACACGTACGAAAACACCGACTTTCAGGGCTGGAGAGTGAGCATCCAGCGCTGTGGCCGCATAATCACGCGTTATTTCTCGGATCTGCAGTACGGCTCAGAAGAAGACTCGTACCGCGAGGCCATCAATTACCGCGATGAAGTATTCTCACAGATGTCTCAACACAGAGACAAGCTGCCTGAATACATGGATGCAGAATTAGCTCACCTACAGGAACTTCTAAGGCAAAAAGAAGCCTCTGTTACTGAGCGTCCTCGGCGGGCTTAAGATAGGGTGCCAAAGCTCGGGCCAACTCACCACAGGAATAAAAACGAGCCTGCTGAAGCCTGTAATACTGCACACTAAGGAGCTGTAGCTGCTCAATGAGACCCAGTTTCACCTCCAGATTATTATCAATAAAGGTCCAGAGTTGATCGGAGGGAATGATATTGTTAAGCGAGGCAAGCTGAGTAAGGTTCTCTTTAAGCGGGCTCACAGCAGCTGCAGCGGTTGATGCATCCGTCACGCCGGAAAGAAGCTTCACCTGCTCGGCAAGCCTGCTCTCCAGCTGAGCACACACTTCCTCCTCAGTCGCAGCCTGTGCCACACAGACGGTAGCACAGCAAAGAACCGTCGCTATACAGAAACTCTTCATATGATGGATATTAGTGCCTTCTCAGGCGCTTGTCAAGCGGAAATCCTGCATTTCCGGCCGCATACAGCACGTTTTTACTTGGCAAACGGAACCTGACAAGGTAGAATGATGGAAGAGAAAATCACCTTCACTCAGTTAACAGATATGTCAGAGTCCATCTTAATCGTCATCCCGGCCCGTTATGCTTCCACCCGCCTGCCGGGCAAGCCCTTGGTCAAAATCGCCGGTAAGGAAATGATTCGCCGCGTAGCGGACATTGCAGAATCCATCTGCCGCCACAATGAAAATTGCCATTATGTGGTAGCGACAGATGACACCCGCATCCTCGACTTCTGCACAGGTGCCAACATACCGGCAGTCATGACAGCTGAGACCTGCCGCAGTGGCACCGAACGCTGCTGGGATGCCGTAAGCCAGCAGACAGAAGCCCCTGGTTTCATCATCAACCTTCAGGGTGATAATCCCCTGTGCCCGCCCTGGGTCATCCAGCAGCTTATTGATGCATGGAAGGCCGCTCCGGCAGATGTATTCACGCCTTGCATTCACTTGGACTGGAATGAATATGACCGCTTGGTAGAAAGCAAGAAGACCACCCCGTACAGCGGCACCACAGTTCTGGTGGATAAGGATGGCTACGCCATGGCCTTCTCCAAGAGCACCATCCCGGCCATCCGCAAGCCGGAGAAAGCACGCGTCACCCTTCCTAAGAGTCCTGTGCGCCGCCATGTTGGCCTGTATTCTTACACTTATTCCGCACTGAAAAACTATTTCGAGCTGCCGGAGAGCGATTACGAAATGGGCTGCGTGGAAGGGCTGGAGCAAATGCGCTTCCTCTACAATGGCCTGCGCGTAAAGATGGTTGAGGTGGACTATCGTGGCCGCAAGACGACTAGCGGCGTGGATTCCCCGGAGGACATTGAGCGAGTAGAAGCAATTCTCGCTGAATATGGTGAGTATGAGCTCTGATTCACCAGCAGCTGAGCAGAACATCCCGCAGCACATTGCCATCATCATGGATGGCAATGGCCGCTGGGCGGAGCAGCACAAAGTCCCCCGAGCCAAAGGCCACGAACGGGGCGGCGAAACTGTGCAGCGTGTACTGGATCTCTGCATTGAGAAAGGTATACCCTGGCTCACCCTCTATGCCTTTTCAACGGAAAACTGGGGACGCTCAAAAATAGAGGTAACGTACCTGATGAACATGCTGGCGAGCTACCTGAAAAGCCGCCTGCCTGAACTGATGGAAAAGAACGTGCGCCTGCATGCCATCGGTGAGCTGCATATGCTGCCGAAATCCTGCCGCAAACAGCTGGAGATTTGCCTAGAAAAAACGGCAAATAATACAGCCATGAACCTCGTGCTGGCCCTTTCCTACGGCTCTCGCCAGGAAATTACAACAGCCGCCAGACGCCTCTCCGAAAAAGTACAGAAAGGCGAGCTCAAACCGGAGGATATCACCCCGGAGCTTTTTGAATCACAGCTGTACACGGCTGGCATGCCGGATCCGGATTTACTCATCCGCACCTCTGGTGAAATGCGAATCTCTAATTACCTGCTTTGGCAGATTAGCTATTCTGAGCTCTGGATTACGGATGTACTCTGGCCGGACTTCGGACGCGCCGAGCTGGACGAGGCGTTGCAATCCTACCATGGAAGAAACCGCCGCTTCGGTAAACGCTAAGGAGCAAATTTTCCTCATCTCCCGCCCGGATTCCTCCCCGGGCGGGATTTTTTACGTCTTGCGGGCAATTTTGGCTTGCAGAGCCTCCTGAAGAAGTGCAGAATATATCCATGTTCCGAAGCGTAATCGTACCAATGGGGCTGGCTGCTATCATAGCTCCGGCCATGGCGGCAGAATGGATGACAGATTTGAATGCAGCGCGCGAGCTGGCCGCGCAGCAGGGGAAAGCCATTCTGGTAAACTTTACAGGCTCCGACTGGTGCGGTTACTGCATCCGCCTGAAGAGAGACGTACTTGATAAGCCCGAGTTTGAAAGCTACGCAGCAAACAACCTTGTGCTGGTGGAGATAGATATTCCCCGCCGCTCCATTCCTGACGAAGTAAGAGCGGCCCGCCAAGAGCTGTGCAACCGCTACGGAGTGCGCGGCTTCCCGACTCTGCTGGTACTGAATGCTGATGGTGAAGTACTGGGTGGCTTCTCAGGAGCCCGCCCGAATGTGGAATCCACCACGGTGATTCTGGATGAGGCCATCGAGCGCGGTCGCCAGATTGCAGCAGCCAGAGACCTCAATGGACTGGATAAAGCTCGTGCGCTCTTTGAAATTTACAGGGATTTTCCCTCCAATTATCAGTCCACATTGGAAACACTCCGCAGGGAAATTGAGGAGTCCGACCCAGAGGATACACTCGGTCTGAGAAGTCTGGTGGCAGCCAATGCACAGATGCAGAGCCTCATGAATGAGGTGCGTGCCCACCATCGCAACTTCCAGGTTCAGACGGAAATATTCAATCGTTATCTGGCAGAGGCTCACCCCTTAAACAGGGAACAGATTATGGAGCGTAAGCGTTCCGTCGTGATTTTCCCTTGCCTGAACGCCATGCTGTACCACGCCGAAACCGTGGAGGATGTACTCAAGGCTCGCGATTATGTGCTCGGAGAAGCAGAAATCAGCTATCCGGAGAATATCAGAGAGCAAATGATTGAGGAACTGCGTAGAACTTTTGAAGATCCGGAAGCTCTACTGGAAAAAGTTCGGCAGATGCGCTCTCGCCGCTGATTAGCGAGACCCGAGATAAAAATTGCAAGGCGAGTCGGATGGACTCGCCTTTTTTTACAACTACCGACAGCCGACTTACTCAGCCTGAGCCCCGGCCCGCATGAGAGCATGAATAATAGCCCATCGGCGGCCAGTACTACGGGCACTAGCCTGCTGCACCGTGGTGAGCCCTTCCGGAGTACGGCCACGCACATCAGCACCGGCAGCAATTAGCGCTAAGATGGCATCATCTGACTCGCGGTCATCGGCCAGCATTACCTGCAGCGCCGTCATGTTCCGCTCGGATGAAACCACGTCCAATGGCACACCAACAGATGCCAAAGCACGCACCATTTCTGCGCTATGCATAATTTCAAACAAAGCTGACTCACCACGCGCATTCAAAGCACAAACATCAGCGCCATTCTTAGCAAGAAGTTCCACCATGGGAACAGAACGAGCCACATGCAATGCCGTATTACCAACACTATCAGCAGCATTTACCTGGGCTCCGGCTCCCAGATACAGCTCAGCCAAGGCTACTTCACCACGAGATGAAGCTTTCATCAGCGGAGTAGTACCGGATGGTGATACACCATCTATATCAGCGCCGGCAGCTATCAACTGAGCCGCCACACCGAGAGACCCAGCACTCAGCAACGGCGGCATGGCACGCCGCCCAGGATTCACCTCAGCACCAGCTGCGAGCAAAGCCCTCACCCCCTCCATGTTATCAAGAGACGCCATCCAGCCCAGAGGTGTCATACCAGCGGCGTCCACGGCATTCTCATCTGCACCGTACTGGAGCAAGACGCGCACCACTGCGGCAGACTGCGTACGAGTAAGCGGCACGGAGTTGCCCTTATACGCCCGACCATCAGGATCCGCACCGGCTACAAGCAAGCGCCTCACCAGGGCCTCATCGCCCTGCTCTGCAGCAGATACTAGCAAGGTAGAACCATTCGGCAACACTTTAGTATAAAACTCAGCGGGAGTCTGAATCACCCCTGCTTTCACAAGCTCGCCTATCGCCGCAAGGCGAGCCTGCCTCGCCTGACACGAGCAGACAGAAGAGGCCGCCACAGCTAGAGCCGCCACCAGACAACACACGTTCAAACGCCTGAGGTTCATGCTGATTTTAGAAGGCAAAGTACTTTTAGAAGAGTTCATGAGCATCTGGTATGTGGTCAGTTTAACAAGCATAATGCCCGGTGACAAGCATAATTTTCACCGCTGCCCCAAATTAAAAGAAATCATACAGCATTCGCGAACTATCATGGCCACTATCCCAGTCAGAAGCTGATATAATTCCTCACCCGTGAAGTGCCCTGAACTCGTTCAATATCATTATGCCGCAGATTAGACTTGCCATTCTGACATATAGCATTCATAATTTGCCCATGTTCAAGAACTTGTTAATTGCCGGGCTGGCAGCCATTGTGGCGCCGGTATTCGCTGCGGAGTGGATGACTGATCTGGATGCGGCGCGAACGAGAGCTGCAGCTGAGAACAAAGCCGTGCTGGTGGACTTCACCGGTTCTGACTGGTGCACATACTGCATACGCCTCAGAAATAACGTATTTAACAAGCCTGAGTTTGATGCTTACGCTGCGGACAAGTTTGTACTGGTTGAAATTGATGTTCCCCGTGACAGCAGCCGAGTGGGCGGCCCTGAAAATCTGGTAAGAAATAGGACGCTGTGTGAAGAATTCAAGGTAAGTGGCTTCCCCACTGTTCTTGTAATGACAGCCAATGGCTCAGTGGTGGGTGGTTTCGTGGGATGCCCTGACTCCGTGCAGAACGTCGCGCAGCAGCTTGACAGCGCACTGGAAAACGCACAGCGTCTGGAAGCCGCTAATGCCCTTTCCGGAGTAGAGCGCGCTCAGGCTCTGATGGCTGTTTATCAAAACATGCCGGATGAAATCAAAGATAGCGCCGCTGGCCTTCTGAGTCAGATTGCAGAACTGGATCCTGAGAATACAACCGGCATCCAGAATCTGGTGCGCGAAACAGAGATAATGAATCAGCTCGCTCAGGACCTCCGTGCCTGTGGACGTAATGCTGACCGCGCCCTGGAACTTACCAATGCTGCCATCTCCCAGGTGAGCGGTTCAAATCTGCAGATGCTCTATGGCTTAAAACAGCAAATCCTTCTCACCAAAATTGATGCAGCCTTTGCAGCAGCCGAAACAGTGGAAGACGTTCTTGCTGTAAAAGAAATCTACAACCAGATTCTTGAAACCCTGCCCGCAGAAGAGAGAGAAGCAGCCGCAGCCCGCATTAATCAGCTCTTCGCCAACCCTGAAGAAGTGCTCGAGCAAATTAAAAGCCAAAACCGCTAATTCTCTTCCCCCTTCCCGATGATGCTTTTGAAGCACACCTTCGCAGCAGTTCTTCTGAGCGCACCTGTTCTGACAGGAACCGCCCAAGAAGTGGCCGTACCGCTCCCGGACGAAGCTACCGAGGCTACACCTGAAGTAGTAGCCCCGCGTCAGGATGGCTTCACGGGCTTTTCCCCCCAAGCCCTGCAGGAGTGGCAAAGCATTGAGCAAGAACTGAACAGGGTCGGCGAAAATCGCGAACAGCAGTTGAACACTCTCAATACTGCACTGGGACGCGAGTACTGCAGAGAAACCCTACTGATTGTTCAGGCGCTTAAGGCACAACTTCTGGAAGACATGCTGGAAGAAGTTTTCCAGACAGCTGATTCTCATGCAGATATCAATAGAGCCAAAGAGCTTTTGGTAGAACTGGTATCCATGAATCCTGATGAAACACTTCGGGAAGAGGCAATGAGAGCGATTGAAGCTCAATTTGAGGATCCGGATTTCCTGCTTGAACAAATCAGACAGGACCGCGCAGAACGCACCAGCGCTGAGGCGGCAGCATCTGACATGGAAGAGGTTTCTGATGAAGATGTCGAGCGCATGGAAGAACTGGACGCCGAGCTGGAACACATTCCGAACCTGACGGATAAGCTGAACCACCTGAAAGCACAGCTGCCCCGCAGCTCACGGAACGTAAAGCTCTGGCTGCGCTCCCGTATGTCAGAACTGCTCACGGAAGAGCTTGGGCGCCTTCAGGCCGCAGGCATTAACACCGTGGATGACGTCATGAAAGTGAAGGCTATTTTTGCCCTCATCATCGATTACTGCTACGAAGAAGCGGATAAACCTGCAGCCCGCCGACAGCTGGAACTGGACTTCAGAGATCCCGAAGCCATTATTCGCATGCTGAGACTTGAGGAAGAAAGTATGGAAGGCCCCGAGGATGAAGAAGCCGAGGAGCCGGAAGTTCTCACAGCCTGATTCTCACGGACAAACACTTATTTTAACACGAATAACCCACGAAGATTCCCATCTTCGTGGGTTATTCATTCATAAGACTTGCCATTATATTCGGAATATGATAGAATGGCGGTCAGCATGAAATTCACGGAAAAACTTCAGGCACGAATCAACGCGACCCGCTCTGCACTCTGTGTGGGACTGGATCCCCGCCCGCAGACGGAAAACATCAATGAGCTGGCCGACTGGCTGCGCAAGGTGGTAACAGAAACAGCCCCGTATGCAGCGGCATACAAGCCGAATATCGCTTACTTTGAGGCCATGGGCCTTCCCGGGCTGAAAATGCTCGAAGAGCTGCTGGCTGATATGCCCGCAGACATTCCGGTTATTCTGGATGCCAAGCGAGGAGACATCGGCGAAACTCAGAAGTACTACGCTCAGGCATACTTTGAGCGCATGAAAGTGGATGCAGTGACGCTGAATCCCTTCATGGGCTACGACATTCTGGAGCCCTTCCTGAGCCACCCCGGCAAGGCCGTTTACCTTCTTGCCGTCACATCAAATGCCGGTTCTGCTGACATTGAGCGTCAGGTACTTGCCAATGGTCGCAAGGTATACCAGCTTGTGGGTGACATGGTGGAGCGCGCACGCGCTGAGGGGGCTGCTACTGAAGTAGGCATGGTGATGGGCCTTACGAATGCCAGCAGCGAGCTGCTGAACGAGCTGCCGGATGCCCCCCTGCTCATCCCCGGCCTTGGAGCACAGGGTGGTGACCTGAGCGCTTTGACCGGTGGTACCCGTGTGGCCCCCCCCGTGATTAACGTATCCCGTGGTATCCTGTACCGTGATCCTGAGCTGAGCCTTGCCGAGCGTGCAGAGAAATACGCACTTCAGATTCGCGAGGCACTTTCGCTCTAATGAATAGCCCATTTCTCCCATGAAACAGTATCTGGAGCTGCTCGATGATGTGCTGACAAACGGTGTAGGACGTGATGACCGTACCGGTACCGGCACTATCGGTGTGTTCGGACGCCAGGCCCGCTTCGATTTACGGAAAGGCTTCCCCTGCCTTACCACAAAGAAGCTTCACCTGCGCTCCATCATATACGAGCTGCTCTGGTTCCTCAAGGGAAGCACAAATGTGCGCTACCTGCAGGAACATGGGGTGAGCATTTGGGATGAATGGGCTGATGAGAATGGCGACCTTGGTCCTGTATACGGTAGCCAGTGGCGTAAATGGCCGGATGGTGAAGGCGGCAGTATAGACCAGATTGCCAAACTCATCGATGGCCTGAAAAATAATCCTTGGAGCCGCAGACACATCGTTACTGCTTGGAATGTGGCAGAGGTGGACAACATGGCGCTGCCGCCCTGCCACTGCCTGTACCAGTTCTGCGTTATTCCCGCCCAGAAAGAGGGAGAAAAGCATGGCCTGAGCTTGCAGTTGTACCAGCGCAGCTGTGATTTATTCTTGGGAGTACCCTTCAATATAGCCAGCTATGCCCTGCTGCTCATGATGGTAGCGCAGGTATGCGGGTATGAAGCGCGCGAGTTCGTACACACTTTCGGTGATTTGCACCTGTACAAGAATCATCTGGAACAGGCACGCCTGCAGCTTACCCGTGAGCCACGCCCCCTGCCCACCATGAAGCTGAATCCCGAAGTCACGGCTATTGATGGTTTTGATTACGAGGATTTCACGCTGGTGAACTACGATCCGCACCCGCATATTAAGGCGCCCATCTCCGTCTGACCTGCCCTGACGCCATGCCCCAGCCGCCGGAATGTGAAGAAAACCCCGCCTACTTGACGGAGCAGATTATCACCTATATCGGTAACAAGCGTTCACTGCTGGGGTTCATCAGTAAGGGCATCATGCATGTACGAGAGCGGCTGGGTGGCAGAAAACTCAGTTGTTTGGATGCATTCTCCGGCTCCGGCATCGTAGCAAGGTTGTTGAAACAACATTCTACTGATTTGTATGTGAATGATTTGGAGGATTATGCCCACATCATTAACCGCTGCTATTTGGCAAATACTGATGAGGTGAACCACGCCGAACTCGCCGAACAGATCAGAAGCTTACAGGAAGAACTCCTGCACCTGACGCCGGGCTTCATTACGGAGATGTACGCCCCGGCGAATGATGAAGATATACGCCCTGGCGAGCGAGCCTTTTACACCCGGCGAAACGCCATGTATCTGGATACCGCCAGCCGCGCTATTCATAAGCTACCGGAGCACCTATTCCCCTTCTTCATGGGGCCACTGCTTTACGGCGCATCCGTACATACCAACACAGCGGGCGTTTTCAAAGGTTTTTATAAAAATAGTGAAGGCCGAGGCCAATTCGGAGGCGAAGGTCGAAATGCTCTTTCCCGCATACTGGGCAATATCGAGCTAACGCTGCCGGTGTTCTCCCGCCATCACACCAAAAACCATATCCTCCATGGCAGAGCTATTCACGCGGTACAGAATATGCCGGAGGTGGATTTAGCCTATTTGGATCCGCCCTACAATCAGCACCCGTACGGTTCAAATTACTTCATGCTGAACTTAGTGGCCAATTACGAAAAACCGGAATCATACTCCCCGGAATCCGGAATTCCTCGCGGTTGGAAACGCTCCGCGTACAACAAACCACAGTCAGCGCGTGATGAGCTATTCCACCTCATTGATGAATGCCCGGCGCGCTTCATTCTCATATCATACAACTCTGAAGGCTTCGTTAAGTATGATGACTTTATGGAACACCTGAACGCCATCGGCAAAGTCAGCGCACTGGAAACAGACTACAATACCTTCCGGGGCTGTAGAAACCTCAGAAACAGGGATATTAAACTGAAAGAATACCTCTTCCTCGTAGAAAAACATTAACTCCTCCGCACCATCATGAGCCTCACTTTTACCGGAGTCGTTGCTATGGCAGAAGACCGCGCCATCGGACTGAATAACACCATGCCTTGGCGCCTGCCTGATGACCTCAAGCTCTTCAAGCGCCTCACTATGGGCCACCCTATCCTCATGGGGCGTAAAACTTGGCAGAGCCTTGGCCGCCCGCTGCCAGGCCGCCAGAATATCGTGCTCACGCGTGATATGGATTTTGAAGCGCCTGGTGCCACTGTCATTCATTCTCTGCAAGAACTCGACGGCATGGAGCTTCAGAGTGAAGAGGTTATGGTTATAGGCGGAGCTCAAATTTATGCACTTATGCTACCGCTCATGAGCGGGCTCTATGTCTCAGAAGTGCACGGAAGCTGGCCGGCTGATACTTACTTCCCGCCCTTCAAAGAGCACTTTACGCAGCGCCAAGAGCTAGAGAAGTTCGAGGGGTTCGACTCCGTACTTTACACAAAGGCCTGAAAAATACAAACAAAAAAAACGCCGCTGAGTTCCAATTTTACGGAAAGGCTCAGCGGCGTTGCTGTGTTATAGTGTCTGTGTCTGGTGGAGCATCCATAGATTTATCTTCCTGAGATTAACGACGTCCACGATGATTATCACGATGGGCTGCGGCATGGCGACGCTGCTGCTCTCTGCGGCGCATCTCCTCGCGGCGCTGTGCTTCAAGGCGGTGAGCGTTCACTCTTCTGTGGTTATCTACCCTGTGGTGACAGCAATGAGAATCCCGGGAAACACTTACCTGCCCATTTGCCAGATTGACTCTCAGAGCTACATCAGCTGCACTTGCCTGTGCACTTACCGCACCCAATGCCATCAGTGCCACTGCGGCGAACTTAACGAATTGCTTTTTCATAATTATACTTTCTTTTAGTTGTTGTTTTTCTGATTAACGGCGGCCATGATGATTATCACGGCGGGCGGCGGCATGGCGGCGCTGCTGTTCTCTGCGGCGCATTTCCTCACGGCGCTGAGCCTCGCGGCGGTTAACGTCAACCCTTCTATGGTTATCTACCTGATGATGGCAGCAATCATCACTGCTGGATATGCTCACCTGACCATTGGAGAGATTTACTCTCAGCGATACTTCAGCGGCGCTTGACTGTGCGCTTGCCATTCCCAGTACCATCACCGCCACAGCGGCCATCTTAACGAATTGTTTTTTCATAATTGTGCTTTCTTTTAGTTGTTGCAGCCCCTCGCATGGGGGCCTCTGACCATGAGAACGCACAAAAAATCCAAATTCTACAATTTTCTTATCGTTTTTTAACTTTTATCAATTTTTATCTTTTTATTTTTCCGAAAGGTAATGTGTACGCTCGGCATATTCGAGAGCAAGGAATTCGGCGAACTCATAATCAGAGGTATCTGAGCTCTCAGCCTGTCTGCGTACATGTTCCCAAGGCAACAAGCCAGATTCCAAAAGGTCAAAATCAGAAAAAACGGCCTGGCAGCGGTACTCATTAACAATGTCCGACACGATATCGCGCTCAGCTTGCGAGAGGGGCATAAGTTGCGCCTTCCCCTTACCTTCCGGCTCATAGCAAAGGTGAAAAAAGATAGATTCCGTGCACAGATAACCGGGGCGCTCCAGCCAAAGCTTCAGATAAGCAGGTAGTAAGTAGCAGAAAGCAAGCGGCTGTAAATAAGCTAAGGAATCTTCACAGGCACGCAAGAGCTCGACGCTTATGGAAGGCCAATACCCGCGCGGGGTAGAATCCTCCGCGTTAATATAATCAATCACCTTAGGCGGGCGATAATCATCATCCGCCAAACCACCCAACAGTAAACTGATACCGGCAGGACAACATCTCTTGTGGAAAGTTTCCAGCAAACTCGCAGCGAGAGCTAGTCTACGAGGGGCCTGCGTGAGAGGATGCTTCGGCAGCTCTTCCCGGGCAATAGCAAGGAGGTCAGAAACAAGCTGGCGGTGCGCCGCCAACTGTTCCGTCTCCCAAGCATTCAGTGTGAGATGTACTGGCATAAAAAACGCCTCCCTGTTTCATAAAGCAAACAGGGAGGCACGGAATTAAAAGAGTTTATCGCGTAAGCTGGCGGCAAGCCTTCACCGTGTTTGCCATCAGCATGGCAATGGTCATGGGGCCTACACCACCGGGCACTGGGGTTATGGCAGAACACTTATCTACCACATCAGCATAATCCACGTCACCCACGATACGGTAGCCACGGGGACGTGTAGCATCCGGAATGCGGTTGATACCCACATCAATCACCACGGCGCCATCTTTCACATAATCAGCCTTCACCATCTCAGGACGACCAACGGCAGCCACAATGATATCAGCCGTACGGCAAACGGCAGGCAAATCCGCTGTGCGAGAATGAGCAATAGTGACTGTAGCATTCGCCTTCTTACTCACCAGCAGGTTTGCCATGGGCTTACCCACAATAAGGCTGCGGCCAATGACAACAGCATGCTTGCCGGCAGTAGGAATACCATAGGCCTTCAGCAGTTCCATGCAGCCTAGAGGTGTACAGGGCACAAAGCCCTCTTCATCCTCAAGCACCAGTTTGGCCACATTAGCAGGATGGAAACCATCCACATCCTTGCGAGGATCAATATTCAGAATGACGGCCTCTTCATCAATGTGAGGTGGGGGCGGGCTCTGCACGAGAATACCGTGAATGCGGTCATCAGCATTAAGCTTATGGATAAGTGCCACAAGCTCCTCCTGAGAAGTATCAGCAGGCAACTCCCACTTCTGGGAGTAAAGGCCCAGCTCTTCGCAGGCGCGCACCTTGGAGCCTACGTACACCTGAGAAGCCGGGTCTTCACCAACGAGCACCACTGCCAGCCCCGGAGTCTTACCCTGAGCTTTCAGCTCTTCTATTTCGGCTACGAGACCAGCACGAATCTGTGCAGCAACTTCCTTACCATCAATAATGGTTGTTGACATAAAGTTTATTTCTGTTCTTCAATTTCAAGAGGACCGAGGTCCGGACGACCATGAGCAAGGGCCTCCTCCACCTTACGGCAATATTCAGCCTGCTGCTCTTCAGTGATATCTGCCGGCACATATATCTTCTTTCCCCAGGTAATGGTAACCTTAGAGAAAGGCTTAGGAATGACAAAACCATCCCAAGCTTTACTAATACGCCAATAGGATGAATAATCGATGCAAGCCGGAATAATGGGATATCCACTCATGGATGCCAGACGCACCACACCGGGGCGACACTTGTAGATAGGCCCTTTAGGCCCATCCGGGGTGATGCACATGCAGCAGCCATCCTGCAGCTCACGCACCATATCACGAAAACCTGCCGCACCGCGACGATGACTGGAGCCTCGCACAGCGCGCATACCATAATCTTTAGCCACAGTTGCAAGCATAGCTCCATCCTTACTCGCACTCGTCAGCATGCTCATGGGCAACTTACCTTTCACCACATAGCGGTACACATGGCAAGGAGAGAATACTCGATTATGCCAAAGAGCAATGATACACTGATAGTCACCCCAAGGATCGTCTGGTCCATTAAGATTTACAATCTTCTTGCGAAGTGTACTGCACACCCCCGCAATGAGGAACCACACAAGGTGCCCCAAAGGTACTGTCCACCACTTTTTACGTATTTCGTTGGACATATCAAAAATGAGAAATCCCGCTAATTTTACTGTGCTGCTGGAGGAAACACCGAGCTATCAGCCGGAAGGGTCAGGCCTCCGCCGAAAGGTGAACCATTAGAATCCTCAAAGGGATTAGACCTGTCGGTGAAGGGATTGCCGCTGTTGTTCGGCACGTTTCCACCATCTGAAGGCTGCGCATCAGTAGAACCGCTATTTGAGGATTCAGAAGAAGTTCCGGGCTCACCCGTAGTACCTGCAGCAGGCTCACCCTGCATCTGCTCCGCAAGAGCATCCACATCAATATGATGGAAGGGCGTGCGCGCAGGACGCGCGCCGCGAGCTTCTACGGCAGCAGCCTCAAGCTCCTCGGTATTATCTGACGGAGCATTTGCTGTGCCGGAAAGAGTAGCACGTACCCATGCAATTGTGCCGTCATCACGGAACAGCGGGTCAGCCAAACCATCAGGATATTCGACATGCGTGAGAGCCGCCGGTATGCCATATGAGATGTAACCGGACAAATCATTATTCTGACTTACAATAACCTCACCGTCCATGGATATTACATCAAGCTCACGCATTTCATTCTGATTAAATGCCAGCTTTAAGCCTTCCTCTGAAGAAGAGAGTGTGACTCGGCCACGATCTATTCGCAGGGGCAGGTACAGGCGGCGGCGAGCAGGCTCGATATGCTCGAGAAGCGCCGTCATGATGGGCATGGGTGTTATCTTAATGTCACGCAGAGCAAATGAACCATCAAACTGAGGACGCTCCGTACCGAACGGAAGGATAATCCGGGCGACAGGCTTATTCGTTCCTGTAGCAGAAGGCATAGTTCTGGCGTTCAAAATATGAGAATAACGGCCATTGGTAAACTCAGAAAAATCGATATTTTCTGTATCCAGAGCCAAGGGAGAATTCAAGGGAGCCCCCTTGCTGAAGTGTCCACTGATTGTTACAAAAGAGCTGGGAGCAGCGTCACGCTCACGAGTGATATCCGGAGTAGCTCTCACTCGGATATTCTCCAGAGCAATCGGGGTCACCTGCACCTTGCCATCAAGGACCTCCATGGGGCGCATGCCCTTAATATGCATCATACCACCGCGCAGAACTACCACACGGCTATCACGGGATGAACCGGGATAATACATGTAAGCATTCACATGCTCCATACTTACTGCCCCAAGCTGGGGGCTACCAATATAGCAATTGAAATCGGGGCAGGATACTCGGGTAATCTCCCAGAGATTATCACCATTCCACTGAGGGATATCCAGCTGATTTACCCCCTCAGGAAGAACCAAGGTGCCACGGGCAATCTTCACTTCATCAGTCTTAAGAACTCCCGTAAAGAACGATGCCGTGGAGAGGGTACAACTCAATTCACTGAGCTCCAGACGCTCTACCATCTTATCCTGAGGGAATGATACGAGCACATTATCAATGCGCAGCATCATACCATCCAGACGAGCCCCCACAAACCGGACATCTTCAGCACCCCAAGCGCGAGCCAGCTCTGTCTGAAGATTACTGTAATATGAATCACTAGAGAACTGAGATACTCGGAATGCAAAGAAACCACCAAGAAGACAGGCAAGTAATACAACAACCAGAAGCGTATGCACAAAACTCCTGCGGCCTCTGCGATTCTTTTCTTCTCGGCTTACCATCACTTTTCTCTTCTTAACCACACGAACAGCCTTTGTACCGTCTGCACGCATGACCACTTCTCGTGATTTCTCATGAGAGGGGCGCTCAGCATTCAGCTGAGAAATGATGTTACGAACCTGAGAATTACGATCCTTTTCGTTAGTATACCTGCTGTCTTCTTTACTACCCATATAGCTATTTAATTAATTATTACCGCCCGAAACATAGGGGCGCTCACCAGTCACAACATCGCGACCAGTCGGGTCTACCACATCCACTCTGGCAAAGTAGATAAGTGCCTTGCGTTTTCTCTGCTCACCCTCCGAACGGAACAGGCGGCCCACCAATGGAAGGTCTCCGAGAACCGGGACTTTATCCTCAAATCGCACAACGCTTGCTTCCTTCAAGCCACCGAGAACGATCACGCTGCCGGGAACAACCGTTACCTTAGTATTCTCCACATAGCGCCTTATCATAGGCTGAAGAATGTAGTTCGGGTTGAGCTGGAAGTATTCTATCTTGTCATTACCGGACCAAAGTGCGGTATTAATGGGAGTACCCCAGTTAATAAAGCCTTCAAACTCATTGGTCGTAGCAGTCAACGCCAAGGTCACAAAACGGCCATCCTCCGAAAGCTCGGCATTATGGACTTGCAGAATCGTACCGATGCCACCTATCGTATCCTCCGTCATGCCATAGCGCACGAAATCACTGGGCACAGCACCGGAAGCAACGGAAGCGCCGCTGGACGAACTGCCATAATTGTTGTTGTTATTATTATTGTTGTAGTTGTTGTTGCCACCGATATTCATGGACTGCACCTGAGGTGCTTCCCATGTTTCAGGGAAAAAGAGCTCATGAACGTTGGCAAACACAACTTGCTCCTCTGCTCCGGGGCTGAAAATAAGACGAGGATTATGCAGAATATCTACCCCCTTGCACTGAGAAAGGCCTCGCATCATTACCGTCACGTCAACAGAATCCCAGACACCGCGAATACCAAAAATAGCGGGAGAATATTGGCGCTGCACATCATTCATCTGGCTTACGGAACCGGAGCTTATCAGGTTATCTATAGCAGCACCACCGGCTGAGAATGCCTGCACGCCACTACGCAAGCCACCGGTCATCAGATGCCCCTGCTGACTACCCTGCTCTGAAGTCAATCCTTGGAACACAGGCATACCAGTAGCACCAGAGGCA
Source organism: Akkermansia sp. (assembly GCA_045652085.1). Taxonomy (GTDB): domain Bacteria; phylum Verrucomicrobiota; class Verrucomicrobiia; order Verrucomicrobiales; family Akkermansiaceae; genus Akkermansia. The sequence goes on from JAZRTR010000029.1 coordinate 91,983, forward strand.
ATAGCTTGTCCGCCAGAACCATATTGTTCACCGCCCAGATTAAAGTTCAGTAACCAGTCAAAGCCTAACTGATGCAGGTCGTCTTCCGACACTTCCATCACAATCACATTCAGGACAATCTGGCGAGCCTCCTCCATGGGCACGTTCAGCAGCTCCTCAATCTCAGCGAGATTATGAGCCGTATTACGCACAGTAAGGCGGCGAGTGGAGGGAGAATAACGGGCAGTTGCTCCTTCAGGGAAAGAAATTCCCATACTCTTGAGCACCTGAGCAGGATTCACGCGGTGCACCGCCACACGACCAGAGGATTCATCCCCAAAGCCGTCATCCTCAGCCTCCTCGGCATCACCAGGACGCGGGTCAAAGAAATGCGGCGGCACATTAAATGTACGCTCCACCATAGGGCCGAAATCCCGGCCGGAATATGAAAGTTCTATACCAGTCGCTGTATAGTAGTAAGTAATGCCCAACTGGCGGGAAATGATATCCAGCAAATCTTTCATGGACACGTTGGCAAGCTGCAGGTTCAGGGTCTGGGCCATGATATTCCTGTAGCCGTCAGAGTTCGGTGCACCGAAGTTCGTGGTAAGATTGATATGACGTTCGGCCCGTACACCATTGCTCTCAAAGCGGTTAATCTGATTCTGAAGAGTCTCAACTACATCCGTAATTGTTGCTTCATCAAAAACGATGTTGGGAATCATCATTTCAGAAAGGCGCGTAGCATAGGCAGTCTGAAGCTCTGCATCTAATCCCGGAGTAACAACTTCAGACGAACCGAAATCCGTCGGAGCCGCGCCCCCCACGGATTCATCCCACTGAGCGTCCACAGCAGCCAGCATACCGGCACGCGTAGCATTACGCGCAGAACGATAATAATTCATACGATGCTGGCGAGAACGCTCCAGTCCCTGCTGAGCAGCAGAGTTATAGGGGTCTATACGCAGCACACTACGGAAAGTATTTTCAGCATCGTCAAATCTTCCAAGGTCAATCTGACCATTACCAAGCTCGAGAAGACGGGTAACCTCAGCCACATCACCCACATGCTGAGGAGTCAAAGCGGGATTGTGACGAACAGGGTCATTCGTATTAAGCAGTTCCTGCTGAGCTCTTCTATTATCAGGTGCAAGTTGTATAGCCTCCTGAAGAAAAGCCACAGCTTCCTCATATCGACCCACTGCACGATAATCCATTGCTCTGGCGATAAGTGCATCAGAAAGGCTCAGGCGAATAAAATCAGTAAGTCGCTTATTAGCAGGAACATCAGGAAGCGCACTCAGAGCAGCCCGATAATGTTCCACAGCCTGAGTGTAACGCCCAGCCTGATATGCCAGTCGAGCTTCCTGAACCAGCTGACGAGCATCGCGCACGGCCATACGGCGACGGGCGGCTTCAGCATTATCAGCCTGTTGAGCGTATGAGAGAGGGGCCATGGAAAATGCACCCATGGCTATCATAGAGAAAATGGCAGTACGAGAAAACGTCCTCATCATGGTAAGTGCATTTATCATAGCATATTGACAAGCCAAAGTCACTCATAAAGTGAGACACAATTAAAAAAAAGATGCTTTCGCCGCATATGATACGGCGAAAGCACCATAAAAAACAAGGGTCTATATCAAGATACAGTAGAATCCAGGAAGCCCTTGATGCAACCGATACGCGTAGGATGACGAAGCTTGCGCAATGCCTTAGCTTCAATCTGACGAATACGCTCACGAGTCACATTAAACTGACGCCCCACTTCTTCAAGAGTCCTGGGATTACCATCCTTAAGACCGAAGCGCTGCTCAATAACAGCACGCTCACGCTCATTAAGCGTATTGAGCACGCCGGAAAGCTTCTCTCGCAGAGAATTGAACGCCGCACCATCCATAGGATTCTCCGCGCTCTTATCCTCCAAGAAGTCACCAAACGAGGTATCATCAGAGTCACCCACGGGCTGCTGCATAGATATGGGCTGCTGAGCCATCTTCAGCACACTGCGTACACGCTCCACCTGCATACCGCTTTCAACAGCGATTTCCTCAGGAGAGGGCTCTCGCCCTAAATCCTGCACGAGCTTCTTCTGAACGCGCATAAGCTTATTAATGGTTTCAATCATATGCACGGGAATGCGAATCGTACGAGCCTGATCTGCAATCGAGCGAGTGATAGCCTGACGAATCCACCATGTAGCGTACGTGGAGAACTTATACCCTCTGCGGTACTCGAACTTCTCCACAGCTTTCATCAGACCCATATTACCCTCCTGAATAAGATCCAAGAAAGCCAAGCCTCGGTTCGTATACTTCTTAGCGATAGAAATTACCAGACGAAGGTTAGCCTCAATCATCTCACGCTTAGCAGACTTAGCCTCCTTCATGGATTCCTTCATTGCCTTGTAATTTTCAAGGAACTCATCCACAGGCATCCAGAGCTGAACCTCAATCTCAGTAATCACATCCTTGTATTCCTTATTGTCATGATCACCTTCATACTGGCGGCGCAGCTTCATGACACGCTGGCGAACATCGCGCAGGCGAGCCACAAAATCCTCATACACCTTACCCTTAAAGCTGAACTTGCGGTAAAGCGCATCAAGTGTCTCCAAAAGACTCTGGAATGTCTTCTCGGCGGCATCCACCCCCTTGTTACGACGGCGGGCCCTGCGAAGATTGTTGTAAGCAGCCTGAGCCTCGTCATGCAAATCGTAAATCTTATTAATAAGAGGCTGAATCTCCTTGAAATACTGTTCACGATGGTCAATATTTTTATCAGCCACCACACGATCAAAGCGCTCCTTATTCTGAAGGATTCTCTGAGCCGTTTCAAGATAAAGCATGGACACAAGTCCAAACTTATGCAGACGATTCTGCAGGTCATTTTCAGCGCGGTCAATACGAATGGAGAGGCTTACCTCCTGCTCACGCTTGAGCAAATCCTTCTGCCCCATCTGCTTCAGGTACATGCGTACGGGGTCATCAAGAATATCCAGTTTAGCCTCCATCTTTTCGTTTTCGTCCTCTTCTCCGGACTCCACGAGACGCTGACGCTCACTATAATTATCCACATCAGAGGCGTCAATGATATCAAAGTTCATACCACGCAAACGCTCCATAATTTCCTCATGGTCTGCGGGATTAATCATATCATTGGGCAGCACATCATTGATGTCATCATAAGTGAGATACCCCTGCTCCGTAGCAAGAACAATAAGCTGTCTCACCTTCTCCTGCACAACAGGAGTATCCACAAGCCTTACACTCTTGCCCTTTGAGCCCTTCAAATCAGCCAGTGAAATGGGAGCAATCGTAGCAGATTCATCACGTACCTCTACACCAATAGAGTGGAGACGCTCAAAGAGGCGCTCAGTATCCTGCTCCTCATAGCCTTCCATCGGCAGAGATGAGAAGATATCATCATCCGTCACATAGCCATTATTCTTCTTGGCAATGGCAAGAAGGTTCTTGAATGCAGTCTTCAGGGTGATATCATCAGGGAAAAACTCCTGCAATTCCTTGGAAGTAATTCTGGGCGGAGTATATGAGCTCTTGCGTCGGGAACCTGATGTCTTTCGGGGAGCGGCAGGCTCCGCGTCAATATCAACAACCGGCTCCTCATCAAGTACAGCATCATCGATATCCTCCTCGATATCAGTAGCAACAAAATCCACAGCATCCTCAGAAACCTCAGTTTCGACACTCTCAGGGGTTTTCTTTCCGCCAGACTTCTTACCGGAAGCAGAGGATTTGGCAGATGTTTTTGCTTTGCGGGGACTCGGCGCAGGAGTAACCTTCTGCTCAGGAGCCGGCGCAGCCGGGGCCTCCACTTCAGGAGCTTCAACCAATTTCTCTTCAACATCCGAAGCAACAACAGCCTCCTTAGCGGGAGCCTTTACTGCTTTTTTAGCGGCAGGCTTGGCCGGTGCTTTTTCAGTTGCCGCGGGTTTGGACGCAGATTTTGCAGAAGTCTTTGCAGCAGGCTTGGCAGATACCTTTGCAGCAGGTTTGGCCTCAGCCTTAGCAGCGGGCTTAGCCGCAGCCTTAGCCTCAGCTTTAGCAGCGGGCTTAGCAGATGCCTTAGCAGCAGGCTTGGCCTCAGCCTTGGCGGCGGGCTTAGCAGATGCCTTAGCAGCAGGCTTAGCAGATGCCTTAGCCACGGGCTTAGCCTCAGCCTTGGCGGCGGGCTTGGCAGATGCCTTAGCCACGGGTTTAGCCTCAGCCTTGGCAGCGGGCTTAGCCGCAGACTTGGCTGAAGTTTTCTTCTCCGCCTTGGGCTTGGCAGCTTTTGATTCTGTGGTCTCCGTTTTCTTTTTTGGTGTAGACATGATGAAATCTGAGATACTGAGCGATAATCCACCCTATACGTATTTTGTCAAGAGTTTGACAAAAACGCGAGTGAAGTATAGCCTAATATAGAAAGACGTCAACCCCCCAAACGCCCATTATGACACACTTTTGTCTTTTTCTATACAAAAAAGCGCCGTAAAAAGGTCTTAATCACCTTTTTCACGACGCTGTAGAAAACAAACAGAATCTTACTTGCTGTGGATATTAAGCATCTGAGCGTATGTGGGCACAGGCCAGAGGTCAGCAGCCAGAATAGCTTCCAGAGCATCCACCGTGAGGCGAGCATCCTCCATGGCAGCACGCATAGCCATGGGCTCGCCACAGCTGATAGCATCCTCCAGAGCGTCCACGCGGGGCACGAGTTCATCGTACAGAGAGCCCACTTCCCCGGCCTTAGCACGGGCAGCTTTCATACCGGCGGAAATACCAGAGGCCTGAATGGCGCAAATGGTGCCACAGATCTCCGTCATCTGCCTAGCCACAGCGGGCAGATAGATGGTGCGGAGCATGTTCAGGCAGGTCTTGGCCTCGATGTCGATAAGCTTCTCAAAGTTCTCAATCTGAATTTCGCGGCGGGCCAACAGCTCGGAGCGGTTCAGCACGCCATACTTCTCCATGAGAGAGATAGTATCGGGGCGAGCCAGCACATCCAAAGCTTCAGGAGTGGACTTAATATGGGGCAGACCACGCTGCTCAGCCTCAGCCACCCACTCATCAGAATAGCCGTTTCCATTGAAGATAACCCTATCATGGTTCGTGACGAGTTCTTTAATAAGCTCACGCACGGCATTCTTAAACTCAGGAGTACCGGCAACCGGCTCCAAGCGGGTAGCCACGATATCCAGCGCCTCAGCCATGATGGTATTAAGCACAGCCATGGGCCATGCACAAGTCTGCGAGGAGCCAACGGCACGGAACTCGAACTTGTTACCCGTGAAGGCGAAGGGAGAGGTGCGGTTGCGGTCCGTCGTATCCTTGGGCAGCTCAGGCAGCACATCCACACCCAGCTCCATGGTGGTCTTAGTGGCAGAGGAATTAGCGCCACCGGCCTTAATCTGCTCAATGATATCAGTGAGCTGGTCACCCAGGAAGATGGAGATAATGGCGGGGGGAGCCTCCGCAGCACCGAGGCGGGGGTCATTACCGGCCTTGGCTATGGAAGCACGCAGAAGGTCGGCATGCTTATCCACACCCATGATAACAGCAGAAAGGAAAGTCAGGAAAAGCAGATTGCTGTGCGGAGTCTTGCCCGGGGAGAAGAGCGAGCCCAGCTCCGGAGTGGAAAGAGACCAGTTGTTGTGCTTACCGGAACCATTCACGCTGGCGTAGGGCTTCTCATGCAGAAGGCACACAAGATTATACTTGAGAGCCTGCCTCTGCAGGATGTCCATAATCATGACGTTATGGTCTACAGCCACATTACAGGGCTCAAAGAGGGGGCAAATTTCAAACTGACCGGGAGCAGCCTCATTATGGCGGGTCTTAGCCGGCACGCCGAGAGCCCACAGAGCTCGATCCACGCTCATCATGAACTCAAGCACACGCTCCTTAATGGAACCGAAGTAGTGGTCCTCCATCTGCTGGTGCTTGGGCGGCAGGCAGCCGAAAAGTGTGCGCCCGGTCTCGATGAGGTCCATGCGCTGCAGGTAAAGGTCACGGTCAATGAGGAAGTACTCCTGCTCAGCGCCGAGATTGCTCACCACATAGCTGGGCTCAATGCCGAAGCAATTCAGCACGCGGGTGGTCTGGTGTGCCACAGCAGCCATAGAGCGCAGCAGCGGAGTCTTCTTATCCAGAGCCTCACCGGTGTAACTGCAGAATGCGGTGGGAATGCAAAGCGTCACCGTATTCTCCGTGCGCTTAATGAAAGCGGGGCTGGTGGGGTCCCATGCGGTATAGCCGCGAGCCTCGAACGTAGCGCGAATACCGCCACTGGGGAAGCTAGAGGCATCCGGCTCAGCCTGAATGAGATTCTTGCCGGTAAACTCGCAAATCATGCCGCCCTTGCCATCCGGCTCCACGAAGGAATCATGCTTTTCAGCGGTAGCATCAGTCAGCGGCTGGAACCAGTGCGTATAATGGGTGGCGCCCTTGCTCAGAGCCCACACTTTCATGGCTTGTGCTACTTCATCAGCGATACCGATATCAAGCTTGCCGCCCTTCTGGACGGTATGCATCATCTTTTTAAACGCGCTTTTGGAGAGGTATTTCTCCATCGTTTTAATCCCGAAGGTATCGCAGCCATACAGGGCATTCAGCGAAACCTCGGCGTCGGTCATTGTCTCAGTAGCCATAAAATGTGGTATGAAAGATGCGTGTTACGGTGATTTTAGCGGCTTTCTTGCGCAGTGTCAAGCAGAATGGGGTGCCTTAGCTCAGTTCACCGCGGGCGCGGAGATCCGCCGTGATGGCCTCCATGATGTCCAGCTCCGGACGGAAGTTAGCATCATGGTGCGAGGAACGAATAAGCGGGCCGCTGGCCACATGGCGGAAGCCCTTGCTCAGAGCCACCTCACGAAGCTCATCAAACACCTCCGGACGAATGTAATCAATTACCGGCAGGTGGCGGGCAGACGGACGCAGATACTGCCCCATCGTCAGCACTGTTACACCATGAGCACGAAGGTCATCCATCGTCTGCTCAATTTCTTCGCAGGTCTCACCGAGACCGAGCATAATGCCGCTCTTAGTCACCACCATGCCGGGAGCCATCTCCAGAGCACGCTGGAGCATGTGAAGAGATTTACGGTAACGGGCGCGGAAGCGTACCACAGGAGAAAGGCGCTCCACCGTCTCAAGATTGTGGTTGAAAATGTGGGGGCGTGCATCCATGACCATGGCCAAGGCCTCCTCGTTGCCATTGAAATCAGAGGTAAGCACCTCGATGACGGTCTGAGGGCTGCTCTTTCGAATCTCGCGGATGATGGCTGCCATGTGAGCAGCGGCGCCATCCTTCAGGTCATCGCGAGTCACCATCGTCACCACAGAGTGGGAAAGGTTCATACGGCTCACAGCGTCCGCAATCTTGGCGGGTTCCTCCGGATCCAAAGGCTTGGGCTTAGCGGTGCGAGTGGCGCAGAAACCGCAGGCGCGGGTGCAAACATCACCACAGGCCATGAATGTGGCCGTGCCATGGCTCCAGCATTCACCACGGTTCGGGCACATAGCCTCCTCGCACACGGTGACAAGGGAATTTCCCTTCACCAGATTATTTACATGCTTAAAAGCCTGCCCCTTGGGCAGCTTTACCTTCAGCCAGGAGGGCTTGCGCGCGCGTTCTTCCGTCATAACTGGGCAGCGTTATGCACCAAAATGCCTTAAAATGCAAGCAAAATCTCACATTTTAAGCGACTAATCACCAATTTAGCCACAGAATCCCGCCTGCATACAATAATCCACACACAGCGACATACACACCGACAAGAGTTCCATACCCCTTTTTCCGCCACAACGTAATGCCATACCACACCCAGCACAGCAGGCTCACAGCAAGGCATGCCGCAAATATCCAGAACTTCGCCTCGCAATAGCAAGCTGCCTCAACTTTTCGCGCAGAGGCCCAGTATGCACTCTGCCAGATGTACCAAGACGCCATGTAAAACGTATACAGGGTGCCTAATATCAGCAGGATGGGAGCAAGAACCTTCACGCAGATATTTTACCACATCGGCACCAAAAGTCAATCGATTCAGAATAAAAAACGCCCCTGCTCCGATGATGGAAGCAGGGGCGAACAAATAAAATACAAGAAAGCGAAATTAGTGCTTGCCGCACTTGCACTCATGGCCTTCGCCGTGGCCGCCACAGCACTCACCATCACCATGACCGCCGCAGCATTCACCGTCGCCATGACCACCGCAGCACTCATGCTCGCCACCGTGGTTCTTACAATCGCTGTCGCAATCATCGCAATTGCCGCTACAGCCACCGCCGCAAGAGCAGCTTACCTGCTGATTCATGGAGTCAGCCACCTCCTCATCCGTGGGAGCGCAGCCCTTCTCGATAGCAATGCAGAGGTACTGATTCACCGTGGAAAGGAGTTCATCCAGCTCCTGACGAGCCTCAAGAAAGCCCTTGCAGATGGGGTTGTCAATCACATCCTGACGCAGGCCATCAAAGGTAGCGATTTCCTCATCCGAGGGGGGCATACCCTCCATGTGCTTATTGCGCAGCTTCTCGCCATACTCATTCACCTTGCGGAAGAGATCAGTAGCCTCGGGGTTCTGGTAAAAAAGACCGATACGGGCCCGGGCGGAAACGACCTTCTGACTCTGAGCGAAGGCGTTGGCCAGCTCGGAAGTAATCTTAACAAGTTCCGGAGTAAGAGATGTATTTGACATAACGGCGCGATTATAGCACAGAGTAGCCCGCTACGCAATGCCTTACTCTGTCAGACATGCGGCTTGACATCGCCTTATTCTGTCTGTATGCTGCCGAGTACATGGACAATGAAGCCTTTCAGACCGGCACACCGCTCTTCCGTGCCATCACCACCGGTAATGTGGAGAGCCTGAAAAACCTGCTGAGCACCGGCGCAGATGCAAATGAATGCTACGGTGAAGATGAAGAGCCTGCTCTTCTTGTGGCAGCAGTCGAAGGGCGTGAGGAAATGGCGCTGCAGCTGCTGGCCGCCGGAGCGGAAGTGAACTGTGCCGATATTCACGGCTATACCCCGCTGATGGCCGCCGTCTGCGCGGACAGCCTGCCCATTGTGAAAGCCCTGCTTGCAGCCGGCGCAAAAGTGAACCACACCTGTGCTCGCAGCGGCGCCACGGCGCTGCATGATGCCGCCACCGGCAATCATTTGGATATCGCCCGCGAGCTAATCGCCGCCGGAGCGGAAGTGAATGCAGCAGAGAACAACGAAGGAAACACCGTGCTCATGTGCGCTGTGCAAGCGCTTGCCCCTGAGCTAGTGGAACTGCTGTTGGCCCATGGGGCGAATGCCTCCTTGCGCAGCAGCCGGGGAGATACAGCGGCGGAGTACATCAGCAATGAACTGCTCTACATCTGGAATCCCATCAAGCGCAACCGCGCAAACCGCATCCTGGAAATGTTGAAAGCCTGAGCACCTCAGCGTGCACAGGCTTTCCTATCAATTGGACTCTCTCTCGCAGCCTCAGATGAAAATCTCGGGCTGTTTGGGCTCGGATGCCACCATCTTCAGACGCTGAGTCATCCCCTCCAGCGCAGGAGGAGGCATCAAGCGAGAACGGCGGAAGCATACCGCCACACAGCGCATGCAAAGTATGCACTTGGCGGCATCCGTCGTATGCGGAGCATTGGCCGGAATGGCACCCACAGGGCACAAGCGTGCGCAGCGTCCACAGCCACGGCAGCTATCCAGAGTAAGCGGAACAACCGGCATTTGCGGGCGGTCACGGTACGGCATGTTACCAGGAACACAGACAACGCTCATATCCCCTGCGGCCAGCTTGGACACCACAGAACGGGCAAACCCGGCAGCAGCCTCACAATCAGCAACATTCGGACGACCAGCCGCGATGCTGCGCACAATGGAATGCTCCGCGATGAAGGCGGCGGCAGCTATAACCTTGTATCCATTAGCCGTGAGCTCCGTATGAAGTTCCAGCAAGGCGTCCTCATAGGCACGATTGCCATACACCACCACGGCGATGGCCGGGCCTCCATTCCCCTTAAGCGCACGAAGGCGCTCCAGAGCCACCTCCGGCACTCGCCCGCCGTACACGGGCACCACCGCCAGCAGCGGCACCTGCACACTTTCCTCAGGTACTGCGGCACAAAGGTCCACCTTGCGCACACTCAGGCCGGCAGTCACAGCGGCTGCCACTTTCTCACAGCCACCGGTAGGGCTGAAAACTGCTGAAATCCACTCTGCTGTATTCATGAATGTCAGTCTAACGATTAGGCGGCACTAATTCAAGCTCTATTTTTCCAACTCAGCGCGAATGAAGGGCGCAGTAATGCTCTGCTTATGACGAGCCACCTGCTTCACAGTACCTTCAGCCACGATAGTTCCACCCTCATCACCGGCACCGGGGCCCACGTCAATCACATAGTCAGCCTCGCATATCAGCTCCAGATTATGCTCGATGACCACAACGGTGTTACCCATCTCCACAAGGCGGCGCAGTACACCTACCAGCAAGCGCACATCATGCGGATGCAAGCCAATAGTCGGCTCCTCGATGAGATAGAGGTCCTGCGGCAGGGCCTTGCCTCGGCGAATGGCAGAAAGTGCGGCACGGCGACCCTTAATGAGCTCAGCCACAAGCTTGATGCGCTGGGCTTCACCACCGGAAAGCGTGTTACTTGCCTGTCCAAGCGTGAGGTAGCCCAGCCCCGTCTCGCAAAGCAGCTTCAGCGGGTCCGCCAAGCGAGGCTGCCCCGCAAAGAACTCCGCGGCTTCTTCCATGTTCATGTCCAGCACCTCAGCAATCGTCTTCCCTTTATAGCGCACCTGCAGGGTGCGGGAATTGTATCGAGCACCGCGGCAGGTCTCGCAGAGCACATTACATGGCGGCAGGAAGTCCATCTCTTGCCGCTGATAGCCCGTTCCCTTACAGCTTTCGCAATGGCCGGCAGCCGTGTTGAACGAGAAGCGCCCGGCATCAAAGCCAAGGCGGCGAGCATCCGCGCTCTGCGCGAAAAGCTTGCGAATCTCATCAAAAATCCCGATGTAGGTAGCCGGAGTAGAACGCGGCGTCTTACCAAGGGGCGACTGGTCCACCCGATACAGGGCACGCACGGAATCCAACCCGCGAGAAGTCTTCCACAGAGCACGCACTTCCGGACTGACTGCGCCACCAAGGGCATGCTGCACGGCAGGTGCGAGCGTACCGGTGATAAGGGAGGTCTTGCCCGCGCCGGAAGAACCAGTTACCACCGTAAAGCGAGCGCGGGGAATGCGCAGCTTCACATTTTTGAGGTTATGCAGGCAGCAGCCGGTAAGCTCCAGCCACTCAGCATCCTTCACAGGAAGCCACTTGCCGCAGTAAGGGTGGCGTTTCTGCTCTGCAAGCGCACGCCCCGTGACGGATTCCGGGTTAGCCGCCACCTCAGCGAAAGAGCCCTCTGCCACAATTTCGCCACCATGCACACCGGCACCAGGGCCAAGGTCAATGATATGGTCCGCACAGCGCATGGTATCCTCATCATGCTCCACCACAAGCAGAGTATTCCCCCGCTTCTTCAACTCGCCCAGCGTGGAGAGCAGCAGCTCATTGTCACGCGGATGCAGACCAATGGTCGGTTCATCCAGCACATACAACACCCCGCGCAGCTCTGAGCCAAGCTGTGCCGCCAGACGAATGCGCTGCGTCTCGCCGCCGGAAAGCGTGGTAGCAGAGCGGTCCAGAGAAAGATACCCCAGCCCCACCTGCTGTAAGAAGCGCAGTCGCGGGACAATTTCAGCCACCACGTTACGCGCGATTTCAGATTCACGCCCCTCGAAATGCCAGCTTTTCACCAGCTCAAGAGCTCTCACGGCATCCAATCGGCCCACCTCAGCGATATTCCGTCCGAAAAGAGTCACGCCAAGGGCAAACTCATTCAGACGCTGGCCCTGACAAGCGGGACAGGGACGGCTGATATTTTCCTTTGCAGAGGCCTTTTCCACCTCACGGTCATAGCGTAGCTCACGCTCCAGCTCACTGAGCTTGTCGTCATCTCGCTTGCTGCCGCCCACCTCTGCCACACGTCCATGGCCCGCGCATACCGGGCACCAGCCACGCGGCGAATTGAAGGAGAAGGTAGAAGGCTCCGGCTCTGCATAGCTCTCCCCGCACTGCGGGCATGATAAGCGCGTGCCCAACAGCTGGCTCTTCGTTCCCTGCACCAGCCGCAGGAAACCGTCACCCATCTCCAGCGCCCGCCCCACAGTCTCCTGCAGGGATGCAAAGTCACAGTCCCAGCCATTCAAAGTGATGTAATTCCCTCGCACGCGAATTTCCGCCAGTACGATGTCCACATCATGGTTAGAGTAGCGGTCCAGCGGCGTAAACTCATCCGGGCGGCACAAGCGACCATCCGCTATCATGTAAGGATACTTCTTTTTGGCAGCCCAGCGGGCAAGGTCCGCATAATGTCCCTTGCGGTTGCGCACCACAGGAGCTGCAATCAGGAGCGAGTCCGGGCGCTTTTCAATTTCCGCCATCACAAGTGCGCGGATTTCTTCCGGAAGGCGGCGCCCCACCGGCACATGGCAGCGCGGGCAGTGAGGCTGGCCAAGCTTAGCGTACAGCAAGCGCAGGAACTGCCATATTTCCGTCACCGTGCCTACTGTGGACTTACTACCGCCTCGGGAGCGATTCTGCTCAATAGCCACCGTAGGCGGAAGCCCCATCAGGCGGTCAATATCCGGTGTCTCCATCTGCTCCGTGAACTGGCGTGCATAGGGACTCATCACGTCCATGAAACGCTTCTGCCCCTCCGCGAAGATGATATCGAACGCAAGCGTACTTTTACCGCTACCGGAAAGCCCTGTCACCACGGTCATTTCATTGCGGGGGATATCCACATCGATATTCTTCAGCTGGTGGTGGCGAGCACCGCGCAAGGCTATCACGCCACGGGGCATTGCCACATCCACATCGTCCGCAGCGGGAGAGGAGAATGTCTCACCTTCGCCATGTAAGGCCTGAGCGAGATAACCGCTGGTGAAACCGGCGCCACAAGCCGCCACTTCCTCAGGCGTTCCCTGTGCCACAATGAGGCCACCGCCTGTTCCGCCTTCCGGGCCGAGGTCAATGATATAATCTGCGCACTTAATGAGCTCCAGATTATGCTCGATAACCAGCAAGGTATTCCCCTGCTCCACCAAGCGGTCAAAGACACGCAGCAGCACCTCAATATCACTGAAATGAAGCCCAGTTCCCGGCTCATCCAGTATGAGCAGACTGCCTTTCTCCTTGGCTTCACCTGTAAGGGTATCCACGAGAATATGGGCGAGTTTCAGGCGTTGATTCTCACCACCGGAGAGAGTGTTCAGCGGCTGACCAAGGCCGAGGTGGCCAAGGCCTACATCCACCAGCACCTGCAGGCGCTCAGCGATGCGGCATGCACGCGCATTCTTCTCACGGGAGAAAAGACGCTGAGCGCTGCGGATATCCATCGCCAGCAGCTCAGCCATGTTGTAGCCCAGCAGGGTGATGGTAAGAGCCTGTTCCGTATAGCGGGTACCATGGCAAAGTGCGCAGGGAACAAAAATATCTGAAAGGAACTGCATCTCCACCTTTTCCTGCCCTAGCCCGGAACAGCGAGGGCAGCGGCCATCTCCGCTGTTGAAGGAGAAGTAGCCAGGCTTCAACCCTCTGGCCTGCGCCGCGGGTTCTGCCACGAACAAAGCACGTATATCCTCAAACACGCCGATGTACACCGCCGGTGTGGAGCGAGGAGTACGCACAATGGGGCTTTGGTCCACCAGCAGCACGTCCTTCACTTTTTCCAGCCCCTTAATGGTGCCCACGTTCACCTCATCCTCATCATCCAGCGCTGAAGGATGCACAGAACCATACAGCACCTGACAGGCAAGCGAGCTCTTACCACTGCCGCTCACACCGGTGAGACAGGTATAAACACCCAACGGGATATCCACGTTAAAATCATGGAGGTTATGGCACTCCGCGCCGCGGATGGATATCTTCCCTTTTTCTTTCCTTCGGCGGGCGGGAATAGCAATCTGCCGCTTACGGCTCAGATACTGCCCCGTAAGAGATTCCGGCGCCTCCGTAATACCGGCAGGTGCACCGGAATACACCACCTCACCGCCGGCAATGCCGCTGGCCGGCCCCATATCCACAAGATAATCCGCCGCACGCATAACTGCTTCCTCATGCTCTACCACCACCAGCGTATTGCCACGCTCCGCAAGGCGGCGCATAGAGGCAATCAGGCGGGCCGTATCACGGGAGTGCAAGCCAACGGTCGGTTCATCCAACACGAAGAGAGTTTCCGTAAGAGCCGCGCCCAAGCAAGCTGTCAGGCTGACGCGCTCAATCTCGCCACCGGAAAGTGAACGGGTGAGACGATTGGAGGCAATATAACCCAGCCCCACTTCACACAGATACGCCACGCGGCTGCGAAGCTCGCGCACGCCCTGCGCCAATGAACGGTCATCCCCCGTGGCCGGCAGCACATGCTCATCCAGCCATGGCAGGAACTCAGCCATAGGAAGGGCCATCACCTGCGGCACCGTCAATCCGCCTATGGTAAATGCCAGAGCTTCAGGCCTCAGGCGTCCACCGTGGCACTCCGGGCATACACTATACACGCGGTAAAAGGAGAGGAAAACACGCACCGTCATCTTGTGCGCATGCTTCTCCATGTCGTCAAAGATTCCCTTGTAGCCGTACCAAAGGTCGTGGTCAGAAGCGGTATAGGGGTCCAGCTCACCGCAGTTACCATAGAGCACCCAATCCTTTTCTTTCTGGGAAAGCCTCTGCCATGGCACATGCATACGCACGGCTTTGTGGCGCTTGTTCGCGCGGAGAAAATCGCTGTAGCAAAGGGAAAGAGTTTGCGAGGAAAGCATCTTCAAGGCACCGTCCGCAATGCTGAGGTCGGGAAAGATGCCACGATTGTAATCATAGGTAATAGCTCTCCCGTAGCCCTTGCAAGCCGGGCAAGCGCCAAGGGGAGAATTACCGCTGAACAGGCCGGGACGCGGCTCTGCCAGCGGATACCAATCACTACGGAACTCGCGCAGCGCCCCCCAACCGGCCTCTGTTCGCAGGGCGGTATATGCCACATCCTGCCCCAAGCGCAGAGCGGTTTCAACAGCTTCCGTAAGGCGTGGCACACTTTCGCTGCGCAGTTTCACGCGGTCCTGCACCACGAGCCAGCGTTCCTTACCCAGCTCCTCCTCAGTAGCGCTATCCAGCCTCAGCACCTCGCCCCCCACAAAAGCTCGCAGATATCCCTGCCCCTGCAGAGCCTGCACCATCTCTTCAAAAGTTCCCACAGGCCGCACGGCAAAACACACCAGCACCTCCTGCCCCTCGCTTTCAGCAAGAAGCTGAGCGGCCACTCCCTGCGGCGTAGCCGGACGAACCACACGCCCCTCAGAATCACGCCCGATAGCTAGGCGCGAGAAAATAAGCTTCAGGTACTCGTTGATACCCGTCATGGTGCCCACGGTGGAGCGTGAATTCTTCACGGAATTTCGCTGACCGAGGGCAATGGCCGGCGGCACATTCTCCACCGCCTCCACGTTCGGGCGATCCATGCGGTCCATGAACTGGCGCACATACGGCGAGAAGGTTTCCACATAGCGCCGCTGCCCCTCTGCATAGAGGGTACTCATTGCCAGAGAGGTCTTACCACTGCCACTCGGCCCTGTCACTACGGTAACGCCACCGAGGGGGATATCCACATTGATATCCTTCAGGTTATGCTCTTTTGCACCACGTATGCGGATACTCGCGACCGGGCTCTCATTCTTCATGGCCGCATTTTACCTACTTTTTTGGCAGAGATAAAGGTAAAACTGCGTCCGCCCGCGCATTTTACTCGCCGCCTACCGTGGGTTCTCCCTTTCTGGCATCTAAGAGAGCCTGAGCATGCTCAATGGCTTCCGCTGTCGGCATATCATCCGGCTGCAGATTCTCACGAGCAGTAGCCAGCAAAGCCTCTATCTGGGGAATATCAACCTCAGCCTCTGTATCTTCGAGATAATAAGTAGCGAGAGCAGCGCAGCAATCAGCCATTTTCTCATCCGCGCCCTCCTCCCAGTAATCCAGAGCAGTATCTACATCTGCGCGAACACCATCCCCATTCATATAACAGGAACCGAGCACGTATAAAGCCTCTACCATACCCAAATCCAACGCGCGCTGCATGTAATCCACTGCACGTTTGGCATTACGGCGGGCGCCCAGTCCCTCATAATAATAAGCGCCTACCATGTATGTTCCAACGGGGTTACCTAAATTTGCGGCCTTCTGGAAATAGCGAAGAGCAATCTCATCATTCTGGCGCACACCACCACCGCGGGCATATAGATAAGCCAGACTCAGGCAACACTCTGCATCATCAGGATCCAAGCGGTGTACTTTCTGGAAGCATTTTGCGGCAGCTTCCTCATCCCCCAACCACTCACACACGGAGCCAAGCATATCATACACCGGAGCTGTCGCATTTACCTCCACGGCAGCCTCAAGCAGACGGCGGATTTCCTCGTAATCCACTTTGGTATCATCCTCCGCCGCACCCAGAATCACGCGGGCCAAATAAAAGCCACAGCCGGCATTCCCGAGCTCCACCGCCTTTCGATAATGAGACTCCGCCACCTTGGCATCATCAAATCCCGGCAAGTTCGGTTCATAAAGCATACCCAGCATGCAGTATGCGGAGTCCGGCGTTGTTTCCACCATTTGCAGAGCCCACTGCTCCAGCTGCTTCCAATCAAAATTCCCCTCATCTCCGCTCATGGCCCACGAAAAATAACAGCGCCGGGCCTGGTCATTCCCCTTCTCTGCCAGCTGTGTCAGCCATACCTTCGCCTCATCCGGCATGGGAGCGCTCGTCTCCGTCACATAAAAATGGGCCAGCTCTAACTGAGCATCCTCATCCCCCATCATCCCTGCCGTGTACAGCTTGTTCAGATAATCCTCAATCGCGTTCTTCTTATTCTTTGCCATGCGCTCAGCATACCCCACTATGACTCTAGCGTCAAACAGATTCTTCCTTACAAAAGAATTTCCTTTGCGCTGATTCATATCATTATAAATATAAATCGCACCATAGACAAGGAGCAACCGACCCGATAACCACTAGCTATATCAATTGACTACGGACGGCACTTGGTTTACCATAGCCATCTCAACAACCCACATTCCTACAAATGAAAACAGGATTATTGCTACTGATAGGCGGCGTGGTAGCCGCCAGCTTCACACGACTTGCTTCTGTTTGTCCGTCCGCTCATCAACTGGCCGTGAAAGGGCTGGCCAAAGGGCTCAATATAAAGGAAAAGGCAAAAGCCCACTTCTGTAAACTCCGAGCAGAAGCTGAGGAAATATGCAGACAAGCACAAGATTGCGCAGCAAAGAGCAGGAAGTGCTCCCCTCAAAGCCAAACTGAAGAGCAAGATTCCGGGCCCACCCGCTCAGAGTAAATAAAAAAAAAGAGGCAAGATTTCGTAAAATCCTGCCTCTTTGTCTGAAATTGGAAAAATCTTAACCAATCTGAGCACGGCCGGAGAGGCGAGCGCCTTCGACCATGGAAAGAACTGTGGTGGTGATATCGCCATTCACAACGGCACGCTCATTGAGGTGGCAGCGGCCGCTGTTCACATTACCGTCCACGTGGCCGTAAATGTGTACCTCACCGGCCTTGATGTCACCCTTGATGTCAGCAAGCTCACCGATGGTGACCTTACCGGACTCGGAAGTGATTTCGCCATCAATCTTGCCATCAATGTGCATATCATTGTGGAAGGTGATGGTACCGATGATTTCGATACCCTGAGCCAGGACGTTCGTGTTATTGCTGCTCATGTGTGTGATAAGTTTGTTGGGGGATTAAACAGTCATGATTTCCTTTTCCTTGGCAGCCACCAGCTCGTCAACCTTCTTGACGTACTTATCGGTGAGCTTCTGCACCTTGTCTTCAGCAAGACGCACGCCGTCTTCAGTGAGGATGTTGTCAGCCTTAAGCTTCTTCACACCATCCATACCATTCTTACGCACGCCACGAATGCGAACGCGAGTTTCCTCGGAGAGGGACTTCACGTGCTTGCAAAGCTCCTTACGGCGCTCGCCGGTGAGCTCAGGAATGGGAAGACGAACGGAGCGAGCATCAATGATGGGGGTGATGTTCAGGCTGCTCTCAGCGATAGCCTTCTTGATGTCATTGAGCGTGCTGGGGTCAAACGGCTGGATGAGAATGGAGCGAGCGTCCGGGGTGGAAACCACGGCAAGGCTCTTCAGCTTCATGCTCGTGCCATAGGAGGACACGAAAATGTCCATGTTATCCACGAGAGAGGGGGAAGCCTTACCGGTACGAACGCCGGCGAACTTGGTCAGCATGTTCTCGAGGGCTTCCTCCATGGAGGTCTCGGTCTCGAGCAAGAGTGTTTCTTCGTCCATATGATTGATATTTGTATGAGTTAATGAGAATTATTCGCTAATTACGGAGCCAATCTGCTCACCAAGGAGCGCGCGGGTGATGTTACCGGGCTGGTGCATATCAAACACCATAATGGGCTTCTTGTTGTCCTTGCAAAGAGTGAAGGCGGTCTGATCCATAACCTTCAGCTCACGAGAGATGCACTCTTCGTAAGAGATGTGATCAAAACGAGTAGCGGTGGGATCCGTCTTAGGATCAGCGCTGTACACGCCATCCACGGAGGTAGCCTTCATGACGACCTCGGCATTGATTTCGCAAGCGCGGAGAGCAGCAGCGGTATCCGTGCTGAAGAAGGGGTTACCGGTACCGGCGGCGAACACAACCACCTGCCCGTCACGCAGCAGCTCACGTGCTGTGTTACGCACATAGGGCTCAGCCACATTCTTCATCTCAATGGCGCTCATCACATGAGCAGGCACACCGGCCTCCTGCACGGCGGAGCAGATGGAAAGTGCATTCATCACCGTAGCAAGCATGCCCACGTAGTCAGCCGTGGGGCGATCCATGCCGCGCACGCTGGCCTTAGCACCGCGCCAGATGTTGCCGCCACCCACTACGATGGCAATCTGAAGATTGCCCTGCTTCTGGGCATCAGCAATCTCGCGGGCGATACGAGCCACGATTTCCGGGGAGATATTGTCTTTGCTGCCCTGTGCACGCAGAGCCTCACCGCTCAGTTTGAGCAGGATACGCTTGTATTTGGGAGAGGTGGAATCACTCATGAGTGGAGAAAATACTTCGTCGGCAGATAATTTGCCATATTCTGCGGTGAAATGCGAGCCAAAAGTTTGCCAGCTACAGGAAAAAGTAAGTTCTCCCCCAAGCGACAGCCGACTACACGTAAGAGGAGGCCAACAGATTACTTACTCTTAGCCTTCTCTTCCTGCTCTTTCAATTTAGCCTGAATGCCACGAAGGAAGACGCTTTCAAGTGAGTTTCTGGCAGGTTGCTCAGAGAAGAGAGCATCTCCGGCGATGGCTCGAATTTGCTGCAAAAGTTCAGGCGAGGGATTGCGCAAGGTGAGCTCAGTGCGGGAATTATCGCGAGTGAGCTCCTCCATGGTTCCCTCCGCAATCATGACGCCGCGATAAAGAATCCCCACACGGTCACAAATTTCCTGAACCTGCTCCAAGAGATGAGAACAAAGGAATACTGTTACCCCCTGCTCTTTGATATTCAGAATAATATCACGAATCGCCCGTGAACCGATAGGATCCACACCGGCCGTGGGCTCATCCAGCACAAGCAAGCGAGGCTTCTGCACTAAAGCCTGAGCCAAGCCAATTCGCTGCAGCATGCCTTTGGAATACCCGCCTAGGCGGCGATGAGCGGCTTCCGTAAGTCCTACCAGCTCCAGAAGCTCCTGAGTACGAGCTTTAAGTTCCGCGCCGCGAAGTCCGCAAAGGCGCCCATAAAAGCGCACCGTTTCCTCACCGGTAAGGAACTTATAGAAGTAAGGGTTCTCAGGAAGAAATCCAATCTCACGGCGATTCTCTGCAGCAGTTGCAGGCTTACCGAACACGGTGCATTTACCTTCATCCGGAGCCAGCAACCCCACGAGAGCCTTCATGATAGTGCTCTTACCCGAGCCATTGGGGCCAATAAGGCCATATACGCCGCCTTTCGGAATACTGAGACTTACCCCCTTCACGGCGTAAACCCCGCCTTTTCCCCAGTGCCCGGGGAAAGTTTTGTGTATCTCCTGAATCTCGACGGCGTTCATAGTCCTAATCGGAATGAGATTTTACTCAGCAGCAGCCATGAGGCGCAGCAGGTTTTCAGCCATGCAGATACCCTTTTCAAAAATCTCCACGCGCATATTCTCGTTCGGGGAGTGAATGCGGGCATCCGGCAGGTCCATACCGAGGAAGATAGCATCCTTGCCAAGAACCTTGCTGACTTCTGCAATAATCGGAATGGAACCACCTTCACGCACCAGAACGGGCGGATTGCCGAAGGTCATCTCCAGAGCCTTCTGAGCAGCCTTACCCCATGCAGAGTGCGGGTCGCTCAGGTAAGCCTCACCACCATGCTGGCGGGTGAACTTCATACGCACGCTCGGGGGGCACACCTTGCGGAAGTGTGCCTCCACCTTATCCAGAATATCCTCCGGGTCCTGACCGGGCACAAGGCGGCAGCTCATCTTAGCCAGAGCCTTGGTGGGGATAACTGTCTTGGAGCCCTCGCCTTCGTAACCACCGGAAATACCATTGAGCTCGAAGGTGGGACGTGCATACACGCACTCGGCGCCGGTGTAGCCGGTTTCCGTACGCAGCTCAGGCACACCGGTAAGCTCAGCCAGCTCATTATTGCTCATACCGGGCACACGGCGCCAGCTCTCGCGCTCCCACTCGGCGATATCGCTCACGCCATCATAGAAGCCTTCCACGGTCACGTGGTTATCTGCGTCATGCGTGGAAGCCACCATCTCGCACAGCGTGGTAATGGGATTTGCCACAGCACCGCCGAACACGCCGGAGTGAAGGTCCATGCTGGGAGCGGATACTTCCAGCTCAAAGCAGCACAGGCCCTTCAGGCCGTAGGAAAGAGAAGGCACATCCGGGGCTGCCATGCCGGTATCACTTACCACAATCACGTCACAGGCAAGGAGTTCTTTAGCCTCAGGCTTCTGCATAAACTCAAACAAGCTCGTGCTGCCGCGCTCCTCTTCACCTTCAAGCAGGAAAATAACATTCAGAGGCAGAGCACCATCCTTGCGAATGATTTCCTCAACACCCAGAATGTGAGCCATAATCTCACCCTTATCATCAGAAGCACCGCGAGCATACACACGGCCATCACGCACCTCGGGTTTGAAGGGGTCGCTGTGCCACTCATTCAGCGGATCAACGGGCATCACATCATAGTGGCCATAAATCAGTACCGTGGGAGCGCCCTCCACTTTCGGACTATGAGCCACCACGATGGGGTGGATGTCCGTCATATGTTTCACGGCATCAAAGCCCAGAGAGGCCAACTTGGACACAAGGAAATCAGCGCAACGTTCTACCTCAGGGGCATACTCGGCCACGGCTGATACACTCGGAATACTCAAAAAAGCGAAAAGATCATCCAGCTTGCTCATGCCCGGCATTCTACCCCAGCTCATCCCCTCACGCAAGCACAAAGGCTGCCTTCACCACGGATATGGCAGAATTCGCACGCAAGAACAGCATTTTGACTTCACAAACGCACTCGCAAGTGGTATAATAGCCCCATGGCTAATAAACCCGTAGTTCTGATTATTCGTGACGGCTGGGGCCGCAACCCTCAGGGGCCGGAAGCCGCCAAGCAGACGGGCGACGCTACCGTGCTCGCCAATACTCCTTTCACTGACAAGCTGCTGGCAACCTGCCCGCACTCCATGCTGGGTGCCAGCGGTCAGGATGTCGGCCTTCCCGACGGCCAGATGGGTAACTCCGAGGTAGGTCACCTGAATCTGGGTGCCGGCCGCGTGGTTTTCCAGGACCTCTGCCGCATCACCAACGCCATCAATGATGGATCCCTCGCTAAGAACCCTGTTATCACTGAAGCCTTTGCCAAGGCTGCCGGCACTCGCCTGCACCTTCTCGGCCTCGTGTCTGACGGCGGTGTGCACTCCCACATCGAGCACCTTATCGGCGTGGTGAAGATTGCCGCTGAGGCCGGTGTTAAGGACATCATGATTCATGCTATCACTGACGGCCGCGACACCGACCCCAAGAGCGGCGCCGGTTTCCTCAGCCAGCTGCAGGACGCCGTGGCTCCTTACGGTGCCAAGATTGCTACCGTGGTAGGCCGCTTCTACGCAATGGACCGCGATAAGCGCTGGGACCGCGTTCAGGTCGGTTGGGACGCCATCGTTCTGGGCAAGGGCGAGCTGTGCTCCTGCACTCCCGCCGAGTACGCTGAGAAGAGCTACGAAGGTGGCGTGACGGACGAGTTCCTCAAGCCCGCTATCTTCTGCGAGGGCGACACCCAGCGTGTGCGTGATGAAGACGTGGTGTTCTTCTTCAACTTCCGCGCTGACCGCGCCCGCGAGCTCTCTCGCGCCTTCATCTATGATGACTTCGACGGCTTCGACCGCGGTGTACACCCCCACGTGCACTACATCACCATGTCTGAGTATGAAGCCTGCTACCCCACTCCGGTAGTGTTCGAGCAGGAGCAGCTCACCAACATCCTTGGCGAGGTTATCGCTGCAGCAGGCCTCAAGCAGCTGCGCATCGCTGAAACTGAGAAGTACGCTCACGTGACCTTCTTCTTCAACGGCGGCGTGGAGACTCAGTTCGAGGGCGAAGACCGCATCCTTGTTCCCTCCCCCCGTGAGGTGGCTACCTACGACCTCAAGCCCCAGATGAGCGTGGGTGAGGTGGCTGATAAGTTCGTGGACGCTATCGCTAACTACGACATCGCCATCATGAACTTCGCCAACCCGGACATGGTGGGCCACACCGGTTACCTTGAGGCCGGCATCACCGCCTGTGAGGCTGTGGACAAGGCTCTGGAGAAGAGCGTTACCAAGATTCTCGAGCTCGGCGGCTGCTGCCTCATCTGCGCAGACCACGGTAACTGCGAGAACATGATGAACCCGGACGGTTCCCCGAACACCGCTCACACCACCAACCTCGTGGACCTCATCTATTGCGGCCCCGATCAGGATGAGGTGAAGATGACGGACGGCATTCTGGCTGACATCTCCCCCACTCTGCTCAGCCTGCTCGGCATCGCCCAGCCTGCTGAGATGACCGGCCACAGCTTGGTGACCAAGTAAAGCCACCACAACATCACTTTCACACCGGGTTGATGCGAGCATCAGCCCGGTGTATTTTTATCAGCACGTAGTGTCCTGTTATACGTAGCAGATTTTTTCGTAAAGGGATGCCGATTTTGCTTGCAGAAGAGCAAAGGAAAGGGTAGAATGTATGGCATGAGTAGAACCATCAGAATTGGCACCCGTGGCAGTGAACTGGCCCTCAAGCAGGCAGAGCTCGCAGTGGCTGCGCTTAAGGCGCACACACCGGAACTGGAGACAGAGATTGTCATCATTCATACTGATGGAGATGCGCATACGGATATCCCCCTGTGCTGCGTGAACAAAACTGCAGGTACGCAGGATAAAGGAGTATTCGTAGCCGCCATTGAGCGTGCTCTTGCAGCCGGTGAGATTGACTGTGCTGTGCACAGCCTGAAAGACATGCCCGGCCAAATGGCTGAAGGCTTTGAGCTGGCAGCCATTCTTCCGCGAGAAGAAATCTGGGATACGTTGATACTCAAGAAAGGTGCTAACACCAAGCGCCTTACCCTCGGCACCAGCAGTGTACGCCGTGAGCAGATGGTGCGCACTTACTGGAGCGGTACCGCCACCACCACTTCCATTCGCGGCAATGTGCAGACCCGCCTGCGCAAGCTCATCGAAAGCCCGGATATGGACGGCATCGTACTGGCTCGCGCCGGTCTGAACCGCCTCGGCTACACCGGTGATTCCCTTACCTTTGACGGCAACCAACTGAGCATCGTGGATATGGGCAAGGATTCCTTCATGCCCGCGCTTTGTCAGGGTGCTATCGCGCTGGAAATCCGCGCTAATGACGCTGCTACCCGTGAACTCGTAGCCCCCGTGAATGACGTGGAAAGCTCCCTGTGCGTGAGAGCTGAGCGAGCCTTCTTGGCAGCCCTGCAGGCAGACTGCTCCGTACCCGTGGCCGGCTATGCCACCTGCAATGGCGACTTCATGATGTTCCGAGCCATTTACTTCATGCCCAACGGCATGCCCATTCGCATCACGCATCGCGGCCCGGCTGATAATCCTGAGCAGCTCGGTAAGGATGCTTATGCTAAACTCGAGCCCCACCTCAACTAATTTTTTCCCATGTCAGTTACCACCCTCACCTATCACGAATTTCACGACTGCCTGTGGATACGCTGCGCGAGCCGCGGGTGTTTCGTGAACAGCCCGGCTCTCAAGACGCTGGCTGAAAAATATCTGGAAAACGGAGGAAGTACCATCGTAGTGGATTTAGAAGTCTGCCCCGGCGTGGACTCCACTTTCATGGGAACTCTGGCCGGCCTTGCCCGTAAATGCATGGCTGCAGGCGGCAGCGTTCAGGTGGCCTCCCCCACCCGCCGCACGTTGGATGCCATGGAAAGCCTCGGGCTGGATATGCTGCTGGAGCTGGACCCGCCTGATGCAAGCTGGCGAGAAGAACTGACAGAGCGCCGCAGCGTTCTGGCACAGGATACGGAAGCAGCCGTGGAAGATGAGCACAAAGAGATGAGCGAGATTGACCGCACGCGCCACGTGCTGGAAGCTCACAACACTCTGCGCGCCATGAGCAAGAAGAATGACGAAACATTCGGTTACGTGTGTGAAACGCTGGAAGAAGACCTCCAGCGCCATATCGACATGGGCGAGGAGAACGCCTAATGAATAATGACAGCCAGCGACTGGCCGATGCTTACCGCAGCCTTGTGGAACAAGTGCACTGCGGATTCGGTCTCGCTGAGGCTGATGATAGCGAAATAGAGCGCCCCTCAGAATTGGAAGTACAGGCGCTCTGGCACTCAGGCCTTCTAGGCTCGGAAGGCGATACGCTGCGCCACGGCAAGGTGCGTGTACTAGACTTTGGCGAGTGGAATCGCAGCGTTGGCCCAGATTTCCTGCGCGCCGAAATTGAAATCGATGGTGCACGCATGCGTGGTGACATCGAAATTGACCCCACCGTGCAGGACTGGGAACGCCATGGGCACGGTGCCAATCCGAATTTCAATCAGGTAATACTTCATGTGGTACTTGCACCACCACCTGCCGGCTGGTACACGCGTAATGAACAGCACCGGGATATCCCCATTCTACCCATTCCGCTGCAGACACTCCGCGCGGCTACCGGTGCCGGAAAGCCCCTGCCCCGTGACTGCGCGGGCTTCTGTCGCACGCCCCTTTCCTCCCTACCCATCAGCGGAATTGAGCTTCTGCTTAAAGCTGCAGCCGCCTACCGCGCTCAAAATAAGCGCCGCATTTTCCGTCGGAAATCCGAAATTGTCGGCACCGACCAAGCTTGGTACGAAGCTCTGGCGGAAACGCTCGGTTACAAAATCAATAAAGTGCCCATGCTGCTGCTCGCTCGCAGGGCTCCGCTGCAAGCCATCCGGAATCAGGCAGAAAGCATCCTTTTCGGCACGGCCGGATTCCTGGTTCCCATGCTACCGGCGCAGACTGACGGCGATGCCCGAGATTACCACCGCCGCGTATGGGATGGCTGGTGGTCCCGAAGAGAAGAATTTGCCCTGAGTGAAGGTCGTTCCCTGCCTTGGCGCTATGCACCGCTGCGCCCCGCTAACCACCCGCACCGCCGCGTGGCAGCCTTGGCTCTAGCAGCGTCACACTGGAACACGATAAAGAACCGCCTTACAGCCGAGCATGCGAAAGAGCTTTCGCGCCAGCTCACATCCCTCAGCCACCCGTACTGGAATGAGCGCTGCTCCCTGCCTTCCGCAAAGCTTTCCGCTAAAGTAGCGCTTATCGGCGAGGAGCGTGTGAAGGATTTCCTCGTGAACCACGTCTATGTGCAGGACGAAGCGCCCTTTGCTTGGCAGACCTACCTCAGCATGAAAAACAGGAACATTCCTCAGAAAGTGCTGACCACAGCTCGCCACCTCTTCGGAGACCGCGAAGATGCCCTTTCCCTCCTGCCAATGATGTACGCCCAACAAGCGCTGCTTCAGATAGATACAGACTTCTGCGCCACCAACTCCTGCCGGGACTGCCTGTTCCCGGAGCAGCTGGCAGATTGGGCCTTATGCTGATTTTCTGCTCTTACTCGCCCCTATCGAGGGCTTGGCGTGTTTCCTCTATAATCTCCTGCGCCTGCAGAACATCCTCAGTATGGGAAGTACCTGTACTACGAGCCACGGTAAAAATCTCAGCCAAACGCCGGTTCATCTCAGCCACAGCAGCGGCTGCATGTGCAGACTCACCCGCGCGGGCACGCAGAATCTGAATCTTCTCGAAGTCTTCCACGCCATCGCGCAGACGCTCAAAGCGGATGGAACTCCGGTTCCCGGGATACACGAGGAAGCAATCCCCGGAAGGCCAATGAACAAAGTCCGTGCATGCGAGCGGATTTCTGTTCCATGAATTGTACGCCCAGCGCAGGAAGCCATCCAAATGATTGGCGGCGGCAAAAAGCCCGAGCCATTCAGCTTCCGCAGGGACAGAACGCGTGAATGTATTAGGACGAGCGGGGTGCAAGCAAACGTAAAATGTGGTGATGAACCCTGCTTCACGGCGCTCCTGTAAGAGCTCACCCTGCGTCGTACCGGCATGTGTGAGAACAGGAGAGATATTGTACACGGAGCGAGTAAGCTCGGAAGGCTTATCCACAGCAGAGGCAATACGGAAGCCTGGGGCATGCTGCTGCACCAGCGCCATAGCCTCCCTCACCATGTTGTCCGGACGCTCATCAATGGCAATACAAGTTTTCTGTGCCCAGCCCTTTTCCTGCATGTGGCGGTAGAAGTCCTGCAGGAAAGGCGCCCAGATTTCACGGAAAGCGGCTGTTCCCGGCTGGGCCTTCACCACCTTCTCCTGCCCGCTGGCTTCATCATAATAACGCACACTCAAATGCCATGGCAGCATGGAATAACAGCTAATCTGCTCCTGAATGCCAATCTCATCATGCATGAAGCTTATCCAAGCATCCAACACGCTATAGTCATAACGCATCACACCGTCACGGCCACGAATCCAGCGCACCATGGAGGGGAATGTATCGTACGTTTGCCCATTCCACGCTTCATCCAACAATGTGCAAGTGATGCACTTCTGCCCGGCTTCAGCAAGGCGCTGCATAATGGGCCTCATAAGCGCGAAGTGCTCGGCAGACCACGGCTCCACATCATGCCAGCGAGCTACAGATTGAGGGTGCTGCCATAAATCCAGATGAAACTTCCATTCCGCAGGAGCAGGAAGAACTGCATCCTGCACTTCAAGTTCCACCGGAAGCTCCACAGCCTCACAGCCGGGGGCCGCCACTCTCACCACACCTCGGTATACGCCGGGCTGAGTCGTACGCGGAATATTCACACTGAACCACACACCACGATTCACACCGGCAGGATTATAGCAGCTGCTCTCGCTGCCAATGACATCCGCCGTAATGACGCCCTCTGCCTGAGTGTATCGCAGCATGCTCACCTGAGCATTGATATGAGACTCTCCCATGCGAAGCCCATCACAGGAAACGCTCAGCTCCGCCGCGCCGCCTGCAGCCTGCACTGCCAGCTGCGCACTGCAGCGCTCACCTCGCCAGCCGCGAAGCTTTAATTCACTCGACACACCATCATTACCGAAGGGGTAGGCCCTATTTGCTATCAAGCGCTCATCAAGAGCCGGAGCAATCCTGAGTGAGGAGGCCATCACCTGCGAAGCATCCGCGGAAGAGGCGGCATCATACTGAGGGTGCCTTTCCGGCGCCCACTGCGCCATTACTGGTTGCAAAACGGAAATCATACTGCACAAAAAAAGCTTACACGCGATACGATGCTTCATATACCAACATTATAGCCTATCCCCACCAAAAAGGAATTCAAAATTGCGTTCACGCCAGCAATCAAAACGATACAGTGCGGCGAAGCCGAATGAAAATTGAAAACCGGCACCAAACACACTAAGCTATGCCTGCTCCATGAACACAGAAGAGAAAAAGAAAATTGCAGGAAGCGTGGCAGGACAAGCCGCCGCAGCGGCAGCAGCACAGGCACAGAAAAGCAGCGGATGGAAGCGCTGGATTTGGAGTATCGGCGCAGCCATTGCAGCAGCCGTAGCTTGGTTCGCCACAAGCAGCGAGCAGCAGCAGCCTCAGGCCGCAGAACAAACGGCTGAAACAGCTGCACTCTGAGCCAGTAGCTCAGAACAGTGGCGCAGACTCCCAACGGATGTCTGCGCCACTTTTTTATTCAAGATTTGCGGGAAGCCCCAGAATGGTGCCGGGCATTATCTTATGGCCGGCGAAGAAACTTTCAGCATTCATCTTACGAGCACCCGGCGGCTGCATAGTTGAGATGCGGATAGCGCCGCCGCGAGGACCGCCACAGGATACCAACATACCCTCAGGCCCCGCCTCCAGCACCATGCCGGGCACAGCGTCCACAGGCTTCTTGTAATAAGAATACAAATCAATAGGAGGGAAAATCTTCAGCAGCTTATCACCACCGGACTTCACCGAGGGATAGGTAGTGAACGTACCGGGCCAAGAGTGGTATGCACGAATCTTGCGAGCCACCTGAAGCGCGGGCTGGTGCCAGTCTATCTGGCCATGCACACGCAGCAGCTTGGGCGCATAAGTCATAAGGCTTTCATCCTGCTCCTGAGGATCAGAAGTGCCTGTTTGGAGCATGCGGATGGCATCCATCAGCGCATGAGGAGCAAGCTCGGCCAAATCATCATGCAGAGTTTCTGCCGTTTCCGTACCATTCAGAGCTATTGTGCGGCTACAAATAATATCGCCGGCATCCAGCTTTTTGACCACATGCATGATGGTAACGCCCGTTTCATCATCACCGGCCTCAATGGCAGCCTGAATGCAAGCTGCACCGCGGTGGCGGGGAAGCAGCGACGCATGCGCATTGATACAGGCAATCATCGGCACATCTATCACCTGCTGAGAAAGAATCTGCCCATACGCCATCACTACAACAATATCCGGCGCCATATCCTTCAAGCCCTGCACGGCATCCTCATCCCGCATGCGCTCCGGCTGAAACACGGGAATCCCCGCCTCCTGCGCGCAAACTTTAATACGCGGAGGTGTCAGCTGCTGGTGACGCCCCACGGGGCGGTCCGGCTGGGTAATGAGACCCACCAATTCACCCGTGGAAAGAAGAGCCTGAAAGGAGGGGATGGCAATATCCCCCGTAGCCATCATAACGATACGCATACACCTTTTATGCCATAAAATATACAGGTGTCAAGACTTTTCGCCGCAGCGGCCACTTGCAGCAGCACAATTTTCCAAGGCAATACGCCTCATATCAGCCATATACCACCACGGCTCATCGCGGCTTCCAAAGAATCCCGCACCTGCTGCGGGCTATACCCTGCGGCTCGCAGGGATGCAAGAGAACGAGCGCCATCTCGCTTGGCCAAGCGCTTTCCGGCGTTATCCTTCAGCAAGCCATGGTGATTATACAATGGCACAGGAAGCCCCAGCACAGCCTGCAGTGCACGGTGAATGTGTGTAGCCTCAAAAAGATCTTCTCCGCGAGTCACATGAGTGATTCCCTGCGCAGCATCATCCACCACAACCGCCAGATGATAGCTGGCCGGCATTTCCTTGCGCGCCAGCACTACATCCCCATACTCTACCGGCACACAGCGCTGAATCCCGCGCTGCATATCCTCCCACTCAGGACAGCCGATAAGTTCCTGAACCCGCTGCATATTAATTCGCCAAGCATGAGCATCACCCCTTGCCAGACGTTCTTCTACAACATCCGGCGGAAGATTTCGGCAAGTACCGGGATACAAATACCCTAGGCTACTGTGCGGAGCCCTGCCCATCTCAGCTATCTGGGCCTTAATTTCACTGCGGGTGCAAAAGCAAGGATACAGCAGCCCCCTACTCCTCAGGCTGTCCAGCGCTTCCGCATACACACCGAAGCGCTCACTCTGCACCATCACCTCACCATCAAAACGCAACTCCAGCCAGGCTAAGTCCTCAAACATGAGGTCCACCCATTCCCGGCTACGGGAGCGCGTGACATCTATGTCCTCAATGCGCAACAGGCAGCTGCCGCTGCAGGCATCCGCAAAGCGGCGTGCCTGCAGCGCGGCCAGAAGATGCCCCACATGCAGCGGCCCGCTGGGAGTGGGGGCAAAACGAGTTCTGACCGTCTCTGGCATGCCGTTTTACTGTTTCTCTACGGTGATATTACCGTAGGAGCTGCGGTTATCCGTCCTGTTGGTGAAAATAAACTCAAGAACAGGATTTCTCACCGCGCGGCTGACCTGAAGCGTGTAGCGCTGATTCGGTGCAGCGTAGGTGACGGAGGACTCGTGCTCATCAGAAGCAACAAGTCGTTCACCATCATAAAGCTTCACCGAGGAAATGAAAAGCGGATCACGCCCGGTGGTAATATGGAAGTTCACCACATAAGTACCGGCTTCGTTGATAGGAGCGCCGGTCATCTGGAGCGGCACAGCCTGACCAGGAATGATATCCGGGTTCCAGCCCTGTCCATAGCGGTACTCCTGTACCCAGTCGCGCAGCACTACGGGAGCAGCCAAGCCGAGGGGAGACTCCGGATTCAGCGAGCGCATAATACCGGCGTACTTCCTGATGTACTGAGCGCCACCCATCATCCCCAGAGAACGGCGCACATGCCCAATGACAGCAGCGCAGGCCCTCTGCTTGGCCTCCGGGGAGATGAGGGGATTTTCCAGAGCGGAGTCCAGACGCCCCAGATAATCCGCGAGGGTTTCATTCTCACGGGGGCCGCCCAGATTGAAATTCAGCGCGGCCAGCACACCTTGCGTATCCTGAGGGTCTACTCTCTTAATAGCCTCACGCAGACCACCCGGCCAGTCAATCCCGCTCACACGGGAGCTTTCCAGCAGAAGGCGAGCCTGCTCGCTCACATCCTGACTCTCACGAGAGCGGCGCAGGATATCATCCTGACTACGCTTGGCTCTCATACGAGCTGCTACCAGTTGAGCAACACGCGCCGGAGTGGCATTCATCAAATCCGTTCCCTGAATGGTGGCATAATGACGGCCTTCTTTTTCGTAAAACAGAATAGCCGGATACGTAATATCACTCATATCATGAGGATAGGAAAGTGAACCGCGTATCCGATTAGCGGCCTCTCGCATCTCATCCGTGGGACGCTGATAGATGGGAAGCGCCAGCATCACAGCATCACCTGCGGCTCTGCGCACACCGCGGTCAGCCATCAAGCTGCGGCACAGGCGTTCTCCGTATCTATC
This sequence comes from Akkermansia sp., assembly GCA_045652085.1. Taxonomy (GTDB): domain Bacteria; phylum Verrucomicrobiota; class Verrucomicrobiia; order Verrucomicrobiales; family Akkermansiaceae; genus Akkermansia. Next base: position 123,390 of record JAZRTR010000029.1, read on the forward strand.
CCAATCACCGGGATAAATAAAGACCATGAAACCGGCGTCAGTCGCGACAGACTGGCCCTCCGCAAATGTTTCCACCACACGCGCAGCCTGTGTCGGAAGGACACACATGGCGGCTGCAACTGCAATTGTAAGTTCCTTAATCATGATTGTAAATTATGCTGCGGGTTCACCATATACGAACAGACCAACACCGTGGAAGTACTCAGGACCGCCACCACGCAGAACGCGAACATACAGCGCACGCGGGCGTTCCTGCTGAAGGTCGAAACGGTTGATGTAATTTCCTGTAGAGGGAATCGGCTGGCCTACGTCATGCCAATCATCATCACGACCGGTATCTGACACCTGCACACGCAGGGGACGGAAGCGGCCAATGAGCGACCAATTGTTGGTACCGGCGAAGACGACACCTGTGATATGAGCATGGCGCGGCAGCTTCACAGCAACCCAAGCGTTGGTATCACGCCCGGTGTGGAACTTGCCACCTTGCTGTGTCAACAAGCCGGCGTGAGTATGCGGAGCATCCCACTGGCTGGTGGAACTGGTAAAGGGCATACCACCCTCAGATACCAGCCTGCCCGGGAAAGGATGAGGTGTAGGAAGAGGTATATCAGAATGAACCAGCTCAGGGTCCACCATTCTGGCAAGCGCATGGAACGTCTCTTCATCACGATTACGAGCAGCTGTAAGCATCAAACCACCCAGCATTACAGCCTTCTGCTGAGGAGTAAGCTCATTACCGGAAGAAATCGCCGAAATCATGGAGCGATTAAGAAGCTTACGTCCATTCTCACTGAGAGAACCTGCGATACCATTACCCCATGCCATCACCGGTGCGGCAAAGGCTTCATGAGCGGCGGCTGCGGCCATCACCTCAGCATAAAATTGGCATACAGCCTCCTCCTGATCACCCTGACTGAGGGACTTGCAGAGGTTAAGCTGAGTGTTAAGGAAGTTTTCCAAGTACCAGCGGTCCGGCCCCATCACCTTGGCATTTGCCCAGAAGGTCACGCAGGCGCGGCGCATATCAGCAGCAGATATGCCGGACTCCTTCATCGGTCCATAGATAGAGTTTTTGAATAGCTCTGCGGCCTGCTCCGGGTACACGGAAGCCATACCACGGCACAAAACCTCATTGAGCTTCATCCATGCCTGCACGTTCCGGGGATGCTGTGTGCGAACAAAATTAGCATATTCACGCCACATCGGGAAATTGAGCGGCTGAGCTTCTGCGGAACGCTCAAAGCAGGTAAGGGCCTTCTGCATATCACCATGCTCAACATACACGTGAGCCATGACGCGGTAGGCATTAGAAAGTCTCGTGCGGTCAGCCTGCTCTGCGGAGTTCAAATCCGTCGTCAAATGCAGAGAGCTGTAGGTGTAATTATTACTCCAAGGAGTCCAGTGCAGGCCACGCTCCCAGCTAAGGGAATACGCAGGAGTCCACCGCCCGTTCACGCTCACGATGTAAGCACAATGCCCCGGCTCACCGGCAGTAAGAGCCGGCACACCGTTCGCACAAGCAGCAGCAGCACCGAAATGCGAGAGGCCACCGCACACACCGCCTACGTTTTTGGTGAAGAGGAAGTGGTTCCGGTCATACACGCCAATAAAGGGTGCTACATACCAACGGCCATGAATGCTGTCACCGAATACATTATCCAGAATGTATCCGCAACGCCAGCAGCATGCAGGATACTGCCAATCAGGAAGATGAATATTTTCCAGAGCCCAAACAAATGCCTCAGGAGTACCGGAAGAATGGTGATTCTTCCATCCGCACACGATGCGACGCTGCCAGAACGGAATGTCATCAAACACAGTGTTCAGGCGGCCTTCTCTCCAGTATTTAACAAAGTGGTTGGCGCGGTTTACGGCATCATGGAAGCTCCAGTCATTACGGGCATACTCCAAGGCTGTGGCCGTGATAGCCTCACGTGTAACACGCTGGCGCAGCGCCTGCCTATCCGCTCTGCCCATGGCGGTTATTATCTGGAACACGCGGCCGGGCTTATTCAGCTCACCGGAAAAAGCAATCTGCTCCATCCATTCGTTGTTAGCCGTTATCTGGCCAAAAAGTCTTGCAGCCTCCGGGCGGCCAATCACTTCACCCAGAGATACTGCCTGCTGAGCCTCCAAGCGGAGTTCCGCAAGGTCTTCCAGAGCTCGGCCCAAATTAAAGCAGGAACGCTGCGCCTCATTGCCATTCTGCTGATTGATGGCAGCCTCCAGTCGGTTGCACTCATTCTCTTTTTCAGTAACAGCCCGATTCACACCATTGCGATAATTTTCATACGCTTGCAGTGAATTAGCTTCCGACCAAGCAAGATGACGGTTCAACAGGAGATTCAAGTTCTCAGGGCGTCTAATAAATGCGCGCATCTGCTGCGGAGATAAATCCGTAACACGCTGGCGCAGAATAGCCCCAAGACGATTCTTAAGGTCACCGGGAGCGGACCACTCCCGATTTTCTATATTTAATGCCGGAGCATTGTTGCTGGCAGCCTCAACAGGAGAAGCGCCTAACACAGCTACAACACCCAGCATCGCTAGGAATAGATTACTTATTTTCATAGTATTTTACAGTAAGTTATTAATATTGGGCATTAACGATTACATTCGTCACGCGCTCGATTCCTTCAGCCGCCAGCCTAGAACCGGAGAAGAAACACTTCGCCCGGTAGTAACAGGAGAGAGCCGAGCCATATTCTCCGCGTTCCTCACATTCCTTGGCATAGCGCAACGCTTCCACGAACTGATGAGCAAGAGAGGAAAAATTATTATAAGCTTCCGAGAAAACGGGATCCGTGGAATAGCGGTCGTCTTCTTTCATCAGGAGGGTCATCTGCTCCCATGCCGCACAGGGCCCCATGGTTTGGTCCTGCTCTGCACCTTCCTTCAGACGCGCCAGAAGAACATCCGTACCGGCTACGAGCTCCAGAACCTCCGTATACTTTGTCTCCAGTTCACGGTCTGCACAAACGACTCGAAGTCGCTCACGCTCATTATATATAGTTCTGAACTCACGGCGCTCCAGAAGGCGGCGGAACTCTTCCATCTGCGGGGCAAAGCTATCCACACGTGCAATTTCCGCCTCGCCCTCATCCAACGCCGGGTTCTGCGGCCAAATAACGGCAGCCTCAGTAGCAAGGCGGCGGAACTCTTCCTGATTACCTGCCTGGAATGCCTGACGGGCAGCACGCAGGGCAAAATTGCTCTGGCGCTTCCTGCCGGAAGTATAAGACATGAGCAAAGAATCATCAAAGTCCACATCCATTTCACGCATCTGCGCGGCAATGCTTTCCACCGTGGCATAATCTCGGGCATTCAGAGCAGAGAGCGCACGCTTGCGCAGCTGCCAGTACGCAGCAATGCGCCGACGGTGTTCTGCCGGGAATGTAGCCACACTCTGCATGTACTCACCCGTGGCAACCGCTGTAATCAAGCGATTAGTGGCCTCGCCGAGCTTGTTCTGAGCTAAAGCGCCATACACGGCATCAATGCTCTGGTCAACCTCACGACGAGCATTGCTAGCAAAAGAGTCTATCGTATTGATAGTGGGGGGCATGCCGGTAATGCCGGTAAAGGTCTTGTAAGCATCCGAGTTCTCATCCAAATCTAGGCGGGTATTCCCATCCCTGAAAAGGTGCCGATACACTCGCGCACCAATCACAGCGTGGTCATACCGGCGCTGCAACAGGAACCCCAGAACAACGGACTGATAATTAAGCTTAGCAAGCGGAAGCGCCGCCTGATTGGCCGCAACATTTGTGCCCTGCTGAGCGCGAAGACGTGCGATTTCAGCCGTATTAGCACCAATGCGGAATGTATGCGACGTATAGCCGCTATTCCCGGCGCCACCGGCACCACCGGCTGTATTCCGGCGGCCATTACCACGCTGTGTATTCTGATTGGTGAGAGAGTTTGTCCTATTCACCAGTTCATCAAGCTCCCGGTCAAGCTCAGCATTTGCCTGATCGCGGCGACGATTGGCGCGCTGCACATCCAGCGCACTTACCATGGCACTGGCCAGTACTCCAGCCTGACCGCCATCACCAGGATAATCAGCCAAATTGTAAAGCCCATTGCCTATCTTTACCAGCACTCGGCTGCCGATAAGATTAGCCCCACGAGTGTAACGCTCCGTGTAATCCAGAATTTCCTGCAAGTTCCGGCGGTACAAGCGGGACTGTTCAGTGTCATCAGGAGTCTGGCTAAGGTACTTCTCAAAGCGTTCGCGCACAGCTGCGTTGTTCCCCAAATCAAAGTGCCCACCGCCGTATGAAACGGTATCATTGGAAGGGTCCAGAAGGGGCAGCTCCATACCGAAAATCTGCGGAGGAGGAGATTCACCCGTTCGCAAAGGGTCATCATTCTGCACTCCATTCTGAGCCTGAGCACTGCGACCGGAGGCGTCAAAACTGTTAGGCATCTGCGCTATGGCAGAGCAGAACATTATTGGAATAAGCGGGATATATCGGAAAGTTTTCATCAGCGGATACTCACATCGTTCACTACCAGAATGCCTTTCACCTCATTACCATTGGCATCACGACCGGTACGGCATGAGACGTCAAAAACAAAGGTATCACCGCGCGTAATATTAATCTGGAGCGGTGTGGACCCCTGCACCAGCAGCGGGAGAATTTCATTACTATTACCACGCACAGAGACAGCCACCAGACGGTTATTTCCGACCGTCTCTATACTTTCCACCTTACCCTCAAGCACATATCTGTTACCGGTAGAGGCAAATCGAGAGCCATCCTGACGATACTGGGCTATGTTAAAAGGCTTCGGCTCATTACTGCGGGCTGATGGCTTCAGGAACAACATGCCAGCCAGCACCGCGACCACCACTATCAGCCCGCCGATAACGAACGAGGTATGATTCTTTTTCTTACTGCGCCCCCGGCGCGTACTTCTAGCCATATATGTAATTATCTATTGTATGTGTTTTATATAAAATATTTACTCCCAGCGCATCCGCTTTACGCCTATCCATGTCAGGACAAGACCGAACACCACATGCAGCAGCAGCACGATACGGCACATCTGCATATCCTGGAATGAAGTCTGTACAATGCTCTTCACGGCCTTAATCACATCCGGCTCCAACCCACCTTCAATGCTGCCGCTCCACGCCCAATAGGCGGAAATAAAGGGCTGAGTGAAAGTCTCAATAAACTCAGGCAAAGCCAAAACGGCACCGGAAAGGGGCAGCTGGAAACCTACCAGATAGATGCTGAGAAGCGAGGACTGATCCGGAGTCCTGCAGTTTGCCGATATGCCCAAGCAAACACTGGTCATGGCGGCATTAGCCAGCAGCAGGAATATCAAATGATTCATGGCATCACCACGGTACGGCCAGAACCACTCCACAAAGCAGAACATCCACAAGCTCTGAACCAATACCAGCACGGATAAATACACCGCCTTGGACGCCACATACGCCCCGATTCCTGCACCGGCAAACTTCTCTTTCTCCATGATAAGGCGCTCTCCGGCCACCTCTCGGGAAGCATTATTAGCCCCCATGAGGCCCAGCAGAATAACCTCGAACATGATGATACCGGAGACCGCAGAGCCCACCTTGGCCCGCACCTCAGCCTGTTCCTGCTGGTGCTGCACTTCCATGGCGATATCAGCCCCCTGCATATCGGTAAGATTAATAAGCTGGTCCTGCCCCTTGCTGGAGAACAGTGCCACAAGAATGGGGAAAATGAGCACCATCGCAATCTGCAGCATCAGCTGAGTGCGGTCACGCATCAGAATGGAAAAACGGCGGCGCAGCAGCACCATCAGCTGTGTAAAGAAGCCCGGGCCACGCGTTTCCTCCTCATCCTCATCAAGCGCGGCGGGAGGTGGGGGAGATTCTCCCTTTTCTTCAAACTTGGAGAGATGCTCTTGCTCCAGCTTTTTATAATACTGAACGCGATGCTTGAGCCAGCTGGCGCTCCAATCCTCCGGTTCACGCAAGCCCAGGTGCGGATACACTTCTTCAGCATTTTCCACAGAGAAATAGTGAGGCAGCGCACGCGGTGAGCCATGGTATGCCAGATTTCCTCGCACCAGCACCATGACACTATCATACAGCTCCATCTGAGAGAGACTGTGCGTCACGGATATAACGATTCGGCCGTCCTTCATGCTCAGATTATGCAGCAACTGCACAATCTCACGCTCTGAGCGCGGGTCCAGCCCACTGGTCACCTCATCACACAGCAGAATGCGCGGACTGCTCACCAGCTCCATGGCCAAAGCCAAACGCCTTCTCTGCCCACCGGAGAGCAGTTTCACCTGACGGTCAGCAATATCTGTTAGCCCGGTTTCTGCCAGCACATTATCGATGATATCGTTCAGCTCATCCTCATCAGCCCGCACACGAAGGCGCGCGGATGCTTCAATACTCTCATCCACCGTCAGTTCATCATACGCTATACTGAACTGCGGCACATAGCCTATCTCATGAGGTTCAAAATCTCCCTCCTCAGATAAATCACGCCCCTCCCAGAAAAATGAACCGGAGCTGATATCCTTAATACCGGCTATAGTTTTCAGCAGTGTTGTTTTTCCGCACCCGGACGGCCCCACAATCGCCATAAAGTGCCCGCGGGGCACACAAAAGTTCACATCATTCAGTAGAAAAAGAGGTTCTTCCTCGGCATCCACTTCCAGGCATATGTTTCGGGCTTCCAGCATGGCTCTAACTTCTTTCATTATCATCCTATCAAAAAGCCCCTCTTTCTGCAAGCAAAAAAGCCACTACCATCTTCCAGTTAGCTCAAAAAAAGACGGCCATCACAAAAAGAATGTTCGACAATGCCCGACCATTATGGTAGATTATAGCCAATCTAAGTATGAAAACGAATACCATTACCGCAATATTGGGGCTGGCCTTCACGGTTACGCCGGTATTTGCACAGGACTCTCCCCCCGCTGCAGCGGAGCCGGCAGAGACCACAGCTGTGACGATAGAGGCACAGCTGCCCGAGCTCGTGCAAGACCCTCTGCTGGTGCAAGGAAGACTAGAAAACGGGTTCTCCTACATCATCCGCCCCACTAAAGAGCCGGCAGGAAGAGCCTGCCTGCGCCTCATCGTGACCACAGGTTCTCTGGATGAGCAGGAGGAGACCAGCGGCATCTCCCACTTTATTGAACACATGGTATTCAACGGCAGCCGCAACTTTGAACGCGGCGAGCTGATTCCTGCCATGCAGAGACTCGGCCTCGGTTTCGGTGGTGATGCTAACGCTTACACCTCTCTGGATAAGACCGTCTACATGCTTGACCTGCCGAACCTGAATGAAGAAACGGTGAACTTTGCCTTCACTATCATGCGTGATTTCGCGGACGGCGCCAAGCTGGAGGACAGCGCGCTGGACCACGAGCGCGGCATCATCGTAAGCGAGCTCAAGAGCCGAGATTCCCAGAATTACCGCGCCATGCTGGCCACGATTGATCAGCTGGCAGAAGGCACCCGACTGGCCCACTTCATGCCCATCGGCCGTGAAGAAGTTATCCGCAATGCCCCGTACGAGCTTTTCCGCAAGTATTACAATGAGCACTATGTAGCAGAGCGCATGACGCTCATCATCACCGGTGATATAGATCCCGCGGTGGCCCAAGAATGGGTACGCCAGTACTTCGGCAGCATGGAAGCTAGGCCCGCCCCTGCCCGTCAGGACAACGGCAGCCTCACTAATCCCGGTCCTTCCACACGCATCATCCCGAACACCGAGCAGGCTACCACCTCCATCATGGCTAATGTGTCCAACCCGTGGCAGCATGAGCCGGATACCTTCGTGCAGCGCGTGAAAGACTTCCCCCTGCAGCTCGCCTGTCTCATGCTGAACAACCGCCTCAGCCGCATTGCTCAGCAGCCGAATGCTCCTATCATGGCCGCAGAAGTCTCCGAGAGCAGCCTCTTCCACCTCGTGGAGTCCTTCGGCTTCAGCGCCAATGCTCAGCCGGGCCGCTGGCAGGATGCCCTCAACTGCACGGAGCAAGAACTGCGCCGCGCCATTCAGTACGGCTTCGAACCGCACGAATTCCAAGAAGCCCTCTCCGCCGTGGGCGCTCGCCTTCACCACATGGCCCAGTCTTGGGAAACCATATCGGCCTCCAACATGGCTGATTTCCTCATTGAGGCTCAGGACGGCCCGCAAGTGCCCACCTCCGCAGAGGAAGACATGCGCGTCTTCTCCGCCGCGGTGGCCTACATCAGCCATGACCCGGACAGCTGCCGCCGTGCGCTTCAGGAGGCCTTTGACTACGCCCGAGTGAAGCTTACCATGACAGGCACCATCCCCGCCGGCGTCACGGAAGACACCCTCCGCAGCGCCTTTGAACAATCCGCCTCCACCGCTGTGGAGAAACCGGACCTGCGCCCCACACGTCCCTTCGCCTATAATGAAATCGGCACACCCGGCACCATTGTACGCAGGGAGTACATTGAAGACCTGGACGTCACCACCGTCACCCTTTCCAACGGCGTAAGAGTAACGCTCAAGCCCGTGGATTTCCGCAGGGGCGGCCTGACAGTATCCGCCGCAGTGGATGGCGGCAGCCTCCGCCTTCCCAGACGTCCCGGCCTTGCTATGGTGGCTAATAACCTCCTCGCCATCGGCGCGCTGGAAGAGCACGATTTGGACGAACTCAAGCGCATCATGATGGGGCACAATGTGGACCTGAACGCCGGCATGACGGATACCCGAATCGTCTTCTCCGGTGGCACCACACAGGAGGACCTCGAGCTGCAGTGCAAACTCATCGTGGCAAACATCCTGCACCCCGGCTACAAGCAGGATGCCCTCACCCTCATGCACTCCAAGCTGCCCGCCTTCTACCGCCGCTTGACCACCACACCTAACGGCGCCTTCACCATGCAGTCCGGCCGCGCACTCTATGGCGAGGACCCCCGCTTCAACGTGCCCACCATGGAGGAAGTAATGGCCATCACGGTGGATGATGTGAAAGCCGCGCTCCAGCCTTGGCTGCAGAACGGCGCCATCGAGGTTACCCTCGTGGGTGATTTTGACTTGGAAGCCACGCTGCCCATCCTTGAGCGCACCTTCGGCGCCATGCCTGCCCGCAATCCTGAGTTCACAGAGCTCACACCTGAGCAGCGCTCCGTGAACATGCAGCCCTGGGGCCAGCGCCGCTTCTTCGCTTACCCCACTGAGCTGGATAAAACCCTTGTTGTGCATGTACGTGATGCCGGTGATGGCCGTGACCACCGCCGCAACCGCCGCCTGCAGGTGCTTTGCGAAATCGCTGACGCCATGCTCTTTGACGGCATCCGCGCAGAGATGGGTGAGACCTACTCTCCCAGTGTTCGCCTCACCCTGAACAGCGAGATTAACGGGGCAGCCCAAATCGTTGCCACCAGCGCCGGCGTGGTTCGCAACCGTGAGCTCGTCAGCTCCGCGATTGACAGCCTCCTCACCTCCCTCGGTACAGGGAATATCACCCAGGAGTCTTTTGACTGCGCTATCCGCCCCATTATTTCTGCCGCTGAGAAGAGCCTCCGCCAGAACTCCTACTGGTGCAGCAGCCTTGCTGACATCCAGAGCAATCCTGAGCAGCTCGCTCTCATCAGAGACCGCTTGGAGGACCTCCGCTCCATTAAACTGGAAGAAATCCAGCAGCTCGCCCGCGAAGTATTCGGCCACAACCGCGTGAACTTCTACTTCACCATGCCTGAAGGCACCGTGCCCGCGGATGCGGAATCCCCTGCCACTCCCGAGGCCACCCCGGCCCCAGAAGGGCCGGCAGCCGCCTCTGAATCAGCCAAGCAGACACCCGCTGCTGCTACAGCCGTCGCTGCCACGCCCACCGGGCGCGGCAGCGAGCTGAACTACGTCGTCGTCACCACTCAGGCCACACTTGATACCCCTGAGTGGCGCCCCGTGCTTATTGCCCTCGCGGAAAAATACCCCGGCGCACAGCTCGCCATAGTAGAAAGCATCTCTGAGGAAAGCTTCACGGAAGCCCTTCGTGGGGCTAATGCCCGCCATGCCGCCATCGTGCTGCGCCCGGAAGAGGTGAACCGCGTCACCGTAAACCACCTGCACCGCGCCTCCCGCAATGTGGATGATGACCTCTGGGGTGACTGCCTCTGGGGTATTATCACCGGCTACACCGCAGAGGATGCGCTCCGCATCGCCAGGGATAACACCCCGCTTGTCATCAAGCGCCTGCTGGGCACCACAAACGTAGGCTGGCACGCCTTTGAGTACAGCTACTGCATCACGGACTGGACCAACAGCCCCGTGCTGGAGCAGACCGGCTACACCGAGCCCACCACCACCACCTACGACAACAGCACCCCTGAAGGCCGCCACATCACAGCAAATGGCATGCAGAGCCTCTTCGGCGAGCGCCTTGCAAATGCTAACGCCCAGATGGTGGTTACCTCCAGCCACGCCACCCAGTTCAATCTGGAGATGCCCTTCTCCCGCGGCCTTATCTTCCCCGCGAACAACCGCTTCCACATGCTCTCCTCCCCGAACATGAGGGACTTCATGACACCCCTCTCTCAGGCCCTTCGTGGCCGCACCGAGGGGCTTGCTGCACTCGCGGAGACCCTCGGCTGCCCTGCCATCGAGCCTGACGGCACCACCCGTGTCTGGATTGCCGCCGGCAACTGCCTCTTCGGTGATGCTCACAGCACCAACCAGAGCATGGCTATCACCGCACTCTCCGCCTACACCTGCAATCAGGTAGTGGGTTACACCGTCCCCTCTTGGTACGGCGCCGGCGGCTGGGGCACCCTTGGTACCTTCGTGGGCGTGGAAGAAAACACCACACTCGCTCAGGCTTGGTACCTGAACAACCAGTTCATCCTGCACAACACCACCAAGATTGACCCCCGCCTGCTGAACGTCCGCTTCGATGGCGAGAGTATGGACTACCGGTTCCAGGCTTCCGTCATGCGCTGCGGCGTCCGCTTCACTGACCGCGACACCGCACATAACGCCCTTGGCCTCGTGCATGATCGTGACGTTGTGGCCTTCTATGGTGACCCCGCATGGTCCGCCACCATTGATTCCTCCCACGCCAAGCGCCCCCTCACCGTCACATGGCAGGGAGACAGAACCTTCACCATCACCGCCAATCATGACTACAAGGGCCAGCTCGGCGTCTGGTTCCCCACCGCAGCCACCGGTCAGAATGCCACCGGCTGTGATGCTGAAGGCGCCATCTTCACGGATGACTTCATCCTCTTCCCGGAGCTGGAAATGAAGCAGGGTGAATCCCGCACCATCAATATCCGCTGATTTCCCCTTCTCTGCCCTGAACATCTTCATGCACCGCGCCCCCGCGCGGTGCTTTTTTTCATCTCACTCTACCCTTTTCTGACACTTTCTGCAAAAAAAATCACTTTTTTTTCACTTTTGTCTTGCCAAAGCCTCACAATTGATGTATACTCCCGCCGTCCCCACTAGGGAACACCGAAACAACTCGGGGTATTAGCTCAGCTGGTAGAGCACTTCAATGGCATTGAAGGGGTCAGCGGTTCGAGTCCGCTATGCTCCACTTAATCCCAGAAACCGTATCAGAAAACAATCTGGTTCGGTTTTTGTTTTGTATTGATTTTCAATACCCTCGCGCGCTTAGGCATTGCACGCTCGCAAGCTCCGCCGCCGCCCCGCCGGGCGCAAAA
>JAZRTR010000030.1:0-2608 GCA_045652085.1 Akkermansia sp.
TGCCTTCGTGGCTCTCGAGGAAGGTATCGACGGCATGATTCACGTGTCCGACATGAGCTGGACCCGCAAGATCAACCACCCCTCCGAGGTTCTCAAGAAGGGCGACGTTGTGGAGGCTCGCGTGCTGAACATCGACAAGGAGAACCAGCGCGTTTCCCTTGGCATCAAGCAGCTTGAGAGCGATCCCTGGGAGAGCATCGACAACCGCTTCAAGGTGGGCGACCTCGTTTCCGGTCAGGTGGCCAAGATCGCTTCCTTCGGTGCCTTCGTGAACCTGGACGGCGACATCGACGGCCTCATCCACATCTCCCAGCTTTCCGAGGAGCACGTGGAGCGCGTGAAGGACGTCATCAAGGTGGGCGACGACATCAAGGCTCGCGTCATCAAGGTGGACAAGGTGGAGCGCCGCATCGGTCTTTCCATCAAGGCTGTGAACTACGATCCCGAGCAGCTGCGTCGCGAGACCGCCGCCTTCGAGACCGTACGTGCCGGCGACATGGTGGGTCTGGAGCAGGCCTTCAACCTCGCTGCCCTTCAGGCCGAGGAGTGGAGCCCCTCCGAGCAGAAGTAATCTGCCGGTACCACACCGTTGAACAATTCTTTCCGCCCTGTTGCTACTGCAGCAGGGCGGAAATTGTATCTTGACATGCCGCCTGTTATGTTGTACACTTCGCGCGCATGGAATCTCTTCCCACACAGACGATTTTCGGTATCCCTTACACCGTATCAGCCCTCGGTGAAGCCGGAGAGCATCTGGCCCGGGTGGCTGCTGCCACGCAGGAGCCGCGTCTGGTAGCGCATTCGGATGTGCATGTGCTCACCCGCATGCTGCATGAGAAAGAATACGGGGAGGGAATGAAGAGCTTTCATTATATCTGCCCGGACGGCATGCCCATCGTCTGGCTGCTTCGCCGCCGTAAAAAGGCGGAGGCGCATCGCCTCTACGGGCCGGATATGATGGAGACGGTGTGGGACTGCGGGCGCGCGCACGGCGTACGCCATTTCCTGCTTGGCGGTTCGGAGGAAGCCATCGCGCTGCTGCGAGAGAAGTTTGCTGCCCGTTTTCCCGGTGTGGAGATTGCCGGGCACTATTGCCCTCCCATGGGCCAGTGGCCGGAAGGGGAGAATGAGGCCATCTGCCGCCGTATAGCGGAAAGTGGTGCCAACTGTGTGTGGGTGGGCCTCGGTTGCCCCAAGCAGGAGCGCTGGCTCTTCACGAATCTTCCTCAGCTTCCCCCGGCTGTGTACTTTGGTGTGGGGGCCGCCTTTAATTTTCATGCCGGGCTGGTAAGCCAGGCACCGCTTTGGATTCGCTCCCACGGGCTTGAGTGGCTTTATCGCCTCTGTTGTGAGCCTCGCCGCCTTTTTAAGCGTTATCTGGTGCATAACTCTCGCTTCCTCTGGTACTGCCTTACCCGCCGCATCTGAGCTGCGGCCTGAATTGCATTCGTGTCCCAAAGATTACAGAAAAAGGGCACCAAGAGACGTATAGTCAGCGTATTCTGCTTTCATTTCTGCGCAGGGGTATCACGAAGCTGACCATCAGCAGTAAGCGTTCAGTTATCCAATATCCGGCGTTAGCCGCTAATCCTTAATTCGTAATTCGTAAATCAAAAATCGTAAATACACATGTCCCAAATCTTTGGGACATGTGTGGAATTGTGTTTCAATACGCGCTTTTTGCTTGTCAGAGCGGGGGCAGGGGAGTATCATGACTCCATGCGCGCCTCATCTCTTTTCACTGCTCTCGCTTGTCTCGCCTTGGCCTCTTGTGCCGGTACTAAGAACTTTACTATCTACACAACTCCTTGTGATGGTGCCACTGTGCACATCAACGGTAAGCGGGTGCCCGGTACTACGCCTGTCGTAACCGAAATTGAGCAGGACAAGGACCTCGGTATCGTTGTGGAAAAGGAGGGCTACCGCGTGGGCTCTGTTACCATCCATACGCAGACCAGCTGGTGGCGCTCTCTGCTCTGGACGGAGAATGACCCGAATGCTCGCTTTATTGAAGAGGATGAAGTTACCATTCCCATGGAGCGCATCGAACAGGTTAATTCCTACAAGCCCACCGTTCTGCCTGCTTTTGAGCCCCCGCCCGCCGCTATTCAGGCCGCTCCCTCCCTCGGCCCGGCTCCTACGCTCAGCCCCCTACCGCCTTCCCTCAGTCGCTGAGCCCCTCATTTTACGCGCTTTCCGTCCTCTGACGCTCACAAATCGCCTTCATTTGGGGTGAAGAAATCCCAAAATTATCCAAAGATGTAATTTTTTGTGAAATTTTGCTTGCAAATTGACAGAAAGGGCGTATAGTGGGCGCACGAAATTGCGCTGCAGCGTATGCGGCGTATCACCAAACGAACAAACACACACAAGCAATATGGCTCGTCTTTTCGGTATCGAAATACCCAATGAGAAGCGCGTTGAGGCCTCCCTTTGCTACATCTACGGCATCGGGCCCTCCACCGCCAAGAAGGTGCTTGAGCAGGCCGGTATCTCCCCGGATCTGCGCACTGGCACGCTTTCTGACGCTCAGCTGACCAAGATCGTTCAGGCTATCACCAGCAACAACATCCTCATCGAGGGTGACCTCCGCCGTGAGAAGCAGATG
>JAZRTR010000031.1:0-5516 GCA_045652085.1 Akkermansia sp.
CGCGCCATGCTCTCACCCTTGGCGCTGGTGTAGCACACATGCCCACCGCGTGCTTTCTCATTCTTCGAGCAGTCCATGTGCAGCGAGAGAATGAAATCCGGGCGTAGGCTGTTGGCCTCCTTAACCGTGGCCACCAGGTCTTCTTCGTTGGTCAGCTCCGGGTAGTCAATGATGGTGGTGCGGAAACCGAGGGCTTGCAGCTCCTCTGCCAGCACAGGGGCAAAGGCGGCCATCTCCTCATGCTCATGCAGGCCGTGGGCACTCGCCCCGGTCATACGCGCGTGCCCTATGTCTATCAAAATGTGTTTTCCGTTTGTCATGCTGTTGCGGTGTTTTTGAGAGTATCGGGGGAGGGAGTCGAACCCTCTTTCTGCTGCTTATGAAACAGCCGAGATACCGTTTCTCCACCCCGGTATGGAGCGCATGGCAGGAGTCAAACCTGCATCTCCTGCCCGGTATGGCAGGCGGGTTCCCCTCAACCCCTCATGCGCATGTTCACCCACCGCAAAAGGTGATTTGTGGAATCTCGCGGCGGTTTGCGTACCTCCACGGCGGGTGCAACATCAACTTACCAAAAAGCCCACCGCCTCGCATGCGCTCTGCGCGCTATGCGTGCGCATGCGCGTTATGCGCGTTATTATTTATCCGCAAATGACATCCCGCCTGCATTTTTTTGCAAAAACTTTCTGCATTCCCTCTTTTCCTGTGCTATCATTCCCGCGTGGAATCTACTGTTCAGCTCAAAACCCCGAGAGGGATTACCGTGGAGGAGGCGGCTACCTTGCTGCGCTACTCCACCTCCACCGTCCGCCGCCTCATCGCAGCCCATATCATTGTGGCATGGAAACCCGGCGGCCCCAATGGTCGCAAATACCTCATTGACGAGATTTCCCTCGCGCGCTGGCAGGCTTCATCCATCGCCCGCGCCCGCACCGAAGCCGACCCCGTGCAGACTGCTCTCCTCCAGGGTGAACTCCCCCTGGTGTGGTAAAAACAAAAAGCCGAGGCTTTCCGCCCCGGCTCGCTTTTTGCATTCTAAGAAAATGCTGCGGTATTATCCTAAAAATTCCAAAAGGGCAATGATGCCCACAAATATCGAGATAATCATCGAAATCACCGTTATCTGCATGAAAATACGCGCCCATCGTATTAGCTGATTTAACTCGTGAACATCTAGCTTTATTCCTGGGAGCGGCATGCCCTTGGCGGCCCGCTGGCCAACTGTCGGCTGCCCGGTCTTTTTCTGTAAAATTGCCATGTCGGTGTGTAGTTAAAAGTGCTTTTAATTTCTATACGCGTACAGTTTGAATTAAAATTTTTCTGATAGAATAGCGTTTGCCATGCTGATAAGTGGCACCACTTTCTTCATGGCTTGCAGCTTTTCCTCCAACTCTCGCGCTTGTTCTTTCATATCTTCACGCTGTAAATTATCAGAATTCTGATTATCTTCCCCTGTGAGCAAATACTCCATAGAAACATTGAGCTGTTGCGCCAGCAGATAAAGGCTTTCCACGTTCGGGAGGCCTTTTCCTTTGCAATACGTTGATATTGCGCTCTGCTTTATGCCTGTTGCATTTGCAAGCGCCAGCTGGCTATATCCTGCCGCTTTCATTGCAGCCGATAGCTGAGTTGGAAATTTCTCAAGAAAATTCATAACTCTGATAATTTAATGTTGACTCAGTATCAGAACTATGATACAAGAACTCTTGTACCGTACATCCGTTACGCGAACAGTTTAACACAATTCTGATAAAATGCAAGCTGATACTATTACAAAGAAGTGGCTCTACAACCACGGATACACCATCGCCGGAGCTGCTCGGCGCATTGGCCGCAGCGCGGCTCATGTCAACATGGTACTCAATGGCAAGCGCGAAAGCCTTGCTGTGATTCGTGAGCTTCGCGCTCTGCCGTTTAACGCTTCTCTCCGTTTGCGCGAGAAAGTAACTCAGTAAGTTAACCATAGAAAGCCCCCCATGAATGAGCTGGCATTATTTGCAGGATGCGGCGGAGGAATTCTCGCTGGATGTCTACTTGGATGGCGTACAATCGGAGCAGTCGAAATCGAAGACTACCCCCGCCGTGTGCTGTTACAACGGCAACGAGACGGAATCCTCCCCAAGTTTCCTATATGGGACGATGTGTGCAGCTTCAACGGACTCCCTTGGAAAGGTCACGTTGACATCATCAGCGGAGGGTTTCCCTGTCAGGATATTTCTGTGGCTGGAAAAGGAGCTGGAATCACAGGTTCACGCTCAGGCCTGTGGACTGAGATGCACAGAATTGTTTGCGAAGTTCGACCCCGATGGGTATTTGTGGAAAACTCCCCAATGCTCCTTACTCGGGGAATTGGAAGAGTTCTCGGGGACTTGGCCTCGACAGGGTATGATGCAGCATGGACGGTGCTCGGCGCTGACGATGTGGGAGCCCCGCATGTCCGCAAGAGAATATGGATACTCGCACATGATTCCAACGCCGACTGTTTGTCTTGCACCAAACTCCACGGCAAACACCAAGGGGCCGCACTGCCTTTTAGCTGTCGCTCGCACGGCCTGGTTGCCAGGACAGAAATGGCTCACTCCAATGGCTCAGGATGGCATGAGAAGCAACATGAAACTGGAGAGCCTCGCGAAACATTGGGCTCATCATCCAAACTCCAATTTGGCCGAGCAGGTTGCTGTGCGACACCTCTTACCAACCCCGACTTGTCAGGATGCCAAAAACAACGGCAGCCGCAGCCAGCAAGCCCGCAAAACGAAACCTCTCAACGCGGTTGCTGGTGGAGCATTGAACCCAGAATGGGTAGAGTGGTTGATGGGGTGGTCCATAGGGTGGACCGCCTGCGAGCCCTTGGCAATGGGCAAGTACCTCTCGTGGCTGCAACAGCGTTCTTGCTCCTGAAACATCACCTCCTTTCCTTAACAAACAACACAACAACATGACAACACAAAAACAGACAATCAGAAAGCCCAAGGTGCTGGCTCAGCACACACCGAGAAAAGGGGCTGATATGAAGTGGCTGCAACAACTGCTCGCAGAACTGGGGCTGGGTAACTGGCTGCGCCGCGTGCAGGATGACGGCTTCCGCCTGAGCTACCGCAAGACTCAGCTCCTGGAGGCAGACAATGGCCAGCTGACGCTCAGCGTGCAGATGGAACTGGAAGAAGACAATATACCCCTCTGACACCATGCCAAACCTCGAATACCAACGGGCTCAGACGGAGACTTACCTGCGCGACTTCAAGAAAGATCTCCGCAATGTTAAGCTCCCCGCTCCCGGAGATACCGCTGAACTGCGCCGCATGCACTACTTCCTCAAAGACCTCCGCAACCGCCTCGGCTACATAACCGATGGAGTGGCCCTGATGCTCGGGGCTCAGCTCACCGAAGACAAACACAACCGCGAAGCCTGACACCATGACCTCCCCCGAAAAGAAACTCGTGATTGCCCTGCGCCCACGCTTCGCCGAGGCCATTCTGAATGGCCGCAAGGTGTGGGAACTGCGGAGGCAATGCCCGGTGCAACTCCACAGCGGCATGACGGTGCTGCTGTACTGCGAGGGCGAGCTCCTCGGTGAGGCTACCTGCGACCGCTGGGATTTATCCCGCAGCGCTGACGATATCGCCCGCCGCTACTGGCAGGGCTCCGCGCTGCGCTATGAGGAGGCGCAGGCCTATCTGGAGGATGCTCGCCGCCCCGGTGCCCTCCACCTCACCAGCCCCCGCCGCTACACCAAGCCCCAGCCCTGGCAAGGAGCCCCCGTTCAGAACTTCCTGTATCTCTAAAAACACTCAACAACCGACACAGTATGCTCGACGAATTCATTACCCTCCTGCGCATCCTCTTCTACCTCATTCTCTTCATCTTCCTGCTTATCTGCCTGCCTTTCGTGGTGATTCATGTGGCAGAGCATTGGGATGACCCCATCTATCCGTACTCCGGGTTCTCCCCGGAGTGCCCGACCTGGGAAGCCCCCATTGATGAAGTGGAGAACAGCTTGCCTCCCACTTACTACCTCGCCACAGACTCCGAACTCTAATGCCCAAGCCCGCAACCAGAATCCCCGCTCGCTGTGGCTACACTCAGCGCACGATTGACCGCGACACCGAGCAGGCTATCACCCTCTCGCTGCTGGAGGTTCCCTCATTCCGCCGTAAGGCCGGGCTGCCTCCGCGCTGCGGTGGTGATACCCTGGAAACCCTCGGGCGCATCCTCGGAGTCTCACGAGAGGCGATACGCATCATTGAGCGCCGGGCCATGCACAAACTCCGCGCCGCTGCCTACGCCGACCCTGAACTCCGCCACGCTATCACTCACCTCTTCAACAAATAACTTCCTACAACAAACATGACAACGAAAACCGCCAATACTGACAACACCGGCCTGGCCGATGAATACGCCGAGCCCGCCACATTCAGCACCACCGCCAACGTACAACGCGCTGCTGAAAATGCCGCCCTGGTAAATACAAACCTGCGCGAAAGCGTGCTACTCTGCGGCACGCTGCATGGCGTGATGACTCAGGCCGTGACCGATGCCCGCCGCGCCGCCTTTGTTCACCTGATGGCCACGCTCAACCTCGCTTGCGTACTCCGCACCCTTAACAACCAGGCCGCCCGTGATGGTGTGGCTGTGCTCGCCCTGTACAAGGGCTACAAGGGAAACGCCAGCGCCCAGGAGCACGCCCTCAAACTCACAGGCGGAGCCGCCATCCCCTTTACCTACGCCACCGCTCGCAACTATATCAAGGTGCTCGAAAACGTGCAATCCCGCATGCAGCTGGAGGGCGGCATGACCACCGCCCAGGTGGTGCAGGTGCTCTGCGACCACTCGGCAGCCCTCACCAGCGGCGCGTATGATGACCCCATGGCAGCCACGGAATCCCTCTGGGCTCCGTTCCTGACGGCTGGCTCCCTGCGCGAGGCATACCTGGAGCTGGCTCCCGACAAGCCCCGGCTCAGCCTGGCCGACACCATAGACCAGGCTGAGGCTACCACCTCCGCGCCGGATGACTTTGAGACCGTGCGTGCGCTCTTCCTGAGTAAGTGCGGCGGCTACTTTGAGAAGCTGGATTCCTACCTCAGCGATACCGCCCCGCGCGTGAAGAAAGAAGACCGCGAGATGGTGGCCACCAAACTGGAGGAGGCCGCTAAAAAACTCCGCAGCATGGCCACCATGCCCACATTGCCCCGAGTAAATGGCTGAGCCCCGAGGGGGATTTACGATTGACGATTTACGATTGACGATTTGGAAAGTTCGGCAGGCTGCGCCTGCAAGCAGATTTTCTCCAGAGACTCGGTAACATCCGCCTAATCAAAAATCCCCGCTCCCGCTACGGCTCCGCTTAATTCGTAAATCGTACCTCGTAAATCGCAAATGAACTTTGACCCTCAGCTCCGCATTGATGACTTGCCGCTGGATGACGCTGCCCGCGTGCGCATGCTCATGACCGCATGCGAGTGGCTCGCCCGGCAGCAGTACCCCACGCACCACTTCGCGCAGGCGGCGGTGGATG
>JAZRTR010000032.1:0-24504 GCA_045652085.1 Akkermansia sp.
CGCTCCTGCTGTTGAGGAAACTCCCGCTCCTGCTGTTGAGGAAACCCCCGCTCCCGCTGTAGAGGAAACTCCCGCTCCCGCTGTTGAGGAAACCCCCGCTCCCGCTGTAGAGGAGACGCCCGCAGCCTAATGGGTGAGCACAATCTTTTGTGAAACAAGTATACAAAAAAGCCCCTGCTAAACGCAGGGGCTTTTCTTGTATGAGGATATCAGAAAAAGTTGATGGGCATCATTTCTCCACAGTTGTGATGTGGAGAATGGCGGAGGCCCAGGGCTTAGCTGCAGACTTGCATGCCGTGATAGCTTCCAGCTCTGCAGCTCCGGGTTCGAGCGGTCCGTTTGCTTTGGATGTGATTTCCTTCCAGACTGCTTCGAAGTTACCCGGTTCTTCACAGGCAAGCGCTATGATGGTTTCCTTGCCGACAGGAGGCTCGACCATCAAGTCATAATCCTTGGAACTGATACTGGGGAACTGTGCTTCTACATTGGGGAAAAGCGCGCTGGCAATGCCGTCTTCGCCCGGTACCAGAAGCCCGGGGCAGCCTTCGCTATCATATTGCAGAAGGAAAAGGTGGCAATGCTGCTCCGCCATCAGAGCAAATCTAAGGGCTGTTCTAACAGTAAGTTCTTTTGCGATATTTGTGAGGCGCAGCTTCAGACCGAATGCTGTGGGCAGGTTTGCCAGTGCGCCTTTTCGTACCGGTTCCGGCGCATACTTTTTAGCGGCGCGGCTTGCCGACTTGCCGACAGGTGTATTGATATCCGGTGATTTTGCCTTTGGTGTAGCTTTGGCTTTTTTGCTATTGGCCGCAGGGGCTTTTGTTGTAGCTTCAGGTGCCGGCTCGGTATAAACTTGATCAGGAAGCGGGGCAGGGGCTTGTGCCGGGGCCGGTTCGCTGACTGCTTTAGGCTGCAATTTGGCTCTGCGGCGTACGGGCTGATTCGTCGGGGCCTCTTCGGCAGGTGCGTACGTCGGCTCTGGTGCAGGCGCGGGCGTAGGTATAGTTACCGGAAGTTCTTCAGTCGGTTCGTATGCAGGCTCTGGTGCAGGCGTAGGTATAGTCACCTGAACTTCTTCGGCAGGGGCGTACGCCGGCTCTGGTGCAGGTGGGGGCGTAGGTATCGACACCGGGACTTCTTCAGCCGGTGCATACGCAGGCTCTGCAACGGGCAAGGGCTCCGGGGCTGAGACTACTTTTGGTTTCAACTTGGCCCTACGGCGTACGGGCTGTACTGCCGGAACTTCCTCAGATGGAGTGTAAACAGTCTCTGCTGCGGGCGCGCTCTCTGGTATGGGCATGGGGGCTGGCTCCGCCGCAGGAGTGGACGCTGTCGTTGCCTTGGGCTTGAGCTTGGCAGCCCTGCGAGGTGCGGGAGCGTCTTCTGTATATATCAGCATCAGTCGGCAGCTGCCAAGCGTGTATTCCCGCTCGTAGGTCATGTATTCTTCCGAGATGGGAACTCCGCCTACCTGAATGCCATATTCAGAGGCATTGTCACGCAGGTACACATATCCATCCACAATCGAGAGTGTGCAGTGAATCTCTGAGAGCGTCGGTTCGTATGGCAAGCTGAAATCGCAGGTTTCCGCGCGGCCGAGCGTGTAACAACGCCCGTTCTCGGGAATGATTGGGAGATATTTAGGGGTGCCGGAACTGTCAGTGATAACGATGGCGAGCATAATACGAAAAGATTACGAGGCTTTGAGGCAGCGATGCCGTCCTTTAATGCAGAATATCACAGCATTAACCACACTTCAAGCTCAGAGTGAGGTGAAGCCGTTTTTTTGTGTCAGGTGACTGTATGGAGTTTGAGAATGCAGGAAGCCCATTGGGCCTTGGTACTGTGGTATTTCTCAATGGCCTGACGTTCCAACTCACCGGGAAGATAGCCTTGAGGGGTTGAAGCGCAGAGTTTCTGCCAGATTTTGTCCAGATGGCAATCTTCAGTACAGGCCAAAGCGATGACAATTTCATCCCCACAGGGGGGCTCTACAACGAGGTTGTATTCATTGTTAAAGGCTCGCGGAAACTGTACCTCCGTGTTTGCGAATAGACGGGTGTTTTCCCCGGCTACTCCGGGTACAAGCAGCGTGGGCGTGCCCATGCAGTCATACTGCACTAGGTACACATAGCAATTCTTCTCTGCGCGCAGGGCAAAGTGTAGCTCCGTGCCGGTATTCAGTATGGAATCCGTATTCAGAAGGCGCAGACTTAAAGCGAAGTTTGAAGGTAGGCCGAGTACAGCTCCGCTTGTGCCGGGCCTGCGGTGCACGGTGGCACCCTTCTTTCGAGGTGATGATCTGCGCTTGAGTATCACTCCGCTTTTGCCGGAAGGCGCTTCTTTTGGCGGGGCTTGTTTGGTGGTAGGTTGCTTCGGGGCAGGACGGGGAATTGTAACTTCAATCTCATCCTGAAGTTTTTCAGCCACGGGGATTTCCTCAGGTGTTGGCTGTGCCGATTGTTCATCCGGGATGAGCATCAGAACGCATCGTCCGAGCGAATACTCATACCCGGGAACCATGTGTTCAGTCGTAATGCGGCGCCCGTTATAGTAAATCCCGTTTACTGAATTATTATCCTGTATGAGAACCTTTCCCTCTTTTTCAATGGTAAGGATGCAGTGTGTGCGGGAGAGGTGTGCTTCCGAGGAAAGCGCTATGTCGCATTCCTCCGAGCGACCGAGGGTTAGAGATGTCCCGGCTCGCGTCGCGAGGGGGATGACGCGGGTCATGCCGGTGCTGTCAGTGAGGAAGATGGAGGGCATGAGGCTAATTAGAGTTCAATGATGATGCCCTTCTGCTGGGCCTGTTCCTGTAGGGTTTCCAAAATCTGTTCTGCGAAGATGTTACAATTCGAACGATAGGCCTGAAGAAGTGCTTCACGTTGTTCTGCCAGTTCTCGGATAGCCTCTTCGGCCTCGTGGTCAGATTTGCCTCTGAGTGAAAGCGGAAGGTTGCCCCTGCCACCGATATGTTGCAGGGAGAAGTTTGCCGGGCCTCTGCGGCGGCAGATTTCTACGGCATCCCATTCAAAGCCGTTGAGAAGCTGCCTGCGGTTGGCTCGCAGCCAGGCTGTAGCCTGTCTGGAATTGTAATTGCGGGGCGGAGCACCTGAACGGTGCTCATTCTGAAGCATTCGTTGAATAGCAGGGGAGCCCGTGGGAAGTAAAGGAATTCTGTGCAGGCCAACTAGAGCCTCATACGCAAGCTGGTCCGAATTTTGAGTGCCCTCTCTAATAGCGGGTGCCATGAAACTGAGACCCACACCATTGCCGAGTCTGGCTGCTTCTTCCCACTGCGCGTCAGATGAGCCACAGTATACCGTGTTTACGATGATGTTTGCAGCGCGGGCTTGGGCCAAAGCTGTGCGGTAATCCACTTTGCCCATGTCGAAGGGTTCATTACCACAGATGAAGATGACCTTCAGCATGTCATCACGCTCGCGCATATTCCAAGGGAAACGTTTCAACGCAACCATGAGAGCAGCACCGCATTCTTCAATGTTGCCATCACATGCGGTCTCTCGTACACGTTCTGTCAGGGTGTTCACATTGGTCGTAAATCGGGAGAGCACGAACGGTGCACCGTTATTGTTATTCTGGCCATATACCACAATTCCCAGATTCACTTTTGCAGGTCTACCATTCAGGTTTGCGCTGCCCAAGGTGGTCAGTACGCTTTGCATGGCACCTGCCACCGCGGTGAAAAGCTCATCCATACTGCCTGAGGCATCCAGCGCAAGTACCACCTGAATGTCATCATTTAGACCTCTAGCTGCGCCACCGCCACCTCCACCGCTGCCTGTGCCGCTGCCTTCTCCAGAGCCCTCACCCGTGCCGGAGCCGGTACCACTTCCGCTCAGGCCGAAGCCGAAGTCAAAACCTCCCAATTCAGCCAAGCCGAATCCCTCGCCGAGTGAGTCGGGGATAGGTTGGATTTCGTATGAGTTCGAGGCGCTGGTGCTGACGATGATGTTTGGTGTGATGCTGGATGAAATCGAAGGGGAACCCCCACCTGTGGGGCCCCTTCGGCTCTCTTGGGGCGGCTCCGGCGCTTTCGGCTCCACCGGCAAGAATACGTTGGTGAAGGTGGTAGGTCCTTCTTGTTCGATGAGAATGAATTGGAAATAAAGGATGATAGCACCTATGAAGAGAACGAGTACAGCAGCACTTCCGGCAATCAGAAGCGTTTTGCGCAGTCGGTGCAGAATAATGTACCGGGTACGACTGACGGGGTTGACATGAATGGCCATGGCTGCTGGGGTGGAAGGTGAATCTTATCTCGTAGCTTCAGCGGTTTGTGGATTCCAAAAGCCTTTGGGCCTGTGTGTCTTTAGCGAGGGAAGCGTAGCCGGCAGCGGTGCGCCCGCTCTTGTCTCTCGCGCTGCGGAGTTCAGCAGGTAACCCCGAGAGTACCTCTGAGATGAGCTCATGGTTTCCACTCAGGGCGGCATGCATGAGGACTGTTTCTTCCCGCTCGTTGCGAGCGGTGATGGAGGCTCCCAGCTCGATGAGTGTGCGGTAAATGGCAAGGTCGCCGCGTCGCGCTGCTTCATGGAGAGGGAGATTCCCTTGGGGATCCTCTGTATCCAGACTATCCCTCCGGGAGGAAAATACCAGCCTGACGGCTTTAGGTGTACCCAGACGTACTATTTGGCACAGAAGGGCGGCCTTATCTGCTTCCTGTACATGGCGGAGCCATACGTCTAGGCAATCTTCAGAGCCATCTTCCAAAAGGAGTTCCAGAGCAGTTCTGCCATTCGCGAACGTGCCTTCTGTTTTACATCCATGCCTGAGGAGAATCTCTAGGGCATCAGCATTACGCCTTTCTATGACGATTTCTACCAGCTTCCTGCCGTCTTGGCGGCGTGCTTCCATGTTTGCCCCGCTGTTCGCCAGCATGGAAAACAAATCATAATCGTTCATGTCGAACGCACGGACGATGGGGGCCTCATTCGTGATAGGCCAATCCGGGTCCGCTCCGCAATTCAGCAGCGTCTGTACGGCATCTGAATCCCGCTGTTCCACTGCGGTAATCCATCGGTTCATCAGTATATTCTGCACGGCGTTGCCATTGTTTTTCTGCTCGTAGTCGCAGGCTGTTTGGCCGACGTTATCTACGGCGTCCAAGGCGGGATTTTCATTCAGCACCATGCGGGTAATGTTGTCATGGCCCATGGCGGCAGCCAGCATGAGCAGCGTGCGCCCCTGAGAGTCTGCCAGATTGATATTGCCGGTTTGGTTTACCTGCGATAGGTGTTGGTAGAAGAGTTCTCTGGTGTCTTCGTATTCATCTCTTCGCAGATTAAGCTCCCGCTGCATGGTGCGCAATCTATTCCGGGTCATTGCATCTGAACCGAGTTCGCGGCGGAGTTCTCGGAGCTCCTCTTCCATTTGAGTTATGGCTGGGGGAAGATCCTTTGTGATGTTCCTCATGGTTCTCTCATCAAGAGCGGCTGAGGTATGCTGCATGGCTGACAGCATAATAATGCCGCCAAATGTGCCTAAAAACAGTATATCCTTCCACCGTACCATAACTCTTTACAAACTATCATATACTCCGGCACTCTGCAAGCATTTAGTGCCTTCTGGGGGATTTTCTTCGAGATGATTGGCGGGATACGTGTTGCCACGGTCGCTGCTCTTGACAAGCGTGCCTGAGCGCGTTAGAATACGAAACGTGCAATACGATTCCATATCTCAGCTTAAGATGTCCGCTGCAGAATGCATCACGCAGGGGACTGTGTTTGTGCAGCTCGCTCATAAACTGACGAAAATGACTAAGGCTGGTAAGCCGTATCTGGAGCTAACCTTCGCGGATGCATCGGATAGTCTGGTGATAAAAGTATGGGACAATGCCCCGTGGAATGCTGTGTGTCAGGCTATGCAGGAAGGGAGTACCATGGCGGTGACAGCGGATTGGCAGAGCTCGCAGTATGGTATGGAGGCCGGGCAGATGGACTTCCGCGAGCTCTCTCCGCAGGAAGAGGAGGCCATGTTCAGCGGTGGGGCAGAGCTGGCTGAGCGCCATGCGAATGATTGGCAGTGCATTCTCGGTTACATCGCTGAAATGAAAGACCCCCGCCTTGCGGCGCTCTGCCGGGCGCTGGCTGAGGTACATGAAGGCCGTTTTCGCCGTGCAGCCGCTGCGCGGGGTATGCACCACGCTCGCCGTGGCGGGCTGGTGGAGCATACCGCCGGTGTGATGCGCGCGGCTTCTTCCATTTGCTCTGCTTATCCGAAGGTGAATCGTGACCTTGTTCTGGCCGGTGCCCTTTTCCATGATTGCGGAAAGATGTGGGAAACCGGTTGCGCAGAGCAGGGCTTCGGCGTGGAGTACAATGAAATGGGTGAGCTACTCGGGCATATCTCCCTCGGTATCGAAATCGTTAACAGCCTTTGGAAAAATATCTGCACCCCTGAGCAGCGAGCTGCTTGGAAAGGTCTCACCCCCGCCACGGAGCAAGTAAGGCTGCACTTGCTGCACCTCATCGCCTCCCACCATGGCGTGCTGGAATATGGCTCTCCCGTGGTGCCTAAGACCCCTGAGGCGCTTGTGCTGCACCATGCGGATAATATTGACGCTAAGATGGAAATGTTCCGAAGCGCCTATGAAACCTCCGCTGCGTTGGCTCCCACCATACGTGAGAAAAAGTATGGGCTTGGAGGGAATGCCGTACTACCGCTGGCACATTTTGGTGCGGAGGATGGGGTATGACGGAGGCACTGTGGAGCATAGCTGTGGTGTGCGGGCTGCTGGTGATATCCCAGCTTAGCCCGGGACCTGATGTGTTTTTCGTATTCCGCACGGCTCTGGCACAGGGATTTCGCCGCGGGGTGGCTGTGGGGGCTGGGATAAGCGCCGGCTTCTTCATTCAGGCAGTTGTGGCCTGCACAGCCGGTGCGTTTGTTATGCAGCAAAGCTGGAGTTGTTATATGCTCTGGGCGGCTGCGTTGTGGCTGCTCTACCTTGCGTACAAAATTTTCCCCTTCCGCGGTGCAGGTGGAGATGTGGATTTATCCGCTCAGGGCAGGGGACTTCAGAGTGTTTATGTGCTCCTCTGGCAAGGGTTCCTCTGCAATATCCTGAATCCCAAGTGCATGCTGTTCATCCTCACGCTCAGTGCTGGTCCTTTGAATGCACATACGGGGCTTAGTTGGTACGCTCCTGCACTCATGGTAGCACTTACCTTGGCCGGCTTGGCCGGGTGGGTACTGTGGTCTGCCCTGCTGCAGTGGAGGCCGATTCGCACTTGTTATGTACGCCATACGAAGGTGATAGATGCGGTGTTTTCTGTGCTTTTAGCGGTGTTTGCCGTGGCGCTTCTGCTGCCGGGCGGTATTTTTTAACGTCGTGAAGTGGATTGGTGCTTGCCTTTTCGCGGTTTTTATTGTAGAGTATGGGGCGCAAAGACGTTATTGCTCTTATGAACGACATTATCACGACAGCATGCAAATTCGTCACGTCCTCTATCGGTCGCAAGATTCTTGTGGCCCTTACAGGTGCGTGTCTCCTCCTCTTCCTGGTGGGGCACCTGGCCGGTAACATGACCATCTACGGTGGTGATGTGACTGCAGGCGGTACCTCCTGGATTGACTATTACGCTACAGGGCTGCACTCCATGCCCGGCTGGCTGCTTTGGTCCATTCGTCTGGGCTTGCTGGCCGTGGGTCTGGTGCACATCGTGCTCGCTCTGGTGCTCAAGTATGAGAACTACAATGCCCGCACCCACTACCAGAAGGAAGGTACGCTGAAGGCTACTCTTTCCTCCCGTACCATGGTGGTTACCGGTATCATGATTCTCTGCTTCATGGTGTTCCACATTTGGACATTTGCCGTGTGCGGTGACCCGCACAACTGCTACAAGGTTATCGTAACTGCATTCCAGCAGCCTTGGTGCTCCATCGTTTATCTCGTGGCCCTCTGCTGCCTCTTCATGCACGTGCGTCACGGCGTTCAGTCCGTGCTGCAGACCTTGGGCCTTTCCACCCGCAAGGTGCGCCCGCTTTACAACATCATCGGCATCCTCTTCGGTCTGGCCGTGTGTGGCTGCCTGGCTTCCATCCCCGTGTGTGTGATGCTCGGTATCCTCAAATAACCCCTTACAAACTCATCTTCAATTATGAAAGAAATTAAGTTTCCCGTAAGTGATTACATGCCGGATTCCTGCATTCCGGAAGGCCCGATCGCTGAAAAGTGGACCAAGTACAAGCGCGAGGCCAAGCTCATTAACCCCAACAACCGCCGTAAGTACACCGTGCTTATCGTGGGTACGGGTCTTGCCGGTGGTTCCGCCGCCGCTACTCTTGCAGAGCTCGGTTACAACGTGAAGTGCTTCTGCTATCAGGACAGCCCCCGCCGCGCCCACTCCATCGCCGCTCAGGGTGGTGTGAACGCCGCTCACAACTATCAGAACGATGGTGACTCCGTATACCGTCTGTTCTACGATACCGTGAAGGGTGGTGACTTCCGTGCCCGTGAGGCAAACGTGTACCGCCTCGCTGAGGTGAGCTGCAACATCATTAACCAGTGCGTGGCTCAGGGCGTTCCCTTCGGTCGTGAATACGGTGGTCTCCTTGACAACCGCTCCTTCGGTGGTTCTCAGCTTAAACGTACCTTCTACAGCCGTGGTCAGACCGGTCAGCAGCTGCTGCTGGGCTGCTATCAGGCCATGGAGAAGGAAATCGGCAAGGGCCACATCGAGATGTTCCCCCGCACAGAAATGATGGACCTCGTGGTCGTGGACGGCCATGCCAAGGGTATCGTTGTGCGTGATATGGTGACAGGTGAGATTAAGAGCTACGCCGGTGATACCGTGCTGCTCGCCACCGGTGGTTATGGCCGTGTGTTCTTCCTTTCCACCAATGCTATGGGCTGCAACGTCGGTGCTGCCTGCGCTTGCTGGAAGAAGGGTGCTTACTTCGCTAACCCCTGCTTCACTCAGATTCACCCCACCTGCATTCCCGTTAAGGGCGATTACCAGAGCAAGCTCACCCTCATGTCTGAGTCTCTGCGTAACGACGGCCGTATCTGGGTTCCCAAGAGCCGTGAGGTGGCTGCCAAGATTCGCCGCGGCGAGATGAAGCCCTCCGAAGTGGCCGAGAATGATCGTGACTACTATTTGGAGCGCAAGTATCCCTCCTTCGGTAACCTGGCTCCCCGTGATATTTCCTCCCGTGCCGCTAAGGAAGCCTGTGATGACGAGCGTGGCGTGGCCAACACCGGTCGCGGCGTGTTCCTCGACTTCAAGGACGCTATCGACCGCATGGGCAAGGAGTGGATTGACGGCCAGTACGGCAACCTCTTCGAGATGTACGAGGAGATTACCGACGTGGATCCCCACGAGCAGCCGATGATGATTTATCCCGCTTCTCACTACACCATGGGTGGCCTCTGGGTGGCCTACAACCTCATGTCCTCCATCCCCGGTCTGCACGTGCTCGGTGAGGCTAACTTCTCTGACCACGGTGCTAATCGCCTGGGCGCTTCCGCTCTCATGCAGGGCCTTTCCGACGGTTACTTCGTCATCCCCGCCACTCTGCCCACCTACCTCACCACTCAGAAGCCCGGCACCATCACGACCGCCGCTCCCGAGTTCATCGAGGCTGAGGAGGCTGTGAAGGCTCGCATCCAGAAGATGATGGACGTGAAGGGCACCAAGACCCCCGATGAAATCCACCGTGAGCTCGGTAAGCTCGTGTGGGAGGACGTTGGCATGGGTCGTACCAAGGAGAGCCTCATGGACGCCATCGAGAAGATTCCCGCCATTCGTGAGGATTTCTGGACCAACGTGAAGGTAGTAGGCAGCACTGAGGGCATGAACCAGGAGCTTGAGAAAGCCTGGCGCGTGGCCGCATTTCTGGACTTCGCAGAGGTGCTTTGCTATGACGCTCTGAACCGCGAGGAGTCCTGCGGTGCTCACTTCCGTTTGGAGCACCAGCTGGCTGACGGTGAAGCTAAGCGTGACGACGCTAACTTCGCATACGTGGCCTGCTGGGAGTACAAGGGCACGGGCGAACTGCCGGTTCTGCACAAGGAGCCGCTTACATTCGACACCGTACACCTAGCAATCCGTTCCTACAAGTAAAGAATTAAACCACCAGAATTTCCTACATTATTATGGCTAATCTTAATCTTACGCTCAAGGTCTGGCGCCAGGAGAACGCTCAGGCTCAGGGCCGTATCGAAACCTACAAGGCCAAGAACATCCCGGATGAAGCCTCCTTCCTCGAGATGCTCGACATCGTGAACGAAGAACTCGTACACGAGGGCAAGGAACCCATCCACTTCGACCACGACTGCCGCGAAGGTATCTGCGGTATGTGCTCCCTCACCATTAACGGCGTGCCTCACGGCGGCAAGAAGGTGACCACCTGCCAGCTGCACATGCGCCAGTTCAAGGATGGTGACACCATCTGGATTGAGCCCTTCCGCGCTGCTGCTTTCCCGCTGCTGCGTGACCTCGTGGTAGACCGTACCGCTCTGGACAAGATTATCGCCGCCGGCGGTTTCGTGGACGTGCGTACCGGTGCTGCTCCGAACGCTAACAACATGCCCGTGCGCAAGAAGACGGCTGACGCCGCTTTCGACGCCGCCGCCTGCATCGGCTGTGGTGCTTGCGTGGCCAGCTGCAAGAACAGCGCCGCCATGCTCTTCACCTCCGCTAAGGCTGCTCATCTCAATCTGCTGCCCCAGGGCCAGCCTGAGAAGAACAAGCGCGTGCTTGCCATGGTGCGCCAGATGGACGCCCTCGGCTTCGGTAACTGCACCAACCTTTACGAGTGCGAGGCCGCTTGCCCCAAGGGTATCAGCGTAGACAACATCGCCAAGCTGAACCGCGACTACATGATCGCCTGTGCAGCTGAGGCCGTGGGTGTATACTCCTGATAACCATCCGCTCAATACTTACAACCGCCGGAGTAGAATATGCTCCGGCGGTTTTTCTTTCCCCCGGTGCTAGCGTGTTATAATATATGGAATAGCCTTGCATGATGACACTGTGAAACTTCATGCTGAAAAAAAAGCTGTACAGAGAAGGGGAAATCGGTATATAATGCAGCTATGAAGGCTATAATTCGAAATCTTTTTGTGGCGGGCGCTGCTCTTCTTTGCGCTCTGCCGGGGTATGCTGAGGAGGCCGTGGATGTGGATGAACTTCTGCGTGCCATGCGTGATATGACCGTCAGCCAGGGGAACCGCGACGTGATGGGCACCATCCGCAAGGGGCGCAACCGCGTGCCCTTCAGCCTGAGTGCCCGTGGCGGTACGATTGTTTTCCAGTACAAGCAGGAGGAAGCATGGCAGCGTTTCGACGTGCGAATCGGTGAGCGTAATGCTGAGCTCGTGCTGGTGAATAACGGCCGCGCTCAGGTCATGGCACCTGCTAACTATTCCCGCACGATTGCCGGTACGGATGTGTGCTATGAGGACCTCTCCCTGCGCTTCCTGTACTGGAGAGGAGGCCGTCTTATTGAGGACCCGGAGAATTCCCGCATTAAAGGCCGTGATTGCTATATTGTGGAGGTGCGTAACCCGAACCCGGGCGAAGGCCAGTTTGCTTGGGTGCGCATGTGGGTGGATAAGGAGAACGGCACCACTTGGCAGATTGATGGCTACGGTGCTGATGGCCGCCTGAAGAAGCGCTTCTCCATCACCTCCGTTCAGCGTCTTTCTGATGGTACTTGGTTCTTCAAGCAGATGCGCCTTGAGGTGCGCAATCCGCAGAACCCGAACCGCACCAGCTCACTGAATTACCTGGAGATGGAAGATCTCCCCAACCGTCAGAACTGACGCAAGGGTATTCTCCGCCGTAAGGTATGAAGCTTATTTTTAAGCTGCTGAATCTTTTGCTTCCGGTGGCACTATTTGTTCTGGTGCTGCCGGAAGTACAGCGTTTTTTTGATAATGGCGAGTCACTGATCGGCGTAGGAATTGTGCTGGGCTCGCTGGCCATCATGGCGGTCTGGGAAGGCCTGCTGCTGAAGCTGTGGATACTGCCTGCCTGTAGCCGGGCGCTCAGCGAGCGCGTGTACTCAGCTTCCTATTCGCCGGATGAGGATCCACTCGTGGCAATGGCGGAGCGCATTCGCCGCGAGCATGCGGTTGAGCTGATGCCGGAGTTCGAGCAGCTGGTGCGTAAAGAGGCCCGGAGACCCCGCGCTTGGGCTGAGTTGGCCTCCTTGCTCACGGATGAATTGGATAAGCCGGAGGAGGCCCTGAAGGCTTTTCTGAACGGTGCTGAGCATGTAAGCCGCAAGGAGGATAAAGCATTGTTCCTTTGCCGGGCTGCACATCTTTGTGAAAAGCGCCTGAAGAATGAGGCTGAGGCGGCCAGATTATATGCTGAGGCGGCAGCCAAATACCCCGGCACGGCGTATGGCCGGAAGGCGGCTGAGCGTGCCAAATAAACTATTACCCCCGGTGAATGCCGGGGGATTGTGTTTTTATAGGTAGGAGTATTGGTGCGCCATATCGCGTGCGTTTCCTCCGTATCAGGAGCGGATGGCCGTAAGCCACTGCACGCCCTGAAGAGTGAAGCCTCGCTCCAGCAGGCGTTGGTGCATGTCACGCAGGTGCATAGCGCCGTAGAAGATGGCTATCCGGGTGTTGGGGTTAGCCTTGCGTATCACGCGGTCCAGCACGTCCATGCAGCGCATATTGCGTGAGATGACGATGGCGCTGTTCTCCATGGTGACGTCTCTGGAATCACTTTCCGCGAGGGATTCAATCATTTGTCTACGGAGTGATTCTGTTGAGAAGGCGAAGAGGCTGCCACCGCTGCCGTTCTCCATAAGTGAGGCGAGGATAAGCTGCAGCCAAGTTTCTCCACGCTCTTCCATCGCTCTGGCGAGTTCATCAGAGTTCATGTCAGCATACACCATGTTGCTGAGGCTGTAATCAATGCATTCTGTTTGCAGACTGAGCTCGAGTTTCTCAGCCATGGTGGCATAATACTGGCCGAGGAGCTGGTTGAAGGCGGAGTTTCCCCTGCTTTGGTTAGCTCGTACAAGCTGGTCGAACCTGCGGCGCTCTTCCGGGGTGGCGGTGCCATTTTCTATTTTTCGGGAGAGTCGTGAGAGCTCCGGCACGTCCTCACCATCCACCAGTTCATAGAGCACATAATCATATTCCGGGAAAGCGCGGTTCAGATTCCGGTAATAAGCTTCATCTGCTAGGTGTACTGCGCCCACAAGGTCCACGGTACGGCCGCTGTTATCCATGTAGCGCGCCACGGGCAGAAGGAGGCGAAGTGTGCCGTCCTCATCCTCTCTGCTGCAGATAAGCTCGCGAGGGTAGGCTGTGTCAGCGGGGGACTCTATTGTTTGCGCACTGAGCAGTCCGGAAGTACTGAAAAGAAGCAGGCAAAGTGTGGACAGGAGGCCTCTGTGTTTTCCTGCGGAGGATGTATCATGTGTTCGGGAGAAAATCATATCGTTTCGTGTTTTAGTGATTATGCTCTGAGCGGTTTAAATCCATTCCAGCAGGAGCGCACCGCCGGGGGGAATGGTGACAGGGAGCCCCGGTGTGCTGAGTTGAGCGCGCGTGATATGCAGCTCCGGAGCTGTCGGCTCCAGAAGATTGCGGAAGGTGCAGGCCTGCGTTTTCTTGCCGGCCCAGGAGCAGGCGTTCTCCGGTATGTGGATGTGGGTGCTGAAGGGTGTAGTGGTGGAGAAATTGCATACGGCCAGCACCGTGCTGCGGGCTTTTCTGTTGTGGCGCAGGAAGGCGTACAGGAAGTGGCCGGAGGTGTTTTCTCCTTCCGCGCGGCCGTAGTTTGGCGTTTCGCTGTTGGCCCAGTTCAGGCCGTAGAAACCGCCTTTGCTGAGGGCAGGGTGCTGCAGGAGGGGCAGAAACGCTGTGCAGAAATCTCTCAGCGAGGCTTCTTGGGGGGTGAGCAGGGCGCCATCATAGCGTCCACCGTTTGTCCAGTGCTGCAGGCGGGGGAGTGTCGTGTAATCAAAAATGGAGGTGCGCCCATTGTCACCGCCGTAGCCACCGGGGCCATCAGCGCGCTCGCACACTTCCTGCCCATTGTAAAAGAGCACCGGGCTGCAGGTGGAGGCAAATTGAGCCACAAGAAGCGCGCGGGCCGCTGCCTCACCTTTCCCGCCCCAGTGAGCCGGAGCGGCAAGGCGGGGCTCATCATGGTTCTCCAGATAGCGCACGCCGCGGTGTGAAAGGATGGCTTCTGCGCGGTTCCGGGAGTCCAAATCATTAGCCCAAGCACATCCTTCGTAAAGCTCCTTCAGCGCGCGGTAAGCCGCGCTGTCATATACGGCGTTGAAGCCTGCTGTCAGGAGGGCTTCGTGAGCATCCTGCTCTGTAAGCTTCATGTGGTCATTATAAGCCTCAGCCATGAAGTACACGCTTTCATCTCTCATGCGGGCATTAGCAAGAGCCCAGTGCCAGAAGGGCATGGGCACCATGTGCGCCATATCACAGCGGAATCCGCCCACGCCCATCTCCTGCCACCATGCCAGCACTTCATCCATGAGCCGCCATGTGCGGGGTACCATCTGCTCAGGTGTGAACTCGCGCGGCAGGGCATCAGCCGCAGCCGGACCGCAGCGGTAATCCGCTCCGTAGTTCAGTTTCACCGTTTCGTACCAGTCATACGGGGAAGGTGACCACGTGGCCGCGTTATTGCCCGTCACGCGTCCGCACCCACGTTCCGGTGTGAATTCGCCCTCCGGCAGCTGCAGGTGGGTATCACTGTGGTGGGGCTCGAGGTAAAAGAAAGCATTGTCGCGTGAGAAGAAGCTGCCGGTATCATCCCCGCAGCCGAAGCTGAGCTCCGGGCGCACGGTGGAGGCGTAGCAGCGTGAGACGTGGTTCGGGATGAAATCAATCAGCGGCACCATGCCGTACTTGCGCACGCGTTGCAGCAGGGCTCGGAACTCTTCCAGCCTTGCGGCCGGATTCTTTGCTAGTTCCGGGGCCACGTCAAAATAATCCGTCACAGCATAAGGGCTACCGGCCAAGCCTTTCACCACACAGGCGGGATCCGCGGGTGCGCCGGGAAATGAGGATTGGGTGGCGTGGCGCAGTACACCGGTGAGCCACAGGTGCGTGACACCCATGCGCGCAAGGGCGCTCAGCGCGGCATCATTCACACCGGCGAAGGTGCCGCAGCCGTTCTGCTCGCGTGTGCCTCCGGGCTGCCCTCCTTCCGTGAAATTAGAGAAGTGGCGTACAAAGAGCTGGTATATG
This sequence comes from Akkermansia sp., assembly GCA_045652085.1. Lineage (GTDB taxonomy): Bacteria > Verrucomicrobiota > Verrucomicrobiia > Verrucomicrobiales > Akkermansiaceae > Akkermansia. The sequence continues at coordinate 15,212 of JAZRTR010000032.1, forward strand.
ACAGGCCTCATGCTGCATGAGTTTATCACAAGCTGCAGCCGCTTGCAATCGTAGAATGCAGCTCCGCCCTCACAGGAGCGGGGAATATGACGCAGAGATGCGCCCCCGTTCTGCCAAGCTTACAGCAGATGCCTGGCACCGGGGACATTCAAACGGCGTGATTCCGCCGCATAGCCAAAGGAGCCTTCATCCGGTTCACTGATATCTGTGCGGTAGCGGCGGGGCTCATTCCCATGACGCCTCAGGTAATCCACGATGCCATGCCCCACGGCCTCCGCATATTTGCGCGCATTAGCTTCATCCGCCAGGTAAGCCACATGCCCGGCATTATTCAGGAATGCAGCCTCAATGACGGCGGCAGGTATGCCTGCGTCATCACAGGCGTTCATCCAGCCGGCGGAGCGGTCAGCGTCCACATAGCGGGGCACTACGCTGCATCCACGCCCGCCATTGGGCATGCCATGATTAAGCACCCTGTTTTCCAGAGCGGAGGCCAAGCAGGCGCCCAAGCGGCGGCCATTGTGGCGGTTGCAAATGATGAGGCTGGGTGAGGCGCCGGAGGTCCAGCCTCTGCTGCTGTTATGGTGAAGGAATACGGCGCAGGATGCGCGGGAATAGATGGCGTAATCCGCGGAGATGATGCCACTTGCCACGCGGTCACGGACATAGCGAGAAGGATAGCGCTCTCCGTTATCCGGTTTCCTCATGTGCAGCACCCGGGCTCTGCGGGCATAGTTCGCTAATTCCGTGCCGGGTTCGGGAGGATTGCCGCGGTTAATTACGCGCACCTCATAGCCGGCCTGCTGAATGACTCGCTTCGTGTAGTACACATAGCGGTACCACCACTCTACCTCGCGGATGTACTGCCCATTCACGGGGCGGGCGGATACGGCTCCACCCGCGCCGATGTAATGTCCTATGTCAAGCACCACAGGGCCTTTGGCTGTACTCTGCGGCACACCGGCACAGTTCACCAACATCAGCACCGCGCACAGCGCACTTATCATCAGCAGTAGCTTCCTCATGTCGCCGCCCAATATAGTCCTATCACCCCTAAAGGTCAAGACAAATCGCAACGCTCATTCCTTCCTCTGGGAGTGAATCGTGGCATCTTTCCGAGGGTAGTAAAAAGCCCCGGCGGTCCCGGGGCGTTTGTTAAATTGTTATTTATTATTTCAGTCCTGAGCGGAGGAGTCGGAAAAGGGCGAGGGTTCTGGCCCAGTCTTGCGGGGCGTCATCGCTCTCAGGGAAGAGGCGGTTTTCCGGGATTCTGGCATAGCGTTCCTGAGCGCGGGAATGGCTGAGCTCCCGTGCGCCGACGCTGAAGATGGCGCCGAGCGTGAGGAACTCACGGGCGAGCTCGTGGGAGCCGTTCCACGCGTGGAGGAGTACGCGCGGCAGCGTATTGCAGCGAGCGCGTTCTTTCAGGATGGTGAGCAGCTCCGGCCAGGCACGTACGCCGTGCAGGTGCACGAGGCGGTCATGGCGGAAGGCGGCGCCCAAGTGAATTTGGAGCAGGATGCGCTGCTGTTCCAGGGTGGAAGCATGAGCATCCGCTGCATCCAAGCCGGTTTCTCCCACCTCAGCGGAGGGGTGACGGCTCAGCCATTCATCCAGCGCGAAGGCGAGTTCCGCAGCATCCACCTCATGGGCATGCCACGGGTGTACGCCGAAGGCCGGGCGCATGCCGGGAGTGGTGGAGATTCGCTCCCAGTCATCCATGGTGACGGCGCAGATGGTACCCCCTGCGGGGTTAGGGTGGTGAGTGTGGTAGTCTTTCAGCATGTCAGTGTTCCTTCTTCGGCAAAACTGTAATATGGCTTGGGGCGCTCCGGGGTGGAAGCGCCGATGATGACGTGGTCCTGCAGCGGAATGCAGAGAGTTTCAGCTGCTCGGAACAGGGCTTTGGTGAGCTCTATATCCTGTGAGCTGGGGCGGGAGTTCCCGCTGGGATGGTTATGCACGATGATGATTTTCGCGGCGTGATGGAGTATGGCCGGGCCGAATACATTGCGAGGGTGTACCAGCAGGCGGGTGAGGGTGCCCACGGCGATTCGTTCTTTTCTCAGCAAGGTACGGCGGGCATCCAGCAGGAGCAGTACCATTACTTCCTGAGGCTCATAGCGCAGCTCACCCACCAGCAGGTCATACACATCCTGCGCGTTGTGAATGCCCTGCCGCTGAACATTCTCTCGGGCGGCGCGTTGCCCCAGTTCAAACACAGCCGCCAGCGTGGCTGCCTTTGCCTCACCTATTCCCTTGGGCAGTAGCTTTTGGATTTCGGTGGCTTCCATGCTGCCCAGCGCTGCCAGTGAGCCGGCGGCCCGCTTCAGACGCCCGGCAAGCTCCAGCACGTTGCAGCCCTGCATGCCGGTACGCAGAAAGAGCGCCAGCAGCTCTTCATCCGTTAGCATAGCTCGCCCGTCACGCAGCAGCTTCTCGCGCGGTAGACTTTCGGGCGGTAAATCTGCCAAGCGGCAAACGGTGGGGGTAGGGGGTGTTTCCATGATTGAGAGCGGGCTTTTGACGCGATAAAGCCCATTCAAGGACTGCTCGATGACAGTTGCACCTGAATGGGCTTTAGCTAGTTTATAATCGTTACAGCGGTTCCTTACGGCAGCTCCATCATATCCGTGACGATGTTGATGGACTCGCGGAGGATGGGATCCAGCGTGGAGGGATAATCCACATCCTCTGCCAGAGCAGCTTCGGGATCCTCGGCGGACTCCATGTAGCTCTCAGAATCATCGTTTGTGGCCACCGGGAGGGTTTCCCTATCCACGTCCTCCAGCGTGAGGCGGTACACGGTGAAGTTACGAGCATCCTCCTCAGCCATGCGGGCATAGCGCTCACGGCGCTCATTGGTGTAGGCGCGCTCACGCTCACGCAGGCGGGCGTTCTCAGCTTGACGCACGGTGCGGTTCAGGGAATCCGTGTTTTCCTCCGTGAGTCTGCGGCGGTAATCCACATACCAGCGGGTGTACTGCAGGTCAGCATCCGCAGCCACGCGTACATTGCTGCGGCGCAGCAGTTCGGGCATGATGCGGGCGATGCGGGGATTGCGCACATAACGCCCGGCCGGAGCAATTTCATCATACGGCATAGCGTTATCCATTTCGGACTCGCCGAGGGGAAGTGCAGCTGTCACCATGGGCAGCACGATATCGCTGGGAACACCGCGCAGCTGGGTGGAGGCACCGTTAATGCGGTAGAACTTCTGCACGGTAATCTTAATCATACCGCAACCTTCACGGGATGAGATGAAGGGCATGAAGTCAGAGAGGCTGCGCGGCACCTGTACTGTACCCTTACCGAAGGTGGTTTCATCACCCACGATGACGGCGCGGCCATAATCAGCCATGGCACCGGCGAAAATCTCGGAGGCGGAAGCACTCAGGCGGTTCGTGATGACTACCATGTCACCGGTGAAAATCGGACGTCCGCTCACCGTGAGGCGCTCCACGTGGCCGCGGTAATCACGTACCTGCACCACAGGTCCGGCGCCTGTGAAGAAGCCCACCATCTTGCGTACTTCATCCAGTGAGCCACCACCATTGAAGCGGAGATCCACCACGAGGCCGCGTACGCCTTCAGCCGTCATGCGGCGCAGCAGCTTGCGTACATCTGCGGCACAGCGTACATCGCCATTATCCAAATCGATGTAGAAGGAGGGCAGGGTGAGGATACCCACGCGGTACGGCTCCTGGCCGGGGCGGTGAATATCAACAATCTTAGCGCTGGCGAGGGATTCAGACATGGGCACCTCATCACGCACGATGGTGACCTCCTTCTGCTCACCGCTGGAGGAGATAACGCGCATTCTCACGGAGACACCCTTCTGGCCGCGGATGAGATCCACCACCGTATCAAGGCTCATGTACATGATATCCACCCAGTTGCCGGAGTTATCCGTATCCACCGCCACGATTCGGTCACCGAGTTTGAGCTGGCCACTGCGGGCTGCGGGGCCACCTCTTACGATGCCTTCAATGCGGGTGGAGCCATCATCATCTTCCCTGAGCTGGGCGCCGATGCCGACGATGGAAGCGCGGATAGCGTCCTTGAAGCGCTGCTCCTCGCGGGCACTCATGTAATCAGAGTGGGGGTCATAGGAGTGGGCCACGGCATTCAGCAGCACGGAAACCATGTGCTCGGTGTCAGCCTCTTGCACCTCGTTTCTCTGGCGGCGGAGGCGGGCCATCAGCTTATCCGGTACGGGCAGCTCATCAGCATTCGGATCCGGTTTGCCCTGCTCGGCAGCCAGACGTGCCACGTTCTCACGGCGAATCACCTCGGTGAGTACCATGTCATCCACCATGTCACGCCATGCCTGGTCCAGAGCGGCGGAGTTTGCAGCGCGGGGGAGTCTGCGGCGCACACGCGGGGCGGTGCGGTCGCTGTCAAAGACGGGAAGTCCCTTGCTGTAACTGCGCAGTATCTGCTCAGCCTGTGCGATGTGGCGCAGCGCGCGGGTGGAGAACTCGGCGTACAGTTCCGTGGCCAGTGTGGTGGTCTCACCGGCGAGCAGATAATCACCAAAGGAATCAGCGTAGCGGCTGCGGAGGTTTTCTACGTCCTCCTGAGTGAAGTAAAGGCGCTGGGGGTCTACCTGCTGAAGGTAGCTTTCAAGGAACTTCTCATACATGTTCCGGGAGAAACGCGCACGGGAGAAATGGGCGTTCTGCAGGACCAGCGAAAACTGCCTACCTATCTGGTTATAGTCGGGCGCTGCTGTGCTGACGGATGTGCAGGACATCATGGCTGCTGTGGCAGTCAATGCTAGCACACTCAGGCGGCGTGCCCATTCTTTAATGGGGTTTTTCATCTCTTAATAGACGCTGTGATGTGGCGCAGCTGCTCGTCTCTCGACATATTTTCACAGTCTGCTGTAATGAGAACTATTGTACTTCAGATAAAAATAATGTCTATACTAAATGCGGGGTAATGACACAGAATGCCGGAAATGCATAGCTGATAAATCCGTATTCATAAAAGAACGCACCCGGCGCCGGCGGTTATAACCCGCAGCGGCCGGGGGCGCGAACATTCAGAGCCGGTGTGGCCTGCACTTATTCAGCGTTTTTCTGCTTTCTGGGAGTGCGAACCTTCACCATACGAGAGCCCATGGTGGAAACGAGGGCACCAATCTGGCTCTCAAGTTTGACATAGCGGGCTTTCATTTCCTTCAGGGAGGCTTCAAGATGGGCGGCCTTAATCTTAGCCTTGCGAGCCTCATTCTTCAGGGTGCGGGAGTCAGCGTCCATCGGAGCCGGTTCGGGCTTGCTCTTGCGGCGGCCCTTGGGCTGAGGCTGGAAGCGTGCCATCATCGCATCCTCTGCCTGCTTCTTCCACAGGGAGATGAGCGTGGGCGCTATCTTCTTGTCTTCTGCAACCTTCTGGATGGACACTTTCTTGGAAAGCACATCCATTATGATTTTTAACTTTTCTTCAGGAGTGTAACTAGCGCGTTCCTTCATGTTGTGAACAATGTGTGTGGTGCCGTAATTTTAGCCGTTATTAATAACTTTAGCAAGCATAATTATTATATCGTGGCTGTTTTCTGTGTTATATCGGCGGATTTTTTTACAAAAAACTGTTAAAAAGCGCATGTTATGGTTAATTGTTCTTCATGTCATGCTGCATGAAATGGCCGGGTATGCGGCGTTTCGAGGGAGCTCCCTGGCAAAAAAATGTGGGGAAATTCTCGTTGACTCATATAAATCTTGCCTGAATGGCGGCCTGAAATTATACTATGGAGAGTAGGTGAACCCGGAATAATAATTAAAGAAATGAAAATGCTCATATTCGGCGGCAGTGGCCGCACTGGTCAGGTGATGAGGCGGGCAGCAGCCGCTGCCGGCTGGGAGGTGTGTGCTCCTACGCATGCTGAATGTGATCTTCTGTGCGCGGGTGATGTCTCCCGCTGTGTGTTAGAATCCGGAGCGGCGGCGGTGGTGAATTGCGCCGCCATAAGTGGGCTGGAGGCCTGCTTGGATGATGCACTTTCCGCGCACTTGGTGAATGCCGTGGCACCGGCACAAATGGCGCTGGCCTGCCGTCATACGGGGGCGCGCTTTGTGCACCTTTCCACGGATTATGTGCTGGAGGGGCACCGCCCCGGCCTGAAGGATGAATCCGCCCGCTGCAAGCCCGCTAATGTGTATGGCGCTTCTAAGCGTGAAGGGGAGCAGCAGGTGGCAGAAGCGCTGAAGGAGGCTCTGGTGCTGCGCGTTTCTTGGGTGTGCGGTAATCCGGACAAGCCCGCTTTTACGGAGAGCATTCTCAGCAAGGCCCTAGCCGGTGCGCCACTGGATGCCATAGCGGATAAATACTCCATGCCCACAGATGCTGAGGATATAGCCCGCGCCGTGCTGGAGCTGCTGCCGCTTTCTGCCAGCGGCGTGCTGCATTTGTGTTCGGGTGGAGAGCCTGTCAGCTGGCATGATTGCGCGGTGATAGTGCTGCAGCACGCTGCAGCGCTGGGGGTCTTGCCTTGTGTGCCGGAAGTACAGCGTAGGCTTCTGAGCCAGGCCTCATTCTTCCGTGAGGTCAGGCCGCGCCACACGGCCATGAGTAATGCCCGTCTCACCGCACTAGGGGTGCACATGCCCACGGCCACGCAGACCCTGCAGCGCATCACAGAGCGCTATCTCCGCACGGCGAAGTGAATTACGAGTTACGAATTACGAGTTACGAAGATTGAGGCTAGGCCCCCCATGAGCCCTCGCGCGTGGCATAAAGCGTGTTAGTAAATCGCTGCGTTTTTTACTCGCAGGCCTTTGCTCGAGCCGTGCTTTCGTAATTCTAAATTCGTAAATCAGAATCGGCCTGTTTATTGCATCATTTCGGGCGTCACGTGGTACACGGCTCCGCAGCGCGGGCAGGATACCTCCAAGAAGCCTTGCTCGGAGAGCAAATCCGCAAAATCCTTCTGCATGGTGCGGATGGTGGGCAGAATCTTCTCCAGCGTGCAGCCGCAGCGGAAGGTGAACTTGCGCGTTTCCAGCACTTTCACTTCCTCGTGCTGCTCAATCTCAGCCACATCCTGTGCGGTAAGCTCGCTCAGCCAGTCAAAATCCGCACCGGGCTGGGCGGTAACCAGCGCGTAAGTATCACCACCCACCTCAAAGGCGCGGGCCTGTCGCTGCTCGCTCTGGCGGTAAAAATCCTCCACCCATTCGGTGCTGGTCTCGCCCGGGAGAATGATGACGGAGGTCTGCGGTTCCTTGTTTGTGCGCAGGTTCTGAGCAAAGAGCATGTTCTTCTCCGGCTCACGCACATCCTTAGTGAACACACGGCCGATGACGTCTTCCGTCAGCGAAGAACCGGATACAAAGTAATTGGCCAGCATGGGAGTCTTGATATTCAGAGTCCATGCGTGGTATTCCTGCCAGGGGCGTGACACGAGGTGCAGGGTGAAGAAGGCCAGCAGCTGCTTGAACATGGTATCCTCTGCCTCGGCATTGCGCTGCTTATGCTGCATGAGGTGCAGGTAATAGTCCACAAACAAGGGTGAAAAATCAGCCCGCAGCAGCAGGCAGTTTCTCTTGCGCACAAAAAGTGCCTGAACGGTGGTGTACTCTTCAACAGGCTGTCCGTTTTGCTCAGTCATGATTCGTTTTTCTTCCTGCGCTTTATCATACCCCTATATGCACCACCGGGCAAGCCTAAAATCACGGCTTGTCAGATGATTTGCCTCCCGCCCTCTTCCGCGCCATTCTGTCAAGTGGCTTTTTATCGTTGAAAAACGGGGGCTGTGTGCACAGCCTCCGTCACTTCCTAAGCCGCTCATTCCGGCCCCGGAGCCCATTTGCCTGCATCCGGCTCCGCATACCGGCTGAGCTCAGCTTCCGGTGTGCGGTAAACAGCGTGCAGGGTGTCGGCCTCAGTGCATTCCCATTCACGAATCCTTTTTGGCCTCATCCGGCTGAATGCCCAGGAAGCGGTCTCGCAGCTTGGGCAGCGGTACCGGGCTGCGAAGTATCAGCTCTCGGCGGGCTTTCAACGTTTCCACCTCTCCGCGCAGAAAATAATTCCTCAGTCTTGCGCCGTCTTCCTTGCGTGTTCGCAGGCGGATTTTCTGCAGGTAACCGGCGCGGGCATAGCGGCAGAGCGTGTTTCGGGAGATTTGCAGCTCATGGGCTGCTTCCGTGGTGCTCACGAGGCGTTCCGGCAGTTCGCTGATAACCGGTCTGCGCTTTTTTGAGAGGCGGCGCACCGCGCCTTTATCCCAATAGGCCGTGGGCGGGCAGGGGCCTATGGCCACCCGGCAGAAGCGCACGCGCTTGCGGTGCAGCAGCTCACGGGCGGATGAGGGGTTGCAACCGAGAATTCGTGCCGCTTCACGCGTGGGTATCGCCCAGCTCGGCGGAGCACTCAGTATCACGCAGCCTCCTCGCTCCTGCTTCTTTTTATCCGTCAGCATATAATCAGGATAGATAACTCCCGGTATATCGTACAGGCGTACTCCACCGGCTCCCACTAGGGTACGCGGTATGTAGCCGGCACGGGGGATGCTTCTGCTCTCACTGTAGTTCTGAAGGGATGATGATCTGTTTACTCGTTCGCTGTTCATACTGGCGTGAATGGAAAGCCGGATCATAGCATTTCCCTCCTGTTTTAACATCTTTTTGCAGTTGCGAAAATCTTCGTTATTTATTCTCTGTGTGTTATACTGTTCTATGCTGCAGCATGGGGCGCTTCCGGAATAACCTTCTGCCGTGTTTTTATTTAAGCATGCAGTAAAAGCCTCTCCCTCTGTGGGCTAAAAAAGCAAACAAAGAGCCGCTGCTCCGGAGCGAGGAGGGAAGCGCTGGGTGTTGCATGCGAGCGTGGCGTGAGGGCGTGGACGATGGAATGCGCTATGCTGTTCTGCGGGCGTATGCCCGCCTCATCCATGAGCCCCGGTGAGGGGCGCCATATGGTAGCCCGGGCGTGAAGCCCCGCGAGGGGCGGAACCCCGGGAAGCGGAATAGCAAAAAAGATGAACCCCGGAGGGTGGCATAAAGGGGTGCTTTGTGTTGTAAGGTTTCAACTATTCGTGTATTTGTATTTTGGGAGATGTCGTGAATATTAATACCACGCATTATGCCACCCCTCCGGGGTTCGCATTTATTTTCCCACTTTTTCCCGGGGTTCCGTCGCGTTTGCGACTCCACCGCCGGGCTCTATTGAAATTTTGTGGTATATTGCCTGCGTTCGATGTATAATCGAGCTCACGGAGAAGGAATAATGGGGTCGCAACCCATTATTCCTGAAGACAGGGGAGCCCGCACCGCCGGGCAGGGTTAATA
>JAZRTR010000033.1:0-17153 GCA_045652085.1 Akkermansia sp.
GGTAGTAGCCATGCGCATAAAGCATATTGCTACCACAGCAGGGGCATCTTGCTGCTTCTACTTCAACATACGTGGCATAGGCAAATTTGCCTTGACTATCCACGCCCTCTCCTGTAATCTTCAAGTACTTCAAGAACACAATACTGGGCATGGTAGGAGTTTTCTCCTCCATGCTCAATGTTTTTCTGCTTTTTACTAATACTTTTCTCCGGCTTCTCTTCTTCCTTGCGGGGCTCATTCCACAATTATTGCAGAAGAGCCAAAAAATCATCTAAACAAGTTCCTTACCTCATTCGGCAAGGTATCACCTTGTTTTCTGAGGTGGTAAGATGAAAGCGCCGGGCCGCGTTGATGGGTCACGGTTATTTTGTCGGCATAGGCGGTGACGGTAATGTAGCCGGAGTCAGTTTCATAATATAATCTAAAGTGTCCCGGTCGGGCTAAGGAGGGGAAGCGGTTGTTGATATTGTTAAACTCATGGTAAATGGCATGGAGATTCGGAGAATCTTCAGCAAGCAAGTCGGCAATACGCTTTTGATTTTCTGCAATACTGGCCATACCGGGCATATCATGGCGGCGGAGAGTCGCATGCGCAACGACAACGGGTTCCGGCAAAGCTTCAACTCGGATAGCGATGGGGCATCTTTGCCCTTGCCGCAAGATATCAACGTGTATGCACTCCCCCGGGCGAGTATTACGAACGCTCAGTAGCAAATCTTCCATAGTTGCAATGCGGGCACCATTGTTTTTCAAAATTAAATCCCCGGCCTGCACCCCGGCTTTTTCAGCCGGACTGTGCGGCATAACCCGTTTGACACGCAAGCCTTGGCGACGCGGTAACAGCGTACCATATTGCAGCCTTTCCTCCGCTGTAAGAGGCTCCGTCTGAACGCCAATGTAGATATCCGTAACAATTTCCCAGCGTTCGGCAACAGGAAACTCCGACTGCACCACCGGTTGGGCGTACAGACAAAGCATCATCAATGCGATACAAATTGCCGAAAAGCTTTTCATATTAAAACTCTTTATAAGGTATCAGTACAGGCCGTATATTCATAAGTACCATGCACACTCACGCCATAGCGACGTTTATCTCGGCCCTCGTATGTTTCTTGTGGAGCCGGGCTAAAGCCGGACTCGGTCGTAGCATCCAAATGGCTCAGCAAGGTGCGGTTCGCCACTTTAAGGCTTCTTGCTTGGGGGGACGCCATCGTAGACGCCTCCCGCACCGAAGCCACTTCAAGCGAGTGGCTATCTAAGAGTAAGAAGCATCCTATAGATGCCAGCAACACAACCGCGGCGCAAGAAGCCAAAAGCTTATGGTATGAAGTGCGTGTAGTACGGAGAGCTTCATTATCAATGACTGCTAAAAGGCGTTGCGTCATAGCATCATCCATCTCACACTCATGAGGTTCAGCCTGTTTCTCGCGAGCGCGCGAGTACTTCCGCTCCTGCGCAGCCATCTCGCGCAGCAGTTTTTCAACATCGGCACATGTGTATTTTTCTTTCATCAGCGTTTGTCCGGGGTAATGTGTTTTCTGAGTTGATTTAACGCGGCTTGGTAGCGGGCTCTGACCGTTGACTCCGGCATTCCCAATTGCCTTGCAATTTCCGCTATCGGCAACTCATCCCATATTTTCATACGGATGATACATTGGTTCAGCGGTGGTAATGAATCTAAAAGATTCCGGATTTGCTCTTGTTCATCAGATACCGGAAAGCGAAATTCCACGGCCTCGCTCTTTTCGCCATATTGCAACTCGGTCGCAAGCCTTTTAGCGTTTTTATAGCGAAATCTAATGGCTTCATGGCGAATTGCAGTATACGTATACGGCAGCCACGCCTGCTCCGGGAGATTCCCTTTATCCACCACCTTCACAACCTTCTTCAGAACAACGGAAAGCAGATGTTCAGCATCCGTCACGCCATCCACGTGCCGCTGGGTATATGCCAGCAGCAAGTGTCTGTACGCAAGAAACCACTCCGACAATTTCTGCCGAAGCTGATTACTGCGTCTGGAAAACGGATGTAGCATGCTGTCTTCATTATATATAACCGAATTTGCTGAAAAATCCTCCACTTATTTTGAAAAAAACATGAAAAATATTTTTTTCTTGCGATTTCTCGTCCCATCTGACTTAATATGGGTAAAGAGGAAGCCATATTATGAATATCGCAGAATCCATCATCATGATAGGCTGTGGCCTGCTGTATAGGCTGCCGCATTCTTGCATTTTCTATCCGACTTCAAAATAACGTCTCATAAATGAAGTGTTTACCTGTCATTATCGCTATTTTTCATCTCATCAGTTGCACTCAACAGAGAGCCGCTAATGAGGAAACACGCCACAATATTCATGAAAAAGAAGCCAGCATGCATTTGCCGCTACCAGAGGTATCTGAAGAAGAGGCGCTCCGCAATGTTCATGAAATTATAATCCTGATGGCGCATCCCCAAGGAGGATATCTTCTTCAAACAAGTCTTATACAAAAAAAGGAAGAAGTTGACTATATAATTAACTTAATTCAAAACAACCGAACAGACACCCTGAAGACAGGCTCAGAAACATTAAAATACGACTTAGCAGGCAATCTTCCGGTAGACTTTATCACTATTGTTATCCCTACTGATGGGGGAAATCATTATAAGCTACACTTAACAACAGACGAAATTGATACTATTATTCGTTTAGCTCGAAGGAACAGGATCTCCATCAGAAGTAGCGCCGACAATAACACATATTAGAAAATGCAGTAATGAGGGATTGTCTCCCTGACGATATAATGCGGCTGCAGGCACTAATCTACTCACAATCAGGCTTGCTACAGATACACATCGGCCAGAGCGGAAAGAAGCCGCTCTGGCCGATTTCTGAATTCGATGGTGAAGTGGTGAAGATGAACTACCGGCTGTATTCAGCTGGGGTTATCGTTTCCTTCTTCGTTAACCATTCATCATCTGCTCAATGCCCACATGTGGCTTAGGCTTTTTTCAGGGCCTTGCACAAGAATTTCATTCCATTGTGCAGTCAGGGGCATTTTGATATGAATGTGCTTTAAGAGAAAGGCACACCATTGCCATCCTTGTCAACGACAAAGAGTTCGATGAGGCACCATAATCCGCTGATAACGGCAAGCCAACCTAAGGAAAGAACCGTCAGGAGCAGCTGAGCAATACCGCACCCGGTACGCTTAGCATAAAAATTGTGGACACCAAAACCGCCAAAGAAGAGGGCCAGCAAGATGTAAGTGACACGGCTCTTAGGAGGCGGCCTGAGGAACAGCGTTAACAACCACTACAGGAGGCTGCTGAGCATAGGCAGGCTGAGCAGAGGGAGCAGGAGCACCACATGACGGACATACGGCAACCCCCGGCTGAATTTCGTTATTGCAGTTTACACATTTCATAATATTAGTATTATAGGAGGGAGAATTAAAGATGAGCTGTGTTCAGGAGGACAAACTATTCGCCGGAAACTTCCATACGAGAAAGCCGAGCCAATGCCTACACCGCGACCGACAGCATCACCACGATAAATATTCTAACTCTTAAAGACATTTTGTCAATAAAATATATACGTTACTGTCACTTGTCGAAAAAAAAGCGATTACAACATACGCTATCCTCTCACGAACAAAGAGAAAAAAGGCTACCTTCACGTAGAGGGAAGCCTTTTTCTGTTTGCCCCCACTTGCAAAAGTTTGCGGGGTATGGTATAAGATAGACATACACGAGAACTCCCGATTTAAGAATTTTTCTTGGCTGGCAGAGGCCGGCTATTGAGCTGGTTGCGGAGGAACTATACAAGCGCTTAAGCTCCGAGGACGAGCAAACTGCAGCTCATTATCGCCGAGCCACCTTAGTTGTGCCGACGAGCGAGAGCGGTCGCCGCCTCCGCGAATATATGGCCGAGCCAATTACATCATCTGCCATGGTGCCAAGCTGATGGAGCTGAAAGAAAATAAAAACACAGGGGTTATTACCAAGAGCTGGAAGGCCCCGGCGCGTTCCGTGGGCGGCCTTCTTCGCCAGGCCTGCGCCCTGATGAAGCCCGAGGAGCAACTCTCGCTTGGCACCCTTACCGAAGAGCAAGTCTTCCCCCTCGTGGGTGAGGCACAGTGGTACGAATCCATGGAGAACAAAGCAGCCTCCGCAGCAGAATCTAGCACCCCGGCCACACTGGGCGCGGGAATCCCCCGCCGCAAGCGTGTGAACCCGTCCGCTCTCGCAAGCGCTGAGGATAAAAAGCCGCAGGAGACAGAGGAAAAGCCTTCTCGCGCATCCGCGCTCTCCACATCCGCCCGAGGCGGGGCAGACTTCGGCACAGCTGTTCACGAAGCGTGGGAGCAAGTGGAGTGGCTGACCGGGCAAGAACTCCCCTACTCCGCCCCGCTAAACGATGAGCAGGCCGTGGTGAACACGGCCCTGCAGCAAGCGGATGTAGCCGCACTCTTCACCCAACAAGCGGGACAAGTAGCCTACAATGAGCAATCAGTAGAAGCCATTAATGATAAAAACGAATGGGTATCCGCCGTTATTGACCGCCTCGTGCTCACGCATGATGACACCGGCCAAGTGGTAGCCGCCCACATCATTGACTTCAAAACCAACCGCCCCGTCCCCCGTGATGGCTACACCGTTTTTGAAGAATGGCTTATGGACCACTATGCAGGGCAAATGCTCGGCTACAGAGAGCTCATCAGCGCCGCCTTCTCCCTTCCGCATGAGGCTATCACCTTATCACTTGTCTCCTGCCCAAGTGAGGGCACAGCCCAGGTTCTCACCTATACGGAGAAAAAGCTGCAAGGCTACACACAACCATAAGGTTACATTCCCTTTCATTCCCGCTCAGCCGCTAACGCCAGGCTGAGCGGGATTTTTTATGGCATAGCATGTGGATATGTTAAGAAAAAAGAAAGCCGCCGCTCTTGGTGAAGAGCGGCGGCAGTTGTGTCAACTTTAAAAAAGGACTTCTTTACTTTCGGCGGCGGCGCTTGCCACGCCAAAGTCGCTTTAGCGACGGCGGCGGCGTGCAGCCAGACCAGCCAAGGCCAACAGGCTCAGTGTAGCCGTGGTGGGCTCAGGTACGGCAGGAGAAGGTTCAGGGGCCGGAGTAATAGTATCCGGATCAACCGCAGCTAAACTCACGGCCTCAGCTACGCTCCTATTGAAGAACACCAGGCCACCAATGGTGGAACTGGAATTGGGAACATCGTTACTGACTCCATCGAATGTCAGCTTGTCACAGGCATCGGCGATAACGTAGGCCAGATAATCGCCATTGGTAAATCTACCGATAATGGGAACCTCATTCGTAGAATACCATTCAGCGAAATCGTTAATCGTAGAATACCATTCAGCGTAACCTGGTTGGGATGTATCTTTTCGCCCGTGGAACATGACAACCATGTATTCATCGCCACCGGTCGGACCGCTCAGGTTACTCAAATTAGCACTGAAATCAAGCACGAGTATATCATCATCCGCAGTTTTAGCAACGTCCTCCAAAGAAAGCGGGAAAATCTCGTTGTTTTCGTCTGCTAGATTATAGTCCCATTGAATCAGCCCCTTCGTTATATCAAAAGGAGGTGAGACCTGCTTTTCGGTGTCGTACACCACAACTTTGCCGGTTTCCGAGTTGATAAGAGTTGCAGCATTAGGGAGAACAACCGCTTCAACGCGCGATTGCACGGTGCCGTACGGATTCAGAACGATTTCCTTCGCATAGCTTGTGGTAGCGCCCAAGGAGAGCGCTGCCACTGCAAGAATTGAAAGAGTCTTTTTCATTGTAAGTAAACAGTTTATAACGTTTAGCATGAAAGGAAAGAAAACCGAAACGAACGATTAACCCCTCCTGACTTATAGGATATTAGCAAAACCAAATTAGCAGGTCAAGCGCAAATATGCTAAAAATTAGATTTTTTTACTCCAACCGAAAAAAAATTGGGCCGTGGCGTAGGCGGATATGCCACGGCCCGATGGAACTTATTTTCTCCTGCGACGGGCAGCGAGACCAGCCAAGGCCAGCAGGCTCAGAGTAGCCGTGGCCGGTTCAGGGACGATGAGCGGATACATTTCCTCCGCCACGCTCTGATTGAAAAAGACCAGACCGCCATAGACGCTGGACTCCTCACCGCTATCACAGGTTTCAGAGATGACGTATGCATCCGCCGTCACAACTCCGCTGGAGCTCAGGAACAGGCCCTTAAAGGTAACGGATTCGGACTTGTAAATATCCTCATAGAAATTAATCCCGTCAATCTTGACGACAATGTAATCAATCGGCAAGGTCTGTGCTTGCTCTCCTTCACCAAACACAGTGGTGGCGTCTCTCATCAGATAATCCCCCATGAGGGTGGGCGGATTGTTCCCGAGGTTCGTGAAATCCAGATACACCACATCCCCTGCGGCGACATCATCCAGCTCCAGCGTCACGCCGTCTGCAAAGGACAAATCAGAATACGAAACACCCTGCCCTACCATGAAAGGAGGTTCCTCAACGGGAGAGGCTTCTAAATCATAGGAAATAGAATCCCCCTGAGAAGTATTAATAAGAGTGGCACTCAGTGCGAGCACGGCACCGGTCTTGGAAACAGGAGCCTGAGGAATGTTATTGTATGTCCAGGTCTGGATGCCTATTTCATGCACCTCGGCGGAGGCCGCGGCCCCCAGCACAAGTGCGCCTATGCTGAGCAGAGTTAATGTTTTTTTCATCTGTTCTGGTTTGTTATCGTTAATGTAGGAATAAAACGGTAAGCCAGCCAATTCCTACCTGCGCTGTGTGATATCAAAAATTTTGCATGTTTACAAGCCTAAAAAACGCGAATGTCATATTTTTTTCATGACAGCATAACGGGGACATGGTAACACAGCCTAATGAAATCAATTATAAACAAGTTATTTTGTAATAAATGCATTAGAACGCAACTCCTATTTTTCCCAGTTATTTACGGTAAATATTAACAAACTTACATGAATATAAAAGCAATTTCAGCGAAACGAATACACTATAAGCACCGCCGCCTCACCAACCTTAGGAGAAATGAGCCATTCATCACATAAAGGCAGTAAAGCAAGCGGAAGCAGAGGGTAAGACGAAAAAAATGCATAGAAAAGTGAAATTTGTCTTTACAAACGGTCACAAAGGAGTATAATGCGCGTCCCGACGCAAATGCTTCGCGACCGAAAATCTTAATAACACACAACCAAACCAGAGATCATGAAAGTTCTTTCCTCACTCGCCTCCATGAAGCGCCGTCACGCTGATTGCCAGATCGTGAAGCGTAAGGGCACGCTCTACGTTATCTGCAAGAGCAACCCGAAGTTCAAGGCTCGTCAGGGCACGACTGCCGGCACGCGCCTGAGCAAGAAGGGTGTTAAGTAAACCCGCGCGGGTATAACCGCACGCAGAAAAAGGAGACCGGTGTGTTAGTGAACCCCGGTCCTTTTTTCTTTTCCCCCTTTTCCCCGCCTCAGCAGCACCATGGAAAACACCGTCCGCACAGAAATCTTCCCCATCGGCGAGTTCACCTTTGATAGTGGTGAAACCCTGCCGGATATGCAGCTGGCCTATGAGACCTATGGCACGCTGGCCCCGGATAAGAATAATGCCATTCTCCTCTTCCACGCCCTCACCGGCAGCCACCACGCCCACGGGTACAATGATGATGTACCGGAGGCAGGCAGCTTCTGGCAGCCGGAGTATTACGAGGGGTGGTGGGACCGCATGCTGGGCCCGGGCAAGCCGCTGGATACGGACAAGTACTTCATCGTCTGCGTGAACTTCCTGGGCAGTTGCTATGGCTCTAGTGGTCCTGCCAGCATCGCCCCGGACGGCGAGCCGTGGGGCAGCCGCTTCCCCATGGTGAATGCGAATGATCAGGCCCGTGCGCAGATTAAGCTGTTTGACCACTTGGGGATAGACCGCTTTGTACTGGTGGGGCCGAGCGTGGGCGGTATGCTCTCGCTGGCCTTTGCCAACCTGTACCCGGAGCGCATTAAGAGCATTATCATCATCGGCGCGAACTACAAGCCGACTATCGCGCACCAGCTGAGCAGTTTCGAGCAGTTCTGCGCCATTGAAATGGATGAGAAGTACCGTGAAGGACGTTACCCGCTGAATGATCCGCCCCTGCGCGGCGTGGCTCTTGCACGTATTATCTGCCACAAGCACTTCATCTACCAGCGAGGGCTGGCCAAGCGCGCACGCAAAGGCTGCTCACCGGACCGCAAGGGCCTGCTCACATGGTACACCCCCGCCCGCAGCACGGAGAGCTACATGCTGCACCAGGGCACCAAGTTCGCCAAGCGTTTTGATGCGAATGCGTACATCCGCATCATCAACATGTGGACCTCCTTTGATTTGGAGGCCATCACCGGCCGCAGTACGGATGAATGCTTCCGCCGCTACGCGGAATACGGCATCCCCTTTATCCTCTTCTCCATTGATACGGACTGCTGCTTCAGCGCACGCGAAATCTCCCTGTTCCACCGCCGCCTCGTGAAAAACGGCGTACAGGCTGAATACAGGTGCATTAAATCCGCCAAGGGACATGATTCCTTCCTGCTGGAGCCTGAGCTTTACGAAGAAGGCGTCAAGGCCTACCTCAGCCGGAACTAAAAAAATCACATATTATTTAGCGCTCTGTTAAAGGGCATATTTTCAACACCATATTACCCGCGCGGAAGCACCCCTGCTCCGCGCGGATTCTTTTTTATATCAGATAAGAAAGCCCCCTATGCGAATACGATAAAACCTGTTTTTTAAGAAAAAAATGCATTTACCGCTTGCAACAGCGTGGTGTTCATGGTATACATAAGAAGTCAACACAACGCATATAGCATGAAAATTCAACTTAACAGACAGAAAAAAGGTTTCACCCTGATTGAGCTTATGGTGGTTATCGCCATTCTTGCCTCTCTGGCAGCCGTGGGTTATGGCCCCATCATGGAGCACATGAACGACGGTGACCGTCAGCAGGCCAGCTCCAACCTGGGCCAGCTGCAGAAGATGCTCTTCACCTTCCGTCAGGAGAACGGTCAGTATCCCTGTGATGCTACCGCTGAGAACCTCCGCTCTGAGCATGCAGATCTGGACTTCGGTGAGCTCACCGGCTCCAAGTCCAACGCCTACCTGCGCCAGCTCTTCTACGGCAGCAGCACCTCTGAGACCACCTTCTTTGCCAAGCACGCCGGCACCCGCGAACCCGATGGCCGTATCGCCAATGGTCAGTGCCTTGCCCGCGGTGAGAACGCTTTCGCCTATGTGCTCCGCAAAGAAAGCAACAATGCCGAGGACGCTCCCGGTCTCCGCTCCGTGGCTGATACTCCCAGCGGCGTACCGCTCGCTCTTTCCTGCGTGCCCTCCACCGCTAACCCCATCCCCGGTGACAGACTTTACTTCAACCGCGACCTGTTCTACGCTCACGCCTTCATGGTACGCATCGACGGTTCTACCGTTGACCTGAAGGACAAGCTGACCGAAGATGCTGAGGATGAATCCCGCAGCGTATTCACCGACAACTACTCTCCGTTCCCTGAGAGCCGTCGCGGTAACGCTACAGCCCCGAACTACGTCGTTGTGACTCCCGAGCTGTAAAGCACACCTTATACCATTCACCCAAAAACGCGCAGAGAACCATCTCTGCGCGTTTTTTATATACCTCCATATCATCCCTCACAAGAATAATCAGGGGATATTCCCAGCCCTTCAGAGGGCACAGAAAAGCCTCCCCAGCCTTCCGCTCCTGCCGCGCATTCTGCGCCCTTTCTGAGCCCTTAGCTACGATAGAAGGCATGGAATAAGCCCAGCCCATCAAAAGCCGCAGGAGGGAGCACTGAATGGCCATAAAAAAGCAGAGCTCCGGAAGACGGAGCTCTGCCTTATTTTCAGGTGGAAGAAAAGCGCTTAATTCTGCCAGCCGCCGCCCAGCTGCGTGTACAAAGTGGGAATGCAGGCGGCATACTGATAACGGTAAGAAGCGAGCTGCTTCTGAGCCGGGAAGAGGCGCAGCTGATTATCCAGCACCTCGAAGTAGGCGGAATAACCGGCAGTGTAGCGGTCCTTAGCCAGGTTCACGCTCTGCTCGTAAGCAGCCACAGCGGCCTCCTGACGAGCAATAGCTTCACGAAGCTTCTCACGCTGCACCAGAGTGGTGGCTACCTCAGCCATGGCGTTCAACACAGTCTGCTCATAATCAGCCTTGGCCGCAAGGAAAGCCTCGCGGCGGGCATTTTCCGTGGCACTGAGGCGACCAGCTTGGAAGAGCGGCCCAGTAAGATTAGCACCGATACCCCAGCCGTGGCGACGACCGGAGACAGAATGGCGCAAATCAGAGGTAGCGTAACCGGCGGCACCGGTAAGGCTGATGGAGGGGAAGTAGCTGGCGATAGCCACGCCTACATCAGCATTTGCAGCGCGCATGGCCTGCTCCTTGGCACGGATATCCGGGCGGCGGGAAAGAACATCAGCCGGAATGCCGGGAGCCACGCGGGAGGCATTCATATATGACTGCAGAGAGCCGCTGCGAGCAATACGACCAGGCATGCGACCGGCAAGCACGGAGAGGGAGTTCTCCAGCTGAGCAATCTGCATTTCCAAGGCAGGTGCCTCAGCCTGAGCTGAGGCCAGAGCGGCCTGAGCACTGGCCACCTGCAAGCGGTCTACCACACCTTCCTGCAGCTGGTCATTGAAGAGCTTCAGCGTATCACTGTAGGACTCCACGCTATTGCGAGTGATGCGCAGCTGCTCATCCAGCATGAGAAGCTGGAGATAGCCTGTGGCCACCTGGCGCATAAGGGAAATACGAAGGTTATTAAGCTGCTCCTGAGCTTCCTGAGCGGAGGCCTCAGCGCCTTCCACCTCGCGGCGGGTTCTACCCCAAAGGTCAATCTCCCAGCTGGCACTCAGCGCGGCAGAGCCGGGGTTCGTGGTAACACTACCGGTATTCGTGATACTGGCACCGCCGGCAGAGTTCATACCCTTGGAGGTAGAAGCACTGTACCCAAACCAGGGGAAAATGGGAGCACGGGCTATGGTGACATACTGACGAGCAACTTCCACGTTATGCTGAAGGGAAGCGAGGTCACGGTTGTTATTGAAAACATCCGTCAGCAGGGCCTGAAGGTTACGGTCTCTCATGACAGCCTGCCAAGGCAGATCCGCCATATTACCTTCACCGACACCGGCTCCACGGAATACAGCAGGTACTTCCATCTGCGGTTTTTCCCAGCTCGGGCCGAGGGTACAAGCCGTAGTGAGCACCACAGCACCGGCAAGGGTCATTAATGCGCTTTTTCTCATGTTTATTATGGGGGGATTAAGAGTTAAGAAAGAAGATTTACGGGGATTAGATTTCATCATGTTCATGCTCCACGAGGTAGCGACGGGCGCCTTCCTCATCCGGATCCTCAGCGAGGGTCTTCTTCTTGAAGGTAATGCGGAAGATACGCATGATGAAGACATAAGAACAGGGAATAAGGAACACACCCACTAGGGTGGCTACCGTCATACCAGCCACCACCACCACACCGATAGCGTTTCGGGCCAAGGCGCCGGAACCACTGGAGAGCAGGAGCGGTACGCAGCCCAGAATGAAGGCAAAGGAGGTCATGATAATGGGGCGCAAGCGCAGGCGTGCAGCCGTGAGCGTGGCCTCCATCAGGCTCTTGCCGCGCTCCATTTCAAGGTTAGCGAACTCCACGATAAGAATGGCATTCTTAGCGGCAAGGCCCACCAGCATGATGAGGCCCACCTGAGCATACAGCGTGAGGTCCAACTCCCAGACGTAGAGGCCCATATAGGCACCAAGCACGGCAATGGGCACCGTCATGAACACGGAGATGGGCAGCGTCCACTTCTCATACAGAGCCACGAGAATGAGGAAGGCGAAGAAGCCGGACATGAGGAAAATGGTACCGAGGCCGGTACTGTTACGCACCTTGTTTTCCTGGAAGGACATATCCTGATAGTCCATACCCACCTTGGTTCTATCCATCGTTGCCTCGAAAACCTCCTCTAGGGCAACCATGAGCTGCTGAGTGGAGACACCCGGACGGGGCATGACATTGAGCTTGGCAGCGTTATAGCCATTGTGGTGCATCACGAACTCAGTATCAGCGATTTCTGAGATACTTACGATAGCATCCAGTGGCACTCTCTCACCGCGATTGTTAATCACGAAGAAGCCCTTCATCTGGTCCAGACTTACGCGGTCCTCACCACGAGCCTGCATAAACACCTGCCATTGCTGGCCGAAGGCATTGAAGAAGTTCACGAATGATGAACCATAGTAAGAGGCCAGCACGCCATAAGCATCACTAATGTTCACGCCAAACTTCTGACACTTAGCGCGGTCCAGCGAGATGTGGCGCTGAGGCACATCCGCCATCATCATATCGCGGCACATGGCCACCTCGCTTCGGGCTGAGGCTGCCTGATTAAACTTCTGCACCTGCTGATACAGGAACTCCACTCCCTGGCCTTCCAAGTCCGTCAGCACCATGGTGACACCATTTGCCGTACCTACGCCGGGAATTGCCGGGGGAATGAGCACCATGCTGAGGCCATCAAGACCGGCCTGAGCGCAGCGAGCACTGAGGCGCTGCTGCACCTCCGCAGCGCTTTCATCACGCTCGCTCCAATCTTTCAGCTGCACGAAGGCGATAGCTGCACCGGGGGTCTGCACCATGTTCAGAATATTGATACCGACCACAGAGGTAAGGTTCTGAATGGCTGGGTCAGGATTATCAGCCGGGCCGCCGAGGGCATCCTCAAAGCGCTGGGCCTGCACCATGGCACGCTGCAGGGATGTCTCAGGCTTCATGACCAACGCGGCCAGCAGGAAGCCCTGGTCTTCATCCGGAAGGAAGGCGCCGGGCACATTATCACTCACAGGCTTAATAGCCGCCCAGAAGAGCAGCAGCAGCGGCATGGAGATGACAAGCTTACGAGCCAGCCCACCGCAAATGCGGGTGTAAACGCTGGCCGTGCAATCATAGCACTTATTGAACACACGGAAGAACGGCTTAGCGAGCCCATGATTGAGCTTAAACACGATGCGGCGCAGTATATTTTTAGGCATCGTGTTATTCTCCTCCTTACTCTTAAGCATGAGGGCACAAAGTGCGGGAGAAAGAGTAAGAGCATTGAATGCTGAGATGAGCATCGATATAGCAATGGTGATGGCAAACTGCTTAAAGAGCGTACCGGTGATACCTTCCAGCATAAGCGAGGGAAGGAACACGGCAGCCAGCACCAGAGCAATGGCGATTACAGGGCCGCTCACTTCCTGCATGGCAGCAAAGGAGGCCATGCGGGGATTCAGCCCCTTCTCAATGTGGTGCTGCACAGCTTCCACCACCACAATGGCGTCATCCACCACCAGACCGATAGCAAGCACCATACCCAGCAGGGAGATAGTGTTCAGCGTGAAGCCCAGCAAGGGGAACACACAGAAAGTGGAAATAAGAGACACCGGCACGGCAATAAGCGGAATGACCGTGGCGCGCCAGCTTTGAAGGAAGAGGAACACCACCAAAGCTACCAGCACGATGGCCTCAATAAAGGTCTGCCTAATCTCCTCAATGGAGTAACGCACGGAAGTGGTAGTATCCAGAGATACGCTGCCCTCGATGCCCGGAGGAAGAGCCTGGCTCGCCAGCAGAGCGCTCACACGGTCCACGGTATCAATGGCATTCGAGCCGGGAGACTGGAAAATTACCACGCTGGCTGACGCGCGGCGATTCAGGCGACCGGTGACGGAATAGTCCGCTGAGCCCAGCTCGATGGTGGCGATATCCTTCAGGTATACCACTTCGTCACCACGCTGACGGACAATAATCTGTTCAAACTGTTCAGGGGTGGAGAGACGGCCCTCCGTGCGGATAGTGATGGTACATTCCTGACCATCAGGCACGGGGTCAGCACCCACCTTACCGCCGGGGTTCGTGACGTTCTGCTGGCGGATAGCCCCCTGCACCTCGTTAATAGAAATGCCGAGGTGAGACATCTTAACCGTGTTCAGCCAGATGCGGATAGCATAGCGACCGGCACCATACACCGTCACCTCACCTACGCCGGGCACGCGCTTAATTTCATCCAAAAGTTTGACCTGTGCATAGTTAGCAAGGTCCACGGAATCATAGGAGCCATCCGGAGAGGTCAGCGAATAGAGCATCAGCGGCAAGCCGGGCTGCTGACGAATGGTGATGCCGGAGTTCAGCACTTCCGTGGGCACCTGAGACTGAGCCTGACCATAGCGCATGTTGGTAAGCACCTGGTCCAGGTCCGTATCAGAGCCGGGCTCGAACACAATCTGGAGGTTGTAGACACCGTTGTTCGAAGAAACGGAAGTCATGTAATCCATGTGATTCACGCCATTCATCTGGCGCTCAATGGGTGTACCAACGGAATCTGCCACGGCCTGAGCATCTGCGCCCGGATACACCGCGGTGAGATTAATGGTGCGGGGGGTAATCTCCGGGTACTGCTCGACGGGAAGATTCATCATGCAGACCACACCCAGCATAGTCGTCAGCACTGCGATAACAGTGGCTATAACCGGGTGTTTAATGAAGTAGGCACTCATATATAAACCTTATAGTTTTTCAGACAAAAGGCGAGGGATTACTCAGACTTTGCGGTGACGGAAGGCGTTGTCGTGCGGGGTTCCGTGTAGCAATAGGTGGCGGGATTCGGTGCAATCTGCGCGAATCCGGATGTGGCACCAGCACGCTTCATACCGAGGTTGGCATTCGCATAAATCTGGGCCATCTGGCCG
The DNA here is from genome assembly GCA_045652085.1 of Akkermansia sp. Taxonomy (GTDB): domain Bacteria; phylum Verrucomicrobiota; class Verrucomicrobiia; order Verrucomicrobiales; family Akkermansiaceae; genus Akkermansia. Next base: position 14,782 of record JAZRTR010000033.1, read on the forward strand.
CCCTCCACGATAACGGGCACATCCAAGGGGTTATCATAGCCGATATTCTTCAATATGGCATCCATGTCCATAGTCTCGCCGGCCTCATTCGTTATCGGACGGGCGGTCACCACAACCATGGGCATCATACCCGTGCCACCATCAGCCGTGGGCACCTCCACATCAATTTCCTGCCCGACAATAACATCAATGCCATAGGGCTGATTATCAGGACCCACCACATAAATGAAGCGGTGATTCATGGAAGAAAGTAGTGAAGCACGAGGCACGAGCAGAGCATTCTCAATCTCAGCCACCTTGGCACGAATCTGCACGGAAGCGCCGGAGCGCAAGCGCAGCTCATCATTCGGAATGGTGCCAATAAAGTTCACAGTACCAGTAGAGGTGTTCACCTGACTATCCATGGTTCGCACTACACCCCTGTGCGGATACAGAGTGCCATCCTCCAGAATGACATCAAACTCTGTGAAGGGCAAGTCCATATTCTGTCCAGCGCGGAAGCCGGTCTGGGTAACAATGTCCTGCACATGCTTGCCGGTCACCACAAAGTCCACACGGATGGGAGTGATTGCACTCATGTGGGTCAATACGACGGAACCGGGGCTCACGTGGTCACCCACACTCACAGCAGCTGCAGAGGCGTAGCCGGAGAAAGGTGCACGAATCGTACAACGGTTCAGGTTAATGCGGGCATTATCCAGCGCAGCCTCAGCCTGGCGCACCTGAGCATTAGCAGCAGCCAGAGCAGCAGCAGTGCGGCGCTTAGCCAGCTCGGCATCCTGGAAAACTTTTTCAGATACGGAGCCATTACGGACGAGCGCGGCATTACGATCCAAATCCTGCTGAGCCTGAGCATCAGCGGCCTCAGCCTGCAGCACAGTGGCGCGAGCGGCCTCTAGATTGGCGGCAGCCATATTCACCGCGGCCTGATATGTCACATCATCTATACGGAAAAGCACGTCGTCCCTATCGCAAGGTGAACCGTCCACATATACCTGCTCCACGATACGACCGCTCACTTCAGGACGAATATCCGCCTGCTCCGTACCACGCAGCTGACCGAACCATGTAGCATACACGGGTACATTCTGGCGGCGCATATTCATCACCGTCACCTGCAGAGGAGGCATGGGCTGACGAGCCACTTCCTGCTCTCCGCCGATAAAATCATTATACACACGTGTCAGAAAGCTAGGCTTGCCATCCTCACTCTCTCCACAACCGGCCAAACCGATTACCGCCGCCGTACTCAGCGCCATTGTCACTATATGTTTTGCTTTCATTCTAATCAAATCTAAAAATTATTTAATGTTCAGGTACACTCGCCTCAGCAGCTCAAACAGCTGCTCTTCTTCCCCGGATTCTAACCCTGACATCATTCGCTCGGTCAGGGCATTAATGAGACTGGAGAGCTCTTCACGGCACTGGCTAGCCTTATCCGTAAGGTAGGCATTCTTCACTCGCCCATCCTTGCTATCAAATGCCGTGCGGACATATCCCTTCTCTTCCAAGCGCTGCAGTAGCCCTTTTGCTGTGGTATGCGATACGTTAAGATACTCCTCCAGTTCACGCTGAGACATAGGGCCTCCGCCCTTCACCTCCAAGTACATCAACACGCGGCTTTGAGCTGCCGTCACCGGCATGTCGGCATGCAGAGAAAACAGCGTTGACACCCGATCCGCTATCAGCTTCATCAGGAATGATATAGCCTGTCTTCTTTGCATCGTTTCCATAGCTTAACACATTATGAAGCAAGCTTCATATTACAGCGATAAGTATAGCCTTCCGGGCCGAAAAGTCAAGAAAAATTGTCAAACTTTTTAAAGCATTTTCTAGCATTTCAACACTCATTCCCCATTCGGCGATAGCGATTGAAAATCTCCTTCCAGTCGGCATTGTCGGCTGCCAGTTCACGCAGGATGGCATCACGCATTTCCAACGCCTGTGCCAATCCTTTTTCCGAGCCACCGCTCTTCAAATCAGAAAAATAACGCACAAAGCGATTACCGCCTCTCGTGATACACAAGCGCCACCCCTTAAAGGTGTACCCCTGTCCTTTCTCCTGCCCATAGCGGGTAATATGTTTCTCTTTGCTCATAACGTATAGGCCTATTTTATGAAGCATGCTTCATTTGTCAAGTCTTTTTCGCCTCATAAAATGTTATAAAATTGTTAATCTTATAACATTTTGACATTTGGAAAACAATGAGTTATAAACACACCATGAAAAATACGGCTCTTCTGCAATAATTGTGGAATGAGCCCCGCAAGGAAGAAGAGAAGCCGGAGAAAAGTATTAGTAAAAAGCAGAAAAACATTGAGCATGGAGGAGAAAACTCCTACCATGCCCAGTGTTGTGTTCTTGAAGTACT
>JAZRTR010000034.1:0-143603 GCA_045652085.1 Akkermansia sp.
AGGGCATCTGTGATGCTGCCATCATGGATGACGTCATCTGTTTTGCACTGGCCCGCAAGAAGCCGAATATCCTCCTGTATGAAGACCCCCAGCTGCCCAAGAACTTCATGGGCATGGCCTTCAATCACTCAGAGCAGGGCAAAGCCCTCTGCCGCCAGTTCAACGAGTTCCTGATGATGCTGCGCGACAGTGGTGAGCTGGAAGCTATCTGTGAAAAGTGGATTCTCCATACGGATACAGCGGAAATGCCTCAGCTGAACATCCCCACCGAGGGTGAACCCATCATCGTTGGCATGGAGCCCTGCACCGAGCCCATCGTCTTCATGCGCGGTGAGGAGATAGTGGGCATGGACGCCGAGCTTATCTACCGCTTTGCCGCCCACATCGGCCGTCCGGTACAAATTAAGAACATTGATTATTACGGTCTGCTCACCGCCGTGGCCGCCGGGCAGATTGACATCGCCGCCTCAGGTTTCCTCATCACAGCAGAGCGCGGACAAAGCGTGCTCTTCTCTGACCCCTATTACGTAAGCCGTTCCATCATCGCCACACGTAATGACGGCAGCGTGAATCCTCAGGCAGTGCCCGCCACTGAGGAAACAACTGCTACCACGGATGACTTTCCTCAGCTTGACACCATTGCCATACAGAGCCTGACCGGCCGCAAGCTGGGCGTACCTCAAGGCACCGTGCAGGACATCTACCTGATGGAACACTTCCCTGAGCTGGAACTTCAGCGCCACAACTTTGAAGCGGACATGATGCTCGCGCTGGAAAGAGGCATCTGTGATGCCGCCATCATGGATGATGTCATCTGCTACGCACTGGCTCGCAAAAAGCCCAATATTCTTCTGTATGTGGATCCCAACCTTCCCAAAAATTTCATGGGAATGGCCTTCAACCACACGGAGCGCGGTCAGCAGCTCTGCCGCCAGTTTAACGAATTCCTTGCCGGCCTCAGAGAAAGCGGAGAACTGGAAGCCATCTGCGAAAAGTAGATTCGCCATACGGACACCGCTGAGATGCCGGAGCTGGATATCCCTACTGAGGGTGACCCCATCATCGTCGGCATGGAGCCCTGTACCGAGCCCATCGTCTTCATGCGCGGTGAAGAGATAGTGGGTATGGACGCCGAGCTAATCTACCGCTTTGCCGCCCACATTGGCCGCCCGATTCAGATTAAGAACATTGATTACTACGGCCTGCTCACAGCCGTGGCAGCCGGGCAGATTGACATTGCCTCCTCCGGTTTCCTCATTACCTCAGAGCGAGCAGAAAGCGTGCTCTTCTCCGACCCCTACTACACCAGTAGCTCAGTCATCGCCATGCGCCGCGAAGGCGCCGGAGCTCCGACTTCCGCCGTAACTAAAGCAGCTGAAGGAATTCTCGGCAGCATTGTTGACAGCTTCTACCGCAACATCATCGTAGAAAAGCGCTATATGCTCATTTGGGATGGTTTGAAGGCCACCTTCGCCATCGCCCTCTTCTCAACCCTGTTCGGCACGATGGTGGGTGCTGCTGTATGCTACCTGCGCATGAGCCGCAACCGCTTCTGGCAGTGGGTAGCCCGCATATACATCGACATCATGCGTGGCACCCCCATCCTCATTCTGCTCATGCTGATGTACTATGTAGCCTTTGCCGGCACACAGGTGGAGGCCCTGTATGTGGCCATCATCACATTCAGCTTGAACTTCGGTGCCTATGTGAGTGAGATGTTCCGCTCCGCCATCACCAGCATTGACCGAGGACAGAGTGAGGCAGGCATCGCCATGGGCTTCACGCCCTTCCACTCATTCTACTACATCGTACTGCCCCAAGCCATCAAGCGCGTGCTCCCCGTCTTCAAAGGTGAGGTTATCTCCCTTATTAAGAACACCTCCGTGGTGGGTTACATCGCCATTGCAGACCTCACCAAGATGACGGATATCATCCGTGCTCGTACATTTGACCCCTTCTTCCCCCTGCTCATGGTGGCACTGCTGTACTTCCTCATTGCTTGGCTGTTCACCTTCACACTGGACTGCCTGAGCCGCAAAGTTAAATAACCTTCACCGCACCACACAGTCATGATTCAGATCCGTAACCTCAAGAAAACTTTCGGTAACCTGACCGTGCTGCATGATGTCAACATTGACATCAAACGCGGTGAGGTCATCTCCATCATCGGCCCGTCCGGCACGGGTAAGAGCACCTTCCTGCGCTGCCTGAACCTGCTGGAAGAACCCACCAGCGGCAGTATCGTGGTGGATGGTGAAGAGCTTCTCTCCGATGAAAAGGTGGACGCGCCCAAACTGCGCCGCAAGATGGGCATGGTGTTCCAGTCCTTTAATCTTTTTGATCACCTCAGCGTGCTGGAGAACGTGTGCATAGGCCCCATCAAACTGCTTGGCAAGAGCAAATTAGAGGCAGCACAGCGCGGGCTCAAACTGCTGAAGATAGTGGGCATGAAAGAGAAGGCCCGTTCCATGCCCTCTGAGCTTTCCGGCGGCCAGAAGCAGCGCGCAGCCATCGCCCGCTGTCTCTCCATGAACCCGGAGATTATCCTCTTTGACGAGCCCACCTCCGCGCTGGACCCCACCATGGTGAGTGAGGTGCTCTCCGTTATCCGCACTCTGGCCAAGCAAGGCATGACCATGGTCATCGTGACGCACGAAATGTCCTTCGCCCGCAACGTCAGCACCCGCGTGCTGTACATGGACCAAGGCGTTATCTACGAGCAGGGCACACCGGAAGAAATCTTCGATAACCCACAGCGTGAGCGCACCCGAGTGTTCGTCAACCGCATCCGCGACTTCCAATACACCATCCGTACGGAAGACTTCGACATCTACGCGCTGGAGGCCGAGTTCCAGCACTTCTGCAACAAGTACTTCCTCTCCGAACAGACCGTACAGCACGCCATGACCCTCGCGGAGGAGATGCTCCAGCACATTCCGCTGGGCCATGGTGACGTGAACCTCTACTACCGTTACTCCGAGAAGAACGGCACATTGGACATGGAAATCCTCATGCCCACCTCCACCGGTCCCGTACTGGACAAAATGCCCGCTGAGGTTAAGGCCAAGATTTACTCCTTCTGCACCTGCGTGGAAGAATATGAGGATGTAGACGTGCGTGATGGCGTGCACGTGAACCGCATCTGCCTGGAGCTCCACAGCGCTCAGTACTAACCGCAGGCCACCACATTTCAGCGCGCGCAACATTCCCACACGGGAACGCTGCGCGCGCTTTCTCATGCCTCACTTCTGCTCACTCGTACCAGAGCAGTGGCGGCAGCAACGTGCCTTTCGCAGCTCCAGCAAGCACAGCATAGCCATGCCGGCTGTGAGCCCCATCAGCATCACACCATTAGCAATGCCAAGTGCCAATTTGCAGCACTTACGATGACGGCTGTCAGCCAGCCACTGCTTCACCGCGTCCTCCGTCTGTTGTATCTTTTCCGGGTCCATGCAGGTATGATGCGCTACCACCCCCGGAAGCTCAAAAACTTTTATTCTTGCATTTGAAGGGCAATATGGTTAAATGAGGGCAGTCAATCCGTTATCATTCATATGCAAGCCCATCCCGCTCCCAACACGCACCGGAAATGGTGGCGTATCGCCGCATGGTTCATGAGCTGCGTATTCGGCCTACTGTTACTCACGCTGGGCGGAATTACATGGTGGATATGGGGCTGGCAGTGGCAGGGCGAGCCAGAATACCACGAGAGCTGGAACACAGAAGAACGCGCTGCCCTTACGGAATTCGGAGCTTACCTGCGAGCTGAGGCTGTTCCGGAATCCGACGCCCAAGGGCTCGCCGGTACCATCTCTACCGCCATCACAGCCAAGCTCGTGACGGCTCCTCTCATCTCCGCACTCAGGGAAATCGCGGTCACCGGACGCGGCGAGCCCTCCGAACAAACTCTTGCAACTATTCCTACGAGCCCCGCTGTTCTGGCAGCTCAAAGCGGCCACTTAGAAGCCCTGAAAGCACTTGCAGCCCACGGGGCAAACATGAATGCAGAAGTCATCATCCCCCTTTTGGGCAACGCCTTTACTGCACCTGAAAGGCAAGTCCCCTGGGAGACTCGCCGCGCACTAGCAGATGCGCTCGTTTCCGAAGGGATAGATTTGAACCAGTACGCCGACCAAGTGGAAAAAGCCTGCAATCAAGAACTCACCCGCGGCAACCCCGGCCCTTGGATTTGGGCTATCGAGCATGGCAAAAACGTGACGAGGAAAGTGCTCGTCAGAGCCCTTAGAACGCGTACGCTGCATCTGCCACTCATCACAGCCATACTCAGCAGCAATCCGGAGCTTGCCAACGACTGCACCGGCCGAGCCACACCCCTGCAGGTGCTGGCCGGAAGGATTCGTGATGCAGAATCCGCGGAAATGCCCACTCTCGAACAAGTGCTTGCCCTCCTGCTGGAGCACGGCGCTAATCCCCGCTTACGCCCGGACGCAGGAAGCGGAGCAGAACGCAGCTTTCCGCTGGATATTCTTCAGGAAAAACAAAACTTCGCCCGCTGTGATATGAGCGGTGATAACTGTGATGGCAGTCAGGACACCGCCCTCACCATCTGGCAACGCATGTGCCAAATGCTACAGCAATAAACGGATATGAAAGCTAAAGATACTCAAACTCCTCGCCGCAAGTGGTGGCGCATCGCCGCTTGGTTCATGTGCTGTACCTTCACCCTCCTTCTTCTGACCATCGGCGGAGCGGCTTGGTGGCTGTGGGGGTGGCAGTGGAATAATGAACCGGAATTCCACGAAAGCTGGTCCCCGCAAGAACGAGCCGCACTCACCGAGCTGAACACTTTCCTGACCCGGGAACTTCCTGACCGTATCCGAGGCAAAACACTTTTAGAAAACCCTGAACTCAGTCCCGATACGGCGCTGGAAATCACCATTGCTCTAGAGGCCCGCCGCTTCGCGCGCCCCATTCTTATGCGCCTGCACGACATTACTCAAAGTGGCAGTGCGGCACCTACCGGCCACCCCGTCACCTGCGGAGACGGCTTCAGCAATTATGAGCCCACCATTCTGGCAGCTCAGAGCGGGAACCTCGTAGCATTGAAAGCGCTCATCAACCACGGTGCGGACCCGAATACCATCCTTACCTGCCACGGCACCCCTTGCGAAACACCCTTCACCCCCCTCCTCTGCAGCCTCTACCCCAACGACCTCACCCCCTCTGCAAATGACAGGCAGGAAACGCTCCGCCTCCTTGTGGAAAAAGGGGCAAACTTAAACTCCGCGCCGCAGCCGACCCGCATGGCGCTGAAATATTCTCTCGCCATAAATGATGACCCGGAACCTTGGCTCTGGGCTCTGGATTTAGGAAAGAGTGTCAGTGTGGATGAGTTCTGCGATATACTGGACGCACCTGCCGGCATGCCTCTGGTAGAACGCATACTCCGGGAAAATCTCGTGGATGTGAATGACACCACCGGAGAAAGAACACCCCTTCAGGCGCTGGCAGAGGCATTAGTCATCTCTGATAGTGAGGAGCTGGATTCCGCAGAATACGATAAACGCTTGGACATGCTGCTGGCAGCCGGCGCTAACCCCAACCTCCTGCCGGATGCAGCGCCGAATTCTGAACTTCCGCTCAGTATCATGCTCAGCCGCACAAACTTCGACCGCGCGGATGGCATGCCCGAAAACAGCTGTTGCATGAATGGAAATGACATCTGTACCCGCTGGCAAGTCATGTGTGACCGCCTCCGCTCAGCCTCTCTCCCCGCCAGAACAATACAGCTGGATGACGAGCCTCCGACCACAGATGATGATGAACCGGAGCCTGCTGAAGCCCCCCTCATTGAAATTAATTAATCAAGCTCGATTAAAAACTAGAAGTTAGAAGTTCCACAGCCACCCGAACATAAAAATAATCACTTTTTTCTGATTTTTCGGCAAGAATTCTAAAGATAATATAGAATAGCAAGATTTGAACTTGACAGGTAATTTACAGAGTTTTAGTATAGAGAATATGCGATTCTATTTTACAGACGGCGAAATAACTGATGGACCGATAACAGAAGACGAACTGATAGCTGATTATGTTAACGGTGCTCTGGGGGATAATATAAAAGTACGCAGGGAAAGTTCCGAGACCTGGCTTCCCATCCGCAGCGTACTGATGCAGATAAAGATGAAGTCATCCGCTAAAAAGAGCCGACAGGATGATGAAGAAGAAATACCTGATGATGGAGAACCCGAGGCCGTGGCTCCGCCTACAGGAAATATCATACAGGCTATCAGCTGTATTTTCCTTGCTTTCATCGCAGCAATAGTACTGGTTCAGTTCAATCAGATTGATCCCCCCAAACCGCCGGCAGAATACGAATATGCCAGCATTAAGGTAAACGCAGAGGATTTATTCCGTAGTGACATGGTCCGTGGGCAAGAAGCTCAGGGCATGGTGCAGTGTGAATCAATTCTGGGAATTCCGGATGGTTGGGAATACGTGAGCACACTTTGCCCGGATGGCGATAAGGCCGCTTGGGTACTCGTGCGCCGCCTCCGCCCGGAAAAACCTGAAAATGATAAAATAAATTCTTGACAATCAGACCAAAATCGTGTAGAAAAGCCGCTCACCAAACCAAAATTACTGAGTTATGGCTAACATGAAAGTTATTCTCGCTACGAAGATCGACGGTCTGGGCTGTGAAGCCGACCTCGTTACCGTGAAGGCTGGTTACGGCCGCAACTACCTGATTCCTCAGGGCCTTGCGTTCGAGGCTACTCCCGCCAACCAGCGTTTCATTAACATGCTCCAGAAGAAGCGCGCTGAGCGCGAGGCCGCCGAGCTGGCCAACTTCCAGGAGATCGCTGCCAAGATTGCTGCCGTCACGGTGAACCTCACCCTCGAGGCCGGCGAGAATGGCAAGGTATTCGGCGCCATCACCAACCAGCAGATTACCGATGGTCTGGCTGCTCTGGGCATCGAAATCGACCGCCACAGCATCGAGCTGGAGAAGCCCCTCAAGAAGTCCGGCACATACGAGGTGCCCGCCAAGCTTCACGCTCAGGTGACCGCCAACGTGAAGGTGGTTCTCGTGGTGAAGGGCGAGAAGGTAGAGGAGGAAGCTCCCGCCGCTACCGAGGCCTAATTTACCCGCTGACAAAGCTTTTAATAGAAAAGCCGCTCTGCAAAGAGCGGCTTTTCTGTTTCTCTGGGAATCACGGGAATGCTTCAGACGCTCCGCAATACAGAGCACACATTCTCAATAAAAATTTCTCGTGTAAACTTTTCTGCGTAAAGCTCCCTACCGCGAGTTCCCATTTCTGAGGCAAGAGCCGGCGCTGAAATAAACCGTTGCATAGCATCAGCCAAAGCCCCGGCATTACCTCTTTCCACAAGCCAACCGGTTTTACCATCCAGCACCATATCAGGTATAGCGCCTTCCTCTGTAGAGATAACAGGCAGCCCCGCTTTCATGGCCTCCAGAATCACAAAGGGAAAACACTCGTTATGATAAAAGGTAGGAAACACCAGAACACCTACCTGCTGAAGCATGCTCTCCTTATCCTCTCCATAAAGCGGCCCGTGCACACGCACTACATTCTGCAGCTGCCGTTCTTTCACATACTCCTCCATCTGGGCCATGCTGATATCCTTACTGGCAGCCCCAACGAAGTGGCACACAAAAGAAGCGCCTCGGCGCTGAAGCTCTGCACAGGCATCCAGCAGCACCAGCACCCCCTTTTCCATCATCAGGTTCCCTAAAAATAAAAACTCAAACATAGCATTCAAATACCATTAGGACAAATCACCACCTGCTCCTTCTTCAGCACAGCAGAAACATCCTCATATAGCCGTTCTGAGAGCAAAATTACGGTGGTGTTCCGGTAAATAATAGGCATAAGCCAGTTATAGGGGAATCTCCCCACACAGCCGGCAGCCCCCTTGTTATGCTGATGCAGCACGATACGACTACCAAACATCTTACACAGCATCACAAACGGAGCGTCCTTCAGAAAGGGAACTCCATGGCAAGTCAGAGTAATATAACAGACTTCTGGCCTAAACACCATCAGGTTCCACAGAGTACTGGCTAGTGAAGAAATAAAGCGGCCAAGCTTCTTTACCACCTGAAGCGGCGAATAATTAGTCACCTCGTCCGCACGGCGTGAGGCTGACAGGTTAACATATCGGCAAGAAAACTCATCATTGATAAGCGGGTTCTGGCGAATCATGTCACTTGCCATGCTGGAGCCATGCACGGGAGGCGGCAATTGCATGATAAACAATATTTTTTTCTTCATACTAAGGCTCAGATATTTTATTCACCTTACTCTTCACCCACCTCACGGCATCCCCAGTGACTCGTGGGATTCTTAATGGTGCGAGACTCACGCACGTAGCTATCCGGCATATAAACGGAATACTCACGAGGAGCAGCATACCAGAGGTCACACGAACGGCGCTTCACATTCGCCACAAAGTTCGCAAGTTTTCTGAGTTTCCGGGCATAACCGGGAACAGCAGCCTGACTGCGCCGGCTTTCTTCCTCTACTGCCGCTGACCACCCCAAATTATTACCGGTTACCGTGAATGAAGAAGTGAAAAGCTTCGGAACCACGGCTATACGGGGGTGAGTAGCCAAAATATCACGGTAATGAACCAAATCACCTATAATTTTCCACTGCGTATCAAAACGCTTATCATGTTTCCGGAACTCGGGCACACTATGGAACGCCGCGCATGTAACAATCTCACACACGGTCTGGCTTACCCAGTTATAGGGCATTATGGGACGCCTGTGACAAATATAGCGAGAGTTTATATCCAGCACAAAATACGAGCTCAGCAAAATGTGCGCTCCTTTATGAAGAGCGAATCCCTCAGCCACACCTCTGAGAGCATGGGGAAGATATTGTTCATCAGAGTTGAGATGGGCGGTCACATCCGCGTCCTCAGGCATTTTTTCCCATGCCTTGTTAATAGCATCATACATTCCGGCATCCTTAGTACTTTCCCAGGTAAAAGTATAACCGGCCACCCCTTCGTGCTCTGCCTGCCATCTCCTCAAATACTCAGCAGTTCCATCAGATGAACCACCATCCTGCACATGGTGATGTACCTCCACGCCTTCATCAACTTGGTCAGCCACGGAAAGCATGCAACGCTGCACCCACAAAAGGGAGTTATACGTAGGGGTCACTATATAAAACTTCATATCCGTTATCTTCTGTGTTCATTATACGCATGCGCACGCGGGAATTCAAGCTTTTCTCGGGTCTGTATATACCAACCCCATCACTCACACTTCCCAAATAAGAAAAAAATCCTCATCAGACGCGTCAAACCTGACTTTTTTTACCGTTTTTAGCACCAATTTTCACTTTTTTGCATTTTTTTGCAAAAAAAAGCTTGCAATGCACCGAGGGTTCATGTATAATCCTCTCGCACCCCACCGAAAGGAGGGAGCAACCAAAGGCAAGGAGCGGTAGCTCAGTTTGGTTAGAGCGCAGCCCTGTCACGGCTGAGGTCGCGGGTTCGAGCCCCGTCCGCTTCGTCCCTTGCAGAAAGCGATTCCTGAAAAGGAATCGCTTTTTTCGTGTCCGCTAGAGAGCGTGTCAACGGTGTACTTTGAGCTTGTAAGGGAGAGCCGCACATGATAGGATGCAAAGCATGAAAACGATTTATACTCTACTGACAGCCGCCGTGTGCGTGATGACAGCTGAGGCAGCCCGTATCAGCGATGCTGCTCGAGAAGCGCAGGCCGAGGCGAACTCCTACCGTGGTGCCATCATGAACTGTGATATGGGCTGGGCAGTAGATTCCATGTATCCGCTGCTGAAGTGGACACTGGCAGACCGCCTAGCAGGTCGCACCCCTGGTAGTGAGGGTGATAATGCAGCACGCATTATGGGTATTGGTGCTGCAAGAGAAAGCGCTGAAGTAGCCCGCCGACGCATGGAGCGCAATATCCGTGCGCTGCGTGACCACTATGTACGCATGGGGCTTCGCCTTAAACAGGCAGGCTTCCAAGTGGAGCGTTACGTCGTTGGTAATCCTGTGGCAGAATACGTTTTACCGCACTCCTCCACAGCCACACGTGCTGTAAGGGCTGATGGCGCTCGCCTGACAAGCGCTGAAAACATCAGCTGGGAGGGTGGCCGCAGCCGCTTGGTAGTGCTCCCCACCACGCTCTGGTATAGTGTACCAACGGAAAGCGGACGCCGCATGCGGATTGAGCGTAAAGATTTCATATACGCCGTTCGAGACGAAGTCGTGCAGACGGTAAATAACCGCAACTACCGCGGCACCGTTATCAACCGCTGGTACTTTATCGATGGCAACACGGACGTCAACACCCTGCGTTCCTACTTCCCCACCCTGCCGTTAAACATCGCCAGGCCCGACACCGGCGAACGCCCGCTACAATAAATTCAGCACCACCCCGTGGGTTGGCTTACAGAACAGACGGAACAGGATTTTTCTGCCACCGGCATACTCTCCGGCGGGCGCGGCTTTGAGTACCGCCCACAGCAGCAGCTCATGGCCACCGCCGTGGCTGCCGCTCTTGAAAACCGCGGAGCCCTGCTGGCGGAAGCAGGCACGGGTGTGGGCAAATCCCTCGCGTACCTCATACCGGCCATCCGCCATGCACTAGAGCTCGGGAGAAAAGCAGTCATCTCCACCCACACCATTAACCTGCAAGAGCAGCTCTTTCACAAGGATATACCCACCGTAGCGAAGGCCCTCGGGCTTCAATTCCGCGCAGCACTACTGAAAGGCCGCGCCAACTACCTTTGCCGCACACGCCTGAAACGCGCACTAGAACAGGCTACGGACCTTTTCAACCAGGCGGAAACCAAACAGCTGCATGATTTGCTGGCATGGTCCCGAGACTGCGGAGAAGGCTCCCTTGCGGATTTGCCTCAGGAGCTGGACATCTCCCCCAAAGTATGGGCTCAGGTGTGCAGCGAAAACCACGTCTGCACACCGCGCAACTGCGGGCCGGAATGCCCGTACCAAGCAGCGCGCAGGAGAGTGGATGAAGCAGAAGTCGTCGTACTGAATCACACCCTTTTCTTTGGCCTGCTCTCACTTGCGGATGAGCTGCGGCAGGAAGCGCCTCTGCTGGATGATGAAGAAATGGTGCCCAGTTTCATCTTCCCAAATGATTTCGTCATTCTTGATGAGGCTCATACCATCGAAACCGTGGCGGCACACCAATTCGGCACCAGCCTGCCGGAAGCAGAGCTGAAGTACGACTTACTGCGCCTCTATAACCCGCACACCCGCAAGGGGCGTCTGCGCCAACTCGCCACCCCGAAACTCATCCAGTACATTGAGGACGCTCAAACTGCTACGGATGAGTTCTTCCGCTGCGCACGCTTAGACTGCCAGGTGGATGAGCACCAAGGTACTGTACGCCTGCGCCAGCCGGAATGGACGGAGGATATCCTCTCCCCCTCCCTCATCACTCTCGAAAACGAAATTAAGGAGATGGCCGCCGTGCAGGAAAATGACCTCACGCGTGCTGAGCTCCAAGATATACAGGCCCGACTGTGCGCCTACCGCGCCGCAGCAGCCGAGCTCGTGCAGCTCACAAATGCGGACTCAGCCGTGTACTGGGCGGAAACCGGCGGACAAGAACGCCAGTTCACCACGCTACGCTCCGCGCTCATTAACGTCTCCGATCTTCTGCGTCAAAAGCTCTTTGAGACGGGTAACACCTGCATCTGCACCAGTGCCACACTCTCCACCGGTGAGCACGGCATGGGCTACTTTGCGGGCCGCGTAGGAGCAGAAAGCGCGGAGACTCTCCAGATTGGTAGCCCCTTCAACTTCGCGGAGCAAATGAGAGTCATCGTAGCGCGCAGCATGCCACCGCCCCCACCTGCAAGTGAGGATGAGGCATACACCCCTGCCCTCTTTGACTGGATTACCCGCGCACTGGAAGAGAGTGACGGGCGTGCCTTCGTGCTCTTCACCAGTTACAACATCATGCGCCGCATGGCAGGACTGCTCCGCCCATACTGCGCAGAACGCGGCTGGCCGCTGCTCGTACAGGGAGACGGCCAGAACCGCTCCCGTATGCTCAGAGACTTCAAACAGAACATCGGCAGCGTACTACTGGGGACGGACAGCTTCTGGACAGGCGTGGACGTTCCCGGAGAAGCTCTTTCCAACGTCATCGTCACCAAGATTCCCTTTGAATCCCCCTCCAACCCGCTGACTGAGGCTCGCATGGAAGACATCACCGCCCGCGGAGGTAATGCCTTCCGGGACTACTCCCTGCCGGAAGCCCTGCTGAAGTTCCGCCAGGGCATCGGCCGCCTCATCCGCAGCAAAACGGACCACGGCATCATCACCCTACTGGACTCCCGCGTCACCTCCAAATATTACGGAGCGCGCTTCATGTATGCCATCCCCGCTGCAGCACCACGAGAATTCCTATAACCGCGAGGCAAAAAAAATCCGGCCGCGCAAAGCGGCCGGAAAATAGTTTGTAATAAGCCACACAGTTCAATCAGTGGCGAGAGCGCCCATCATCCCAACCGCTCTGACGGTGGCGGCGTTGGGCTTCCTGACGCCTACGAGCCTCTTCAGCCTCACGCTGAGCATTTACGGCAGCTTCTTCCTCAGCAGCGGCGCGTTCCTCTTCAGACATCTCAGCTTCACCCGTTTCCAGAGCGCGACCAGGAGCACGCAGGGCCTGCTCCATACTCGGGCGGATGGACTCAAAGAAACTCTTTACAATAGCTGCAGCCATACGGCCACCGGAGATACGCTGGTGCGGCCTGCCCTCATACAGCGCTGCATACGCGTAACGGGGATTATCTGCCGGCAGGAAACCGGCAAACCAGGCCAAACGGCAATCATCTGAGGGGCGCCCCCACTGTGCTGTACCAGTCTTACCGGCGTTATCCACATAACTGAGGGCAGCACGGCGGCCAGAGCCATTGTACACCACAGCGCGCATACCGCGGCGCACCACGGCGAGAGAATCAGACAAATCCCTCAGGTTATTCTCCACCGTGGGATTAAACTGGTACACCACATTGCCATCCACGTCCAGCATCTGGCGCACCAAATGAAGCTTAGGCAGGTAATTTCCATTCGCTATACCAGCCATAGCATGAGCCACCTGCAGCGGAGTAGCCAGCAGCGGGCCCTGGCCGATGGATATATTCGCAGCATCACCCTGCATGAACCCACGCGAATAATTGCGGAACATCCAGGATTCATCAGGCACATTTCCAGCCTTATCCGCAATAGGCAGCCCTGTGGTGGCGCCGTACCCAAAACGGCGGGCAAACTCACAAAGACGCTCAGCACCTATGCGAGGTTCACGAGTGGCCGCCACCTGATACATGAAGGGGTTATTTGACACGGAAAGTGCAGTGATACAATTAATGTTACCGGAAAAATGACTGTGATTCTTGAAGGTATGGCCACCAATTCTGATACTGTACGGACAATTAATGTAAGTATCTTCGCGAATGATACCATAGTGAAGAGCTGCAGCCACGGTAATCGTCTTAAAAGTGGATGCAGGAGGATACACGCCGGCAAAAGCTCGTGAAACAAGGGGGTTATTCTCATCATTTCTCAAGGCGTCATAATCAGCCTGAGAGATAGAGGGGATGAAGGTATTCGGGTCAAAATTCGGCACTGAAGCCATTACCACCACCTCACCAGTGTGAACATCCACCATCACGAAAGCACCACGGCCCAAAGTATTGCGACGCAGTGATTCCTCAGCAGCACGCTGCCACTCAAGGTTCAGCGTGGTTACCAGAGTACCACCCGGGCGAGGCTTCACCTGATGCTCATCCAGAATCTTGCGACCAGTCTCATCAAACATGAGACGCCACAGCCCCGGACGGCCGATAAGCTGCTGATTAAACTGCAGTTCAAGCCCAGAGCGGCCTTCCTGCCGTTCAAAAATAGGGTCATTATGGTTAATAGGACCAGTGGGCAGCTTGGCCTGTACACCGGTATACCCCAGAATATGCCCAGCTGTTTCCCCCTGCGGATAGAGGCGGATGTAGAGGGGCATAAGCCAGCCATGTTCAATCTGCTCAGCTCTTTCTCTGAGGGGAGCCACAGCGTGCGCACGCACCACCGGGCCCACGCTCAGAGGCATCCAGCGGCGGTGGCGATAGTGCTCCAGCAGCTGTTCATCCGTTCGCTCACCGATACGGAAACCAGCAGCCTCATATTCAGCCATCACCCTGCGAGCCAGCGCCAGCACTGAGGCGTCATCATCCGGATCCAGCTGACCAAATGTAATAGTGGGTTGATAGGCCACCTCAGAGCAAGCCAGTACCTCACCATTGCGGTCCGTAATCAATCCACGAGGACCAGGTACCGTTAACGACATGGTGCGCGCATTGCGGCGCGTCCGCGCGTAGGCTACGCGCGAGGGGTCATGCTCCGCCACATTATCAGTAGTCGGCACAGGACGAATCCCCGGCTCCGCTATATCCGGAGTCCCCCCAACATCATTTCCGGTGTCCACATGCACGGGAGAATCCGGCGCGACGGTCTGTTCATACTCACCCGCCGGCCCTACGCCTTCACCCACACCATCATTAAGCTCTTCGCCGCCCAGATGCACGGTCTCAACCACGTCTTCCTGTTCATCACTCCCTGCCTCAACCACGGCTTCCTGTGCCGCTACTTGCTGAGCCTCTGATACAGGCATCATCACAAACGGCATAAGAAAAAATGCGTAAAATAGCTTCATCCTGAGCATAGCAGCGCTATTCTAGCCTATTTTTCACGCACTTGCAACCTTTCTTTTCATCCCCTTTCCCTCATTTTTTCTCACTTGCTTTCATTCGCTTCTCTCAACCATGAAAAATGTGGCAGCGGACACACTTTTTTCCATATTTTTAAAAATTTGGATTGACTTTTTAGGTGTATTGGAGTGTACTAGGGGTAGAGGTAAGTGTACGAAGATGCTCGAATCTGCACCCAAAGTCATGTTCATGGGCAATTATGCCCACAAGCTGGATCCCAAGAATAGAGTGGCGATTCCGGCCGGCTGGCGTGTAGTGTTCGGCCAAGAAGTGGTAATGCTGGCAAGCACATACCACGAGTACAACGTACTGAAGTGCTTCACGCATGAGAGTTTCGCCCAGAAGCTCAATGAGATACGAGAACGTGCACTGGCAGACGGCCATGAGCTGGGAGACGTGGATGAATACATCGGCAGCATAGCAGGAAACAGCTTTGTGGCCGAGGTAAACACCCAAGGCAAGCTGCTCATTCCCAAGCAGCAAAGAGACCGCCTCCGCTTGGCGGAATACGCTCAACTGGTAGGCCGCACAGCCCATTTCGAAATCTGGAACACAGAAGACTTCACCGCCGAAAACGCTCCGAAACCGAACAAAGAAAATCCGCTCAACAAGAAATTCCGCATGCTCTGATGACACCGTCCGAATCCATAACTTCTGCTGCAGCACGTCCCCCGATGGGCACCTGTTACCGGGTGCTTATGTGGGAGAAGTGTGCCCTGCCGGAAGAGCAACTGGCGGACTGGGCGGCTCAGCGCCGCGAGCTTCTCGCGCGCATGAGGGACGCCGGCATCAAGGGTTCCCGCGGCCTTCTTGGCCAGCTCGAAAAAGAACTCTACTCCCTTACTATCAACAAGATAGAATTTCCTCTCACACAGACACCCCGCGCAGCTTTTTCTTTCGCGCGCGCAGAGGCGCTGGCACAGGCGTTGAAGGCGGACCCCGCCGTGCTGGCCTACCGCCTCGGCACAGCCTGTGCTGAAGTGCTGATGGAGCTTCAGGGTGAAGACGACATGACCTCCGCCCAAGCCCGCTGGCAGAAGGCCACCCCCGGCATGGAATGGTACAGCACCCCCATCGTGCAGGCCATGAATGCGGCGGAGGGTGCAGCTTGGCAGGAGGCCTGCCGCTGCAGCGAAGAGGAGGTTGATACACCCGAGTACACCTCCGGTGATTTCCACCACGTAACCGTGCTGCTGAACGAGGCCGTGGAGGCTCTGCAGCCCGCTGAAGGCAAGGTGCTGGTGGATGCTACTCTGGGCGGCGGCGGCCACACAGAACGCCTTCTGCAGGCCGGAGCCGAAGTATGGGGCATTGACCAGGATCCCGCAGCCCGTGCCGCAGCAAAAACGCGTTTGGCCGCATACGGCGACCGCCTGCACGTCATCGCCGGCAACTTCCGCAACGCCGTGGAAATGCTCCGCAAACGCGGCGTGGAACAGGTGGATGGCCTGCTGGCGGACATCGGCATCTCCTCCCCTCAGGTGGACTGCGCAGAGCGCGGCTTCTCCTTCCTGCATGAAGGCCCGCTGGACATGCGCATGAACCCCTCAGCGCCCCGCAGCGCTGCGGACATCGTAAACACTGCCCCGGAGGCAGAAATCGCAGATATTCTCTGGCAGTACGGTGAGGAGCGCGCCAGCCGCGCCATCGCACGCCGCATCGTACAGGAGCGCACCAAGGCCCCTATCACCACCACCACACAGCTGGCATCCATCATCGCCGCTGTACTGCCGCGTAAGGGCAAACAGCACCCTGCTACCCGCAGCTTCCAAGCCCTGCGCATAGCCGTGAATGATGAACTCGGCGCGCTGGATGAACTGCTGCAGAGCGGCCTTAGCCTTTTGAAGAGCGGTGGTCGATTTGCCGTGATTACTTTCCACAGTCTGGAGGACCGCGCCGTAAAGCGCTATTTCGAACACGTCTGCAAGCCCGAAATAGACCGCCCGGAATGGCCTGCCCCCCGCCCGAACCCGGCATATGCCGCCCGTCAGGTATACCGCAAACCCCTTACCCCGGCAGAGGCTGAGCTCTCCGCCAATCCGCGTTCCCGCAGCGCCAAGCTGCGAGTCATCGAAAAACTCTGAATCTTTCACTCCTCTCCAAGCACATGTCTCAGAACCAAACTCCTTCCTCTCGCTTCGCCGGCCGCATCAGTATCGCCTTCCTACTGTGGATGGTGGTGTTCGCCGTTGTCACCGCCGGTTGTGGCGTAACCTATGCCTACTTCAAGAACCAGCAGGTTGCCGTCAAGACTGAGATTGACAAGCTGCAGCGCAGAATTACCGTCTGCCGCATGAGCGCTAACCACTACCGCGCCAAAATCAACGCTCAGACCAACCGCTGGGCCATGAGAAGCCGCCTGCAGGCTGAGAACTCCCCTCTGCGTGAGATTACGCGTGACCAGATTGAGCTTGCCCGCAGCGAGCGAGACCTGAACCGCACAGCCGCTACAGCCAGCCGTTAAGCCGCTCTGCTCCGATTCCGCCTAAGCATGAAGACCAAAATACCATTTGCCGGACGCTGTCTATGGCTCTGCACCGCTGTGATGGGCATCTCCATCACCGTGGCATTCCGGCTGGTAGAACTGCAGGTAATCGATAGCCAGAAATGCCGTAACATTGCTAGTGAGCAGCTTATTGAGCGCGAAACGATACCCGCTGAGCGTGGTATCATCATGGACCGTAATGAGGAAATCCTCACGAACAATATCCAATCAGCCGAGCTTATCGGTGACCGCTATCACCTCCGTGAAGTCACTCTCGTGGTAGATGGCCTCGCTTACAATCAGGTCAGCAACAGTGAAGCTTGGCGAAACACCACGGATCCGGCAGTACGGCGCAGATTGTTCAGCCGTGCACGAGCCAAGCTCCTCGAGTCCGTGGAGGAGGAACTCACCATCGAAGAGCGCGCCGAACGCCGTCGCGAAATCATGGCGGATCCCACCCGCTCCGCACGCATACAGAACTATGACCCCGTGAAGGTGGCCGAGCTCTTCCGCGCCCATGATGAACTTGTAGCGGAAATCATTCATCCCTTCCTCCGCCATATAGAAATTAAGGAACGGGTGGAAATTGAGCCGGAGCGTACCATCACCCGCCGCGGCAGAACCATCACCATCCCCGCTCGGTACGAGGAGCGCGTGCGCTACACCACACGCGAGGATATCATTAACCTCATCGCCCAGCCTGAGGTGGAGGCCTTCAATCGGGAAGCTGAGGCCAATGGCTCCGAAGAACGCCGCCGCTACCGCATGGAAATTATTCTTGCCCGAGGTCTCCCCGTGGAAACTGCTGACCAGATACGCGAAGCCCTCCGGAATGCTCACGTGCGTGGTGTGCAAGTAAAAACAGAGCTGCGCCGCAGCTACGTGATGCCCGATATGCTCAGCCATGTGCTTGGCTATGTGGATGCCCGTAATGAAGGCACCTGCGGCGTAGAAGGCATCTTCAACAGCTATCTGGCCGGCACGGACGGCCTGAGGGAGTACCGCCACAACGCCCGCGGACAGGTGCTGCCGAATGAGGATGACCGCTACCTCCCCCCCAAACACGGCCTGAACCTCAGGCTCACCATTGATATGCGCCTGCAAGCCATCTGCGAACAGGAGCTGGACCGTGGCATGAGACACTACCGCGCCCGCAGAGGCTGCATGATTGTGGTGGATCCCCGCACCGGTGATATTCTGGCCATGGTGAGCCGCCCGGCTATCAACCTTAACACCAAGAACCTTATCACGCACGAAGGCACCTTTGAGCGTGGTACTGTGCGTGATGATAATGGTTCTATCGTCACCGGTGATTTCAATTTCGCCTGCCAGACCCGCTATGAACCCGGCTCCACCTTCAAGGTAGTGGCCGTTACTACAGCCGTGGATAACAGAATCATGGGCATTAATACACCCGTGAGCTGCCACCCCCTCCCCATTGCTAACAGCCGTCCCGTGACGGACAACCCGTATAACTACGGTGTTCTCACCGTGGGGCAGACCCTGAAAAAATCCAGTAATCCGGGTGCTGCCCGTATCGCCATCGCATGTAAATGGGGCAATTACCTCGAATACGTACAGCGTTTCGGCCTGACAGAAAGCTGCGGTGTGGACCTCCCCAGTGGCGGCGCCTGCAGGCTGGCGAATGGTAACCATCTGGTAAACTTCTCCCGCATCGCATACGGTTACTCCGTAT
The DNA here is from genome assembly GCA_045652085.1 of Akkermansia sp. Lineage (GTDB taxonomy): Bacteria > Verrucomicrobiota > Verrucomicrobiia > Verrucomicrobiales > Akkermansiaceae > Akkermansia. The sequence continues at coordinate 18,941 of JAZRTR010000034.1, forward strand.
CCGTATCACCGCTGCATATGGCCATGGTGTACGCCACCATCGCTAATGATGGCGTACGCATGCGACCCCGACTCATTGACAGCATTATTGCTGCTGATGGCTCTGTGTATGACCCCTGCCCGCCGCAGGAAGTCTGCCGAGTCATGTCACCCAGCACAGCCAGAGCCATCCGCGGGGCACTCGAAACCGTCACAGAAAGAAGCGGTCCGGCCGGCCGTGGCACCGCTACAAGAGCCGCCATCCCCGGCTTCCGCATCGGCGGCAAAACCGGCACGGCTAAAAAGAACCGCCCCGGCGGCGGTTACTACGAGGGCCTGTACACCGTATCCTTCGCGGGCATCCTGCCCATCGACAATCCTCGCCTTGTGGTGATGACGGTGATAGACGAGCCGCACCCCCGCGATTGTGGCGCAGGTGGTGGCACCGTGGCAGCACCCATTTTCAGAGCTGCCGCCGAGCGCTTCATTAAGGTACTTAATCTTCAACCGAGTGATCCGGAAGCCTACGAAAGATATCTGGAAGAACAGGCCGCCGGAAACAATAGCAGAGAACAGTAATTTTAAACCCAGCACATACAAACATGAATAAGAAACAACTCTTCTCAGTGCTCCCCGGAGCCGTGGTGACAGGCAAGCTGCGCAAGCCGCTCACCCTGCTCACAGATGACAGCCGCCGCGTTATACCGGGCAGCTGCTTTGTGGCCGTGAAGGGCACAAAGTTTGACGGACACAGCGCCATAGATGCCGCCATTCAGGCCGGAGCCGTGGCCATCGTGGCCGAAACACCCTGCCCTGCCGCAGCGGAACAAGCCGGTATCTGCTGGGTACAGGTAGAGAACAGCCACTTGGCAGATGGTCTTCTCATGAGTGCTTGGCATGATTTACCCTCCCAGCAGCTCGTGCTGCTCGGTGTCACCGGCACAAACGGCAAGACCACCATCAGCTACCTCGCCAACGCCATCTTCCGTGCCACCTGGCAGAAGGCCGGCCTCATCGGCACCATCCTTTATGATGACGGCGCCCGCCGCGAGCCTTCCCACAATACCACCCCCGGCTGCGCTGAGCTCCAGAGCAAGCTGGCAGATATGGTTCAGAACGGCTGCCGCGCATGTGCTATGGAGGTATCCTCTCACGCCCTGCACCAGTACCGCACCGCGGGTTGCGAGTTCCGCGTAGGCATCTTCGCGAATCTCACTCAGGACCATCTGGATTATCACGGCTCCATGGAGGAGTACTACCAGTGCAAGAAGAAACTCTTTACGGATATGGCTGCCTTCGGTGCACCGAAGGCCACCGCCGTCATTAATGTGGATGATGAATACGGCCGCCGCTTGGCAGAAGAACTGCGCCCCATCATGCGCGTGCGCACCTTCGGCACCGTGGCAGAGGCGGATTTCCGCGCCGAGCCCCGCATCATCTCCCTGAAGGGCAGCCAGTATGAGCTGCACTACCAGAAGAAGACCTACCTCGTGCGTACGCCGCTCATCGGTGAGTTCAATCTCAGCAACAGCTTGGCAGCCCTCGCCGGCGCCGTGGCAGCAGGCATCAACATCCGTGATGCTATCTCCTGCTTAGCACAGTCTCCGCAGGTTCCGGGCCGCATGGAGCTGGTGAGCAGCGTGAACAATGTGCAGTGCTTCGTGGATTACGCCCACACGCCTGATGCCGTGGAGAACGTATGCCGCACCATGAAGCAGCTCTGCCGTCAGGGCCGCGTCTTCACCGTGTTCGGCTGCGGTGGTGACCGCGACACGACCAAGCGCCCGCTCATGGGCGAAGCCGCTGCTCGCTACAGTGATGTATGCATCGTCACCAGTGATAATCCCCGCTCAGAGGACCCGGAGAAGATTATAGATGCCATCATGCCCGGCATTCCCAAGGAAAAACAGCACCGCATCACTGACCGCGAGGAAGCCATCCGTGCCGCGCTGGAAAATGCCCGCCCGGGTGACTGCGTACTCATCGCCGGTAAGGGCCATGAGAACTATCAGGAATTCGCCACGGAAACCATCACCTTCTCGGATTCCGCTGTTGTAGCCAAATACTACGAAGAAAAAAATCCTGAAGGACGCAGCGTTCCCTCACGCAAGCCCGAAGGCAAAAAGTAAACTCCCCCACCGCCACCATGCAGAGCATCGCCATCAGTGACCTCATCACCGCCACCGCCGGACAGGCCGTGGCGCAGGGCAGCCGCGCCATCACCGCAGGCCTCACCACCGACAGCCGCGCCGTGACTCCGGGCTGCATCTTTCTCGCCCTCAGCGGTGAGCGCTTCGATGGCAACAACTTCGCTGCTGCCGCCTCGGCAGATGCAGCGGCTGTCATCGTCAGCCGCCTTTCCGGCACATATAATCCAGCCTGCACAGTGATACTTGTACCGGACACCCTGCAGGCGCTGCAGGAACTGGCACTATGGTGGCGTGGCCAGCTGGCTCCGCTGCACGTGGTGGGGCTCACCGGCTCCAGCGGCAAAACCAGCACGAAGGACATGTGCCTCTCCGTGCTCTCACAGCGTTTCCAAGCCATTGCCACCAAGGGAAATCTGAACAACCACATCGGCACCCCCCTGAGCATTCTCAGCGCAGAGAAAGGCACTGAGGCCGCCATCTGGGAAATGGGTATGAACCATGCAGGCGAACTTGCGCCGCTCTGCCGCATGACTCAGCCGCAAATCGGCATCATCACCACCATCGGCTCTGCTCACATGGAATTCCTCGGCACCCGTGAGGCAATCGCTGAGGAAAAATGCACAGTAGCCCGCGCTCTGCCTGAGGATGGCTACATGATTTACCCGGCTACGGATGATTTCGCAGCCACTATCGCCGCCAGCACAAAAGCCACTCCCCTGCCCACAGGCGGGTGCGACAGCCTCGTACGCGCGCTCAATGTACGCTCCACCGCTACAGGCAGCAGCTATGACCTGCACATCGAAGGAGTGGGTGAAATACGCGTCAACCTTCCCGTGCCCGGAGCCCACATGGTAAGCAACAGCCTGCTGGCCGCCGCCGCCGGCTGGAAACTCGGCTGTACCTTGCAGCAGATAGCGGACGGCCTCTCCGCCGCCGCCCTCACAAAGGGCCGCTTGGGATGCAAAGAGGTGGATGGCTTCACCGTGGTGGATGACACCTATAATGCCAACCCTGAAAGCATGAAAGCAGCCCTGCACACAGTAGCCTCACTGCGCGGCTCCAAACGCTGCTTCGCCGTGCTCGGCAAAATGGGCGAGCTGGGCGAAGGCGGTATAGCCGCCCACGCTGAGGTAGGCATGTGTGCCGCCGGACTGGGGTACACCGCAGTCGTCGTTGTAGGCCCGGAATGCGCGGAGACACTTGCACTCTGCGAAGCCGCGGCTGAAAGCATCCCGGCCATGCTCGTCAGCACGCCGGAGGAAGCCGCCACCGCCCTGCGCCGCATGATAGAGCCGGGAGACGCCATACTCTTCAAAGGCTCACGCTCCGCCGGCATGGAGCGCACCATGTACGAACTTTTCCCCACTCTCAACCCCACCAAATAAGTTATGCTCGAACTCTTTGACACTAACCCGATTATCCTGGCCATTCTGGCACTGGTAATTCCCTTTGTCGGTTCCCTCATTATCGGGCCGAAACTTATCGCCATCCTTCGCGCCATGAAGGCTGGCCAGCCCATCCGCACCACCTGCAGGGGAGTGCTGGCACCTGAGCACAGCAGCAAGGTAGGTACACCCACCATGGGTGGCCTCATGCTCATTGGCCTCGTACTGCTCACCAGCCTTCTTGTGTGTGACCTGACAGATGCACGCGTACAGTGCTGTCTGATAGTCACCAGCATCACCGCCTTCCTCGGTTTCTTGGATGATTACGCCAAAATCACTAAAAAGAGCACGGATGGTGTGAGTGGCTGGTTCAAGATTGCGCTGCAGTTCGTAGCAGCCGTTGGTTGCAGCTTCTACCTGTACTTTGCCTGCCCGCAGGTATGTAACATCCTTGTACCCTTCTACGGCCCGCTGGACATCGGCTGGCTCTTCATCCCCCTTGCCATCCTCGTCATCATCGGCACTTCCAACGCCGTAAACCTGACGGACGGCCTCGATGGCCTGGCAAGCGGCTGTATGATTATCGCCGCCATCACCTTCGCACACATTGCCAGTGACCTGAGCCTGTTCGCTCTGACAATTGTATCCGCCTGTGCCGGCTTCCTGTGGTTCAACTGCAATCCGGCCCGTGTCTTCATGGGTGATACCGGTTCCCTTTCTCTCGGTGGCGCACTGGGTACCATTGCAGTATGTACCTGCAGTGAGCTGCTGCTGGTTATCATCGGCGGTGTGTTCGTAGCGGAAGCACTTTCCGTGATGATTCAGGTAGCGTGGTTTAAGTACACTCGCCGCAAATACGGTGAGGGCCGCCGCTTCTTCCGCATGGCTCCCATTCACCACCATTTTGAGAAAGCAGGGCTGAGCGAAACGCAGGTATGCATCCGCTTCTGGATTGTGGCTGGTATTCTGGCATTCGTTGGTCTGGGCCTATTTTTCTCTTGCCTGGATTCGTTGTTCTGGGCATTTTTCTCTTGCCTGAGTCACTAAAATATAGTAGAATCCCCACCCCCCATGGCCATGAATCTCTCCGGTAAAAAAGTAGCAGTTCTCGGTTGCGGCCGCAGTGGCGTAGCCGCCGCGCGTCTGGCACTTGCCAAAGGCGCCGGCGAAGTGTGCATTTTTGACAGCAATCCGAAAGCCACCTGCACAGATGCCACCATCCGCTTCGTAGCTGGCGCTGGCGAGCAGGATGCACAAGCCTTTGCAGCAGAAATCGTAGTACTCTCCCCGGGCATTGAGGCTGATATTCCGTGGACACTGGCTTTCACCTGTGCCGGCGCCCCCATTATCGGTGAAATCGAACTGGGTTATCATTTCTACACAGGCCGTATCATTGCCATCACCGGCACCAATGGCAAAACCACCACCACAGCCCTGCTGGAACACGTACTTATGCAGGCCGGACGCACAGCCAAAGCATGCGGTAACTACGGCTACCCGCTCTGCGAGCTGGCCCTACTCCCCGAGCAGCCGGAGTTCGCCGTGCTGGAGGTATCATCCTTCCAGATGGAGACCATCATTGATTTCCGCCCGGAGGTAGCCATTTGGCTGAACTTCGCCCCGGATCACATGGACCGCTACACGAAGGTGGAAGACTACTTCAACGCCAAACTGCGTGTCTTTGAAAACATGAGCGAGGAACAGCTCGCCATCGTACGCGTGGGCGAAAACCTTCCCGGGGTAAAGCCCCGCGTGGCTGAGTTCTCCTCCGTGACTGATGTCGGCCAGCTCTGCTACAAAAACGGCTATATCATGGAAGGTCCGGCTCAGCTCACCAAGCTTCGTGGCACCACTCTGGAGCAGGCTCATAATGCGGAGAATGCTATGGCCGCCACTCTGGCATGCCGTGCCGTAGGCCTGAGTGACGCGCAGATATCTGCCGGTCTGTGCAGTTTCTGCCCGCCCGGCCACCGCTGTGAAACCGTAGCGGAGATGGACGGCATCCTCTGGCTGAACGACTCCAAGAGCACGAACCTTCATTCCACGGAGGCCGCTGTTCGCTCCCAGACCCGCCCCATCATCCTGCTGGCAGGAGGTAAGGACAAAGGGCTGGACTACACCGCCATCAATCCCATGCTGGCAGAGAAGGCCCGCTGTTGCATTGTCTTCGGCCAGATTGCTTCCCAGCTGATGAGCACCTTCTCCCCCGTGTGCCGTACCATTCAGGTAGAGACCGTACAGGAAGCCGTGGCGGCTGCCGCACAGGAAGCCAAGCAGGGTGATGTGGTGCTCTTCTCACCCGGCACCTCCTCCTTCGATCAGTTTACCGGCTATGTTCAGCGTGGCGAATGCTTCCGCGCCGCTGTGCTTAAAACTCTTAATCTCTAATCCCACCTCTTATCACCTGTCCCCATATGAAGCGTCATCCCCAATCATCCTTCCGCAATTCCGACATGGCTCGGGCAAAACCCAAGAAACACGTTTTCCGCGCTTTAATCAACAACAAACTCAAGCGCCACCGCAGTGATACCGGGCTCGTGGAGGACCGCACCAACAGCGTCACTGTAGTGCGCCTTATCATCGGCCTGCTGCTCATCCACCTCATCGTTATCGGCGGTGTCATTCTGCGTGGTAAGATTAAATCCGGTGAGGCAGCTCCCATCGCCGCCACCACCATCACGCCGCCCCCTGCTCCGCCCACTCCGGTGCAGCAGCAGGAGAATAATGATGTACTGCCCCAGCCAGTAGATGGGCCTATGGCTAATCCTGTACGCCAGCCTCAGCCTACCGCCACCAGCCACATCACTCAGGCTCCCGTCAACTCTGTTCCTGTCACCACTACCACCGAACCGGAAATTGTAACCCCTGTCGTGGCTACAGAACCGGAACCCGTGGTAGCGCAGCAACCGGCACCCGCACCTGCAGCTCAGACTATCGTAAAGCACCACGTAACCTCCGGCGACACCCTTTACGGCATAGCTCAGAGGTACAGTGTCAGCGTGGCTGACATCCGTACCGCTAATCCTCAGCTTCAGGGGAACAACATCATCAGCGGCACCTACCTGAGCATCCCCGTAGCTGCGGACTCCGCCGAGGGGCGTCAGGCGGCTGTGCAACAGGCTACGGAAACGGCTAACGAGGAAGCCAAGTACCATACCATCCAGAGAGGTGAAACTCTGGGACGCATTGCCCGCCGCTACAGAATCCCCCTGAACAAGCTTCTGGAGCTGAACAACATCCCGGCGAACCGCGCAGGCAACATCCGCATAGGAGACCGAGTTCGCATCGCCGAGTAATCACCATTTATCCGGCATCACCCCATGTCTACGAGACTCAGCATCATCTGTATCTGGTTCTGCTTCATCACGCTGCTCATTCTGGGCATCATGATGGTGGCAAGCACCGGTTTGTGCGCTCACGTGGGGCCTGATGAGAACCCGGAAACCTTCGTGATTAAGCAGTGTAGCTTCGCGGGCCTTGGGCTGATTGCAGCACTGGTTATCAGCACGATTGACTATCATATTCTGCGCAACTGGGTGCGTACATTCTGGTGGATTCTGACAATCCTGCTTGTCTTCTGCTTCCTGCCCATTGTTGGCATGAACATCAATGGTGAAAATCGCTGGGTAAACCTTGGCGTCATCACCTTCCAGCCCAGTGAGTTGGCCAAGAGCGTTCTCATGATCTGCCTTGCCCACTGGTATACCACTCACCGAGAGATGGCCGGCACCTTCTGGAAGGGCTTTGTGATGCCCGGCATTATCTTCGGCTTCCCATTGCTGCTCATTCTCGTGGAAAAGGACATGGGAACGGCTGCTGCTCTGGGTATGTCCGGGTTCTGCGTCATGTATGTAGCAGGTGTACGCGGATGGGTACTGGCATTGGTAGTGACTCTCGGCTTCCTCGTGCTTTTTGACCAAGCCACGGGAAGCCCGAACCGTTTGGAGCGCATATACGCATGGTTTGACCCGGAGCGCTACAAACACGAGGCCGGTTGCCAGCAGTGGATATCCATGCTGGCTTTTGCCCGAGGGGGTGTCTTCGGCGTAGGACTGGGAGACGGTATCGAAAAATTCGGCAACCTTCCCTTTGCGCACACGGACTTCATCTTCGCAGAAATCGGTGAAGAATGGGGGCTTGTAGGCACAGCAGGCGTGCTGCTGCTCTTCACGATGATGACGCTCTCCGGCATCGTTCTGGCGCTGCAGACGAATGACACCTTCGGGCGTCTGCTTGCCGTGGGTCTGGTATGTACCATCTTCTGGCCGGCAGCACTGAACATGATGGTAGTTACCTCACTTCTGCCGAACTCCGGCCTGCCACTGCCCTTCATCAGTTACGGAGGTACAAACCTCGTTTTCACCATTGCGGCCATAGGAATTCTGACCAGCATCCAACGCCATACCCCGAACAAGAAGGAAACCTACTGGCCCACTCGTAGACTTCAGGATAAATCATAAAACCATGAGCACACCACTTCACGTCATCATCGCCTGCGGCGGTACGGGCGGACACCTTTTCCCGGGCATTGCCGTTGCACAGCAGCTGCGCAGTATGGGGCATCATCCCGTGCTGCTCATATCCCAAAAAGAAGTGGATGCTGAAGCCTCCCGCAAATATGGCGACCTTGAGTTTCACACCGTTCAGGCCATCGCCAAGCCACCCACATTCTCCCTGCGCATGCCCGGATTCCTCTGGAAAATGCTGCGCACCTATCTGACCTGCCGTGGTATTATCCGCCGGGAGAAAGCAGACGTCGTCATCGGCATGGGCGGGTTCACCTCTCTGCCGCCGGTTCTCGCAGGGCACAAACTTGGGCTGCGCACCTTCGTGCATGACAGCAATGCCATGCCCGGCAAGTCCAACCGCCTGACAGCCCGCTGGTGCACCGCTGTGCTGCTGGGACTGAAAGAAGCGGCCGCTCATTTCGGTGGTCGCCAGTGCATCGTTACCGGCACCCCGGTACGCGAAGAGCTCCGCCACCTGCCGACCGCTGAGGAAGCCAGAGAACGCCTCGGGCTGCCTAAGGATAAAACAGTCATCCTTGTCACCGGCGGTTCACAGGGAGCAAAGAATCTGAACAGCATGCTGATAGAGGCCGCTAAAGCGGATTCAGACGTGCATTACTTCGTCATCGCCGGTAGGCAGGATTACGAGCGAGTAAATGGGCTGGCAGCAGGTGCCAAGAACATAACCGTAACCGGCTTCTGTTCAGACATGCCGGCAGCATACGCTGCAGCGGATGGCGTCATCACGCGCTCAGGCGCCTCCACACTCACAGAGCTTTCCTTCCTGGGCAAAGCCTGCCTGCTCATCCCCTTCCCCTTTGCCGCGGATGATCATCAGACCTGTAATGCCCGCGTGTTTACGGATACCGGTGCTGCCATCATGTGCGCGCAGTCTGAACTCACTACGGAAGTTGTTCATGACTTCGTTCATAACACTATCATGAATCCTCTCGCTCGCACCACCATGGAACAGGCCATGCTCGCACAGGCCTGCCCTGATGCTGCGGAGCGAATTGCCAAGGCTATCACGGCCTCTGCCTGATACCGGAAATGAGATTTCGTTCTACCAGAATCAAGCTGAATATCCTTTTCATTGGTCTTGTCTCAGTCGGTCTGGTGGGGGTTTCTTTCATATACTCACCTCCTGAGGAAGCACCGGGAGAAGGCACTCCGTCTTCCCCCGCCGCAGAGTCTCAGGAGCAAAGCTCTGATATCACGGGACCTTCATCCCGGCCCAACCTACCGACTGGAGAAAATACCGGAGAAGCCCATATTACAGCGGTAAACACAACTACACGAACGGGAAGTGGGCCGTTAGACACAGCGCTCCTTTACGCCGTAGAATCCGGCAATACTGCTCTCCTGCAGGAGAGAATTGCCCAAGGCTCAAATGTAAACGCAATCGGTAGCTATAACCGCACAGTACTCCATGTGGCAGCTCAGCTCGGGCAGGTGGAATGCGTAAAAATTCTACTGGAAAATGGCGCTGATGTGAAGGCTGAGAACTATGGCGGGAGCACGCCGCTTCATGAGGCCATTCAGGCCCGAAGCCTCGCCATAGTGGAACTCCTGCTAGCCCATAATGCCGAGGTGAATACCAGTGCGTCCGGAGTAACGCCGCTTCATGAAGCCGTGCGCCTGAACCTCCATGAAATAGTTTCCAAACTACTTGCAGCGGGTGCGGATATCCATGCTAAGGATTCCAGAGGCCAGAGTCTCATTCTTACAGCAGTTCATGAACAAGCTGAGGAAAGCCTCAGGTTGCTCATTGCAGCCGGCGCCTCAGCCCAAGAAGAATGCAATGGAATCACTCCCATCATGGAGGCAGCACGCGTCGGTAACCTCGCGTGTTTGCAGCAGCTCATTGCTGCCGGAGCGCCGGTGAATACACCTGACCGCACCGGTGAGACCCCACTCCACAGAGCAGCTGAACACGGCCACAGCGAGTGCGTACAATGCCTCCTCGAAAACGGCGCAACAGCTGAAACCACGAACAATATCGGCATCACTCCACTTCTGGCTGCAGCAAAAGCGCACAATCCCGCATGCATCCGCCTTCTTCTCGCAAATGGTGCTGATACCGATTCTCATACCCCTGAGGGATGGACAGCCCTGCACATTGCCACCCATGATGGTCAGGTTGCATGTGTAGCAGAACTGCTGAATGGAGGTTCAGCCCTGAATATCCCGCTGCCGGATGGCAGAACGCCACTCCATCTTGCAGCAGAAAGCATGCATGGAGAGGTTATCGAAATGCTTCTTTCCAAAGGCGCAGACCCAACCATTGAAGACTCCCTTGGAGAAACAGCTCTCCAGAAACTGGGGGACAGGCCGAACAGAGAAAGCCTTGCCGCCCTTGCTCGCAGCATTCTGAGGCGTCAGGGTATCGCAGAAGGGTTGGAAACCCACTTGTACATTGCTATCAGCGAAAACAACTGTGAGAGGCTTCAGCTGCTTATTCAGGCCGGAGTAGATTTGAATTACCACAATGAGGAACAACTCACACCTGTAGGTGTGGCCGCAGCTCGTGGTAAGGATGAAGCGCTTGGAGTGCTCCTTGCAGCCGGAGCTCGTCCCTCCGACAAACAGATGGATAATAACACCCCCATTCATCTGGCTGCAGCCGGAGGACACGGGAATTGCCTGCGCCGCCTGCTGAAAGCTGGTGTTGATTTCACCATCCGTAATTCACAAAATGCCACAGCTCTAGATCTCGCTCAGGCCAATAATCACTCAGAGTGTGTGGATATTCTCACCGCCGTTAATGAGTTGGCGGAGAAAAGAATCTCGCCTCTCAATTACCAGGAGCACCTCATCGCTTCCATCCGCTCTAATGACAGGAACCTGTTCCAGCTCCTCATCAGAGCCGGTACGGATTTAACCGCCCAGATTCAGGCTGGAGAGTTTAACAGTCCGCTGAAAGAAGCAGTCTCTCACGGAAGGCAAGATTTACTGATTGCCCTGCTGAACGCCGGTGCAGACCCCAATGAAACTGCACCTGATGGCACCTCTTTGCTGCACATCGCCGCCGAACAAGGAGCCACCCACACCCTGCGTATCCTGATGAACAATGGCGCTCAATTCCAGCCGTCAGCTTCCATCCCCTCCCCGCTCTACAGAGCATGTTGCAACGGGCATACAGAAAGCGTGCGTTTTCTACTGGATAAAGGGCTATCCCCCAACGAGAAAGACTCCTCAGGCCGCACGCTTCTCTACTGGACAATTGAGAACAATCACACGCAGTGCTTGCGAGCACTTCTGCAGCGTGGGGCCAATCCGAACGAATATAACGAGGAGGAAACCCTTCTGCACTTTGCCGCCAGAAAAGGTGCCATTGACAGCCTTAGACAGCTCATCGCTGCCGGAATGAATGTGAATGCGATTGACAGACTGCAAAACACGCCCTTAATTGTGGCCGCAGCAGCCAACCAGCCCTACGGGGTGGAGCTCCTTCTGAAAGCCAGAGCCCACATTCACTATAAGAACCACTCCGGCCAGACAGCCCTGCACGCCGCTGCCATGAATGGGCACCTGGACGTCATCAAAATGCTACTCTCAGCAGGAGCCGGCCCATTGGACCGAGATACCGTCGGCCGTACCCCCCGCCATTACGCTGAAGCGGCCAACCACAGCGAGTGTGCCCAGCTGCTATTGATGGCAGAAAACGCTGGCGGGATTCGCTAATCATTCATCCCCACCATTGCCACATGTCTACTGTTTTTGATATAGCCGTCATCGGCGGAGGTCACGCAGGAATCGAAGCCGCCCTTGCAGCCGCGCGTATGGGTGGAACAGTAGCTTTCATCACGCATGATTTGGATGCCATAGGGCAAATGAGCTGCAACCCCGCCATCGGTGGCCTAGCGAAAGGCCACATCGTCCGCGAGATTGATGCCCTCGGCGGTGCAATGGGGCTGAATACGGATGCTACCGCCATCCAGTTCCGCATGCTGAATGCCAGCAAGGGCCCCAGCGTGCGTGCCCCCCGTGCCCAGTGTGACAAACTTGCCTACCGCGCCCGCATGAAGTGGGTCATGGAAACGGCGGAAGGCGTGCAACTCGTGCAGGGAGATGCCGCTGAAATCGTGGTAGAAAATGGCCGAGTAACAGGCGTAACCACCACATGGGGGCAGAAGATTGCCGCCCGTGCCGTGGTGCTTTGCAGTGGAACTTTCATGCGCGGCCTACTGCATGTGGGTATGGACCACCTGCCCGGTGGCAGACTGGGTGCCGCGCCCACCGGCATATCTGCCTGCCTGGAAAAGCTCGGCTTCCCGCTCGCCCGCTTCAAAACCGGCACATCCCCACGCATCAAGGGCAGCACCATCGACTTCAGCTCGCTGGAAATGCAGCCCGGCGATGAGCCACCGCCCCTCTTCAGCAATATCTCGCGTGAGGTCCTTCACCGCTCTTCTGAGCCCCACTGCACGCTCAATTACCTGGCGGATGCCGATTTCGAGCTCCATCAGCTCCCCTGCGCGGCTACATACACCAACGAGCGCACGCATGACATCATCCGGCAGAATCTGCAGTACAGCCCGCTCTTTGGCGGTGTGATTGAGGGTACAGGCCCGCGCTACTGCCCCAGCATTGAGGACAAGGTAGTACGCTTCGCTGAAAAGGAGCGCCATCAGATATTCATCGAGCCGGAGGGACGCAGCACGGATGAGTACTACCTGAACGGCCTCTCCTCCAGCCTCCCCTTCTTCGTGCAGCAGGACATCGTGCACAGCATCCCCGGCTTGGAACGCGCGGAACTTATCCGCCCCGGTTATGCCGTGGAGTACGATTATGTGCCGCCCACGGAGCTCCTGCCCACTCTGGAAACCAAACGCGTACGCGGCCTGTACTTCGCAGGCCAAATTAACGGCACCAGCGGCTATGAAGAAGCCGCCGGCCAAGGGCTGCTGGCGGGCGCTAATGCCATCCTTTCCCTGCAAGGGCGTGACCCCCTCATCCTGCGCCGTGACCAAGCCTATCTGGGCGTGATGATTGATGACCTTGTGACCCGCGGCACGGATGAACCCTACCGCATGTTCACCAGCCGTGCAGAAATGCGCCTTCTGCTGCGTCAGGATAACGCAGATTTGCGTTTATCCCCCCTTGCGACAGAGATAGGCCTACTCTCAGAAGAACGCGGCAGAGCGGCCTCTGAGCGTCTTGCAGCCATACGCCGGGGTGTGGAGCACACGAACCACGTGAAAGTGGGGCCAGGCGTAAACCTGAACCTCTGGCTGCGCCGTCCGGAGAATGACTGGCGCCAGCTCCCGCCGGAGCTGCTGGCCACCTTCCCCACCGAGCTGTGGGAACCCATCGCCATTGAAGTCGTCTTTGCGGCTCACATCGAACGCATGCGAGTAGCTGCTGAGCGCATGCAGCGTCAGGAAGACAAGCGCATACCGGCGGACATTGATTATGATGCCATTCCTGCCATGAAAACGGAGGCTCGCCAGCGTCTCAGCCGTGTGCGCCCCGGCACCATCGGCCAGGCCTCGCGCATACCGGGCATCACCCCGGCGGACATTGCCCTGCTGCTCGTGTGGTTGAAGAAGTAAGGGCGCTACGGCGCCTCAGCTCAACTTGTCATCCAGCGCATGAAACAGCGCTGAGGGACACACCGGGACCAAGCTCATCAGCAGTACCAGAACAAACAGCAACCCCTGCCCCAGCAGAGAGGCCAACAGCAAAGCGCCACAAAGAGGCACGCCCAGCTCCGCGTATACCCACTCGCCCATCCATGGGCTCAGCAGGTAAAGCACGGTATAAAGCAAAGCAGGTACCAGCACCAGAACGGGAGAAATCAACTTCATCGCCCGCAGAGCGGAGCGCTCCTGCGCGGTCTCCTTGCGATGAAAGAAGGTAACAATCAAAACCGGCAGGGCTGAGCTATACAACCACAGCTCATTCATCAGCATCTGAACCACCAGCTGAAACCAGAACACCGCCTTCAGCTCTTCCGCAGGCACGCCAAACAAGCGGCTGCCGCCCATCACAGCACCCAGCACAAGGGCATTCGCTACCAAGGATTTTTTAACCGCTGTCTTCATCTCTCGAGCCCTATTATAGCACCTTTGCCCGTTAGGCGCAAGTTTTTAAAAGAGCATACAACTTCGGACTTGCCATACGGGGGCAGTTATGCTACCCTGAAGGGTTATGAATGAAGCAACGATTCAAGATGAACTCTTCGCCGCCATCTGCCACAATGAGGCAGACTCGGCAGCCAAACTCCTGCTCGCCGGAGCGGAAGTAAATGAGCGGTTCACCAATCAACTCACACCGCTCATGGTGGCAGCACGGGCCGGGGCACACGCCGTCATCCCCGTGCTGCTGGCACAGGGAGCCCTCGTGAATGAAAAGGATGGGCTATGGGGCCGCAGCGCCTTCCATTGGCTGTGTTGCCATGGCTTAGGCAGCCATTACCATATCGAAGCCCACACAGAGAGCGCCCGCGCACTGCTCGCCGCCGGGGCAGATGCCTACCTGCCAGATGCTATGGGTGACACGCCGCTAATATTAGCTTTACACCACAGGCTGGATAACGTCATTAAACTCATCCATGCCTACAGCCCCATCCCAAATGGCTCGGGTAACAAACTCCTCATCCCATGGCTGGACATAGCCTACCTGCGCAAAAAACATCCCTACATGGCCCGCTACTCGGATGAAGAGGTTCACACCCACTACATAGCCCCGCCGCCGCCACCATGCCCAGGCAGTACCCTGCGGCGCCGCTCCCCTCTGCCCTACAATGCCGAATGGGCTCACCATGCCGACCTGCATGCAACAGACAGGCGTGGCTACACCGCCCTGCATCATGCCGCGGCCATGGGGCTCTATGATGTGGCGTCCATCCTTATCACCCGCGGTGCGGCGGTGGATGCCACCGCGCGCTCCGGCGCTACGCCACTCATGGTTGCCGCGCGCTGCGGCAAATGGAAAGTGGGTCACCTGCTGCTGGCACATGGGGCTGACCCACTGCTGCAGGACAAAAATAAGCGCAATGCCTATGACTTTGCACGAAAGGCCAACAATTATCGGCTCTTTGCGAGGCGCTGATGAAGTTTAAGCTAAGCCGTTACCCTCAAACGCAATAAACCCGGGCTACCCATCGGCAGCCCGGGTTCATGTTAAAAAGCGGAGCAGCGCAAGCTTTACCAGCCACCGCCAAGGGCGGTGCAGAGGCGAGCGAGGGTCATGCGAATCTGCTGGCGGGTGGAGATGAGATTCAGCTCAGCAGAGAGCCAAGCACGCTCAGAGGCAGCCACGTTCAGGAAGTCACTCTCACCGGAGTTGAAACGGCGCAGAGAGAGCTCTGCAGCCTCCTTATTAGCAGCGGCTGCGGACTGGTACTGCGGGAGCTGGTTCGTGAGGCGAGCATAGGCGATGAGGCAATCCTCCACCTCAGCAAACGCAGCCAGCACCGTCTTTCGGTATGCCTGAGCGGAGGCATCACGCTCAAGTTCCGCGATATTCACGTTCTCATTCAGAGCCGTGCGGTTAAAGATAGTCTGGCTGGCGCTGGCACCCAAACTCCATGCGGCATTTTGGAAGTAGTTAGCGAAGTCAGTGCCGGAGGAGGCATTCGCACGGCCGGTGATACTGAAGCTCGGGAAGAGGTCCGCCACGCGAGCGCCGATGTTTGCCGTGGCGCGGTGGAGGTTATACTCAGCCTGCACAATATCCGGGCGGCGGCGAAGCAACTCGGAAGGCAGCCCGGTGGGCACACGGGGGATGCGGTTGTACGTGGTACGGGAAGGCATGCTCAGGTGCACTTGGTCCACCGTGGTACCCAACAGCGTGGCGAGAGCGTTCTCGCAGCTGCGGATGTTCGCCTCATAGGTGGGAATCTGAGCGCGGGTGGAAGCGATGGTGGCGCGGGATTCTGCAAGCTCCAGATTGGCTACCATACCCACAGCCGCCTTCTGCTGCACGATGCGGTAGGTACGCTCCTGATACTCCAGCTGTTCGCGGGCGATGCGGAGACTCTCCTTAGCGGAAATCCACTCAAAGTACGTGGTGGCAATGCTGGAGGCCAGTGCGGCGCGGGTGGCATTTGCCGCGGCCTTTGTGGAGCCGAGTGAGGCATAGGCAGCCTCTACCTCACGGCGAGTGCCGCCCCAGATATCCGGGGTCCAGGAGGCAGAGAGCGCTCCGGACCAACTGCCATGGGAAGTGGACGTAGTGAAATCACCGGCATTCGTACCACCAAAGGAAACAGAGCCCGTGGGGAAAAGCCCGGAGCGGGTGGAACGCAGAGAGGCCTCAGCCTTAGCTATGGCGAGGGCAGCACTTACCATGTCAGGGCTGCTCTGGAAGCCACGGTTAATGAGGGCAGAGAGCTGGGCATCACCGAAGCTCTGCCACCAGGCCGTGAGGTCTTCATCACCGCTAGAGGGAGGCAAGGCATTCACCCAAGTGGCGGGCAAGCCCTGATCAGGAGCCCCCGTGAAGTTCGGCCCCAGCTGGCATGAGCTCAGGAATGCGGCAAGCGCAAGAAGTGAAAGATATTTGATTTTCATGTGATTGAAACGATGGAAAAATGTGAGGTAAGAATTATTCGTGACGCAAAGCGTCGATGGGGTCCAGGCGGGAGCCCTTCCAGGCCGGATACCAGCCAAACACGATACCGATGACAGCCGCTACGGAAACGGAGAGCACCATGGCAGATACGGAGGAGGAAACGGGCCAGCCCATTTGCTCACTCACGATGGAGGATGCCAAGCGTCCCGCAGCAATGCCGATGAAACCACCGATGGTGCACAGCAGCACAGCCTCCAGCAGGAACTGCCACATGATATCACAGGGGCGTGCACCCACAGCCATACGAAGGCCAATTTCACGGGTACGCTCCGTAACGGATACCATCATGATGTTCATGATGCCCACACCGCCTACCACGAGCGAAATCATGGCCACGGCGATAAGAAGGCTGCTAATGGTGGAAGTCGTCTCCGTCATCATCTTCACGAACTGAGAGCGGTCACGCATGTTGAAGTCATCCAGCACGCCGGGCTCCAGCTCATGCTGACGGCGCAGCACGGGGGTCATGGCATCCATGGCGGCCTCCGGGGACTTTCCGTCAATCACCTGCACCGCGATGCTGTCCACCGTGCGGGTACGCAGCGGATGGGGGGCATTCGCATACGGCTGAAGGTCACAGCCGGGGTAAAAGTTCACAGCAGAGGTGGAGAAGGTATCCGTGGAGGAAACGGAAGCACTGTTAGCGGCGCCGCCTTTGGAAATGGTGGCACTACCACTAGCACCCATCAGACGAGTACGAATACTGGTCCAAGGCAGCATAATGCAGTCATCCTGGTCATTACCCATACCATCAGCGCCCTTGGCTTCCAGCACACCGATGACGGTGAACACCACATCTTTAATGCGGATATCCTGACCTATGGGATCCGTACCGGCATACAGCTCATTAGCAATAGTCTGGCCGATGACGCACACACGTGAGGCTTCATTCACCTGCTGGCGGGTAAAGCCGCTGCCATAAGCCACTTTCCAGCCCTCAATGGAGAGGTAATGCTCGTTACCACCCATGATGGAACGCGGGCTCCAGTTCTGATTACCCACAATCACCTGACCACTGGCACGAACCACGGGAGAAGCAGCCTTCACAAACTGGGGACACTCGCGCATGAGCGCCTCAGAGTCCTCAGCATACAGGGAGGCACGACCACCCATACCACTGCTCACACCGGCGGTGCTCACGGAAGCTCCGGAGATGGTGACCACGTTCGTACCCATAGAGGAGAACTTATCAGCCACCTGCTTCTTGGAGCCTTCACCAATCTCCATAATGGCTACCACAGCTGCAATACCGATAACGATACCCAGCACGGTGAGCGCAGCGCGCATAGGATTGCGCACCAGAGCTTTAAGGCAGGTTACAAGGAGAGTTCCTATTTTCATTTCTTCAGTGTGGCTGAAAGTTCATCAGATACGCCTTCAAGGATGAGGCCGTCGCTCATATTGATAGCGCGGTCCGTGAAAGCGGCGGTTTTGGGATCATGCGTCACGATGATGACGGTAATACCCTTCTGGCGGTTCAAATCACGGAACATGTTCATGACTTCCACAGAGGTGGTGGAATCCAAGTTACCGGTCGGCTCGTCAGCCAGAAGGATACCGGGGTTATTAATGAGGGAACGGGCAATAGCCACGCGCTGCTGCTGACCACCGGAAAGCTGGGCGGGAGTGTGGTGCATGCGGTCCTTCAGGCCCACCAGCTCAATGAGTTCGAGCGCACGGGCGCGAATCTCGGAATTGCTGCGGGCGGGGTGATAATAGTACGCAGGCATCATCACATTCTCCAGAGCGGAGGTGCGGGCCAACAGGTTGAAGTTCTGGAACACGAAACCAATACGCTGGTTTCTCAGGCGTGCACGCTGGTTTGCATTCAGACCGGCCACATTCCTGCCGTCAATCCAGAACTCACCGCTGCTCGGGCGGTCCAGACAGCCCAGAATATTCATGAGCGTGGATTTGCCAGAACCGGAGGCGCCCGTGAGGGAGACAAACTCGCCATCCTCAATGCGAAGGGATATACCCTTCAGCACCGGCAAGTCAATCTCGCCCAGGTGATACACCTTGGTGATATCTTTAAGCTCAATCATCTTCTGATAAAAGGGTTATAGAGAGACAGAGCGTGGCTTACATGCGCGGTCCACCACCCTGCGGCACATTCTGACCGGGTCTGGCCTCCACACCACCGGCGCCACGGGGACGACGGCGCGGGCCATTCATGCCGAAGAGGCCACCCTGCTGGCCACCACGCGGGGCGGCGGCACTACTGACCATGGATACACCCGTCACCAAACTGGTACCGGGCTCCAAGCTCTCACCAGGCAGCGGAGTCACGATACTGCGGGTACCATCACTCTCACCGCGAAGCACACGCACAGGAACTACATACTGGCCACGCTGTACCCACACAGTAGCGGGCTCACCCTCGGCAGACCTATCAGCCACGGCATCACCAGCAGGAGCCTTAGCTTCGCCCTCGCTTTCAGGGGCCTCAGCTCGGGAAGGTCTCTGGCGGCGGGGACGCGCAGCCACGGAGGGGTCAATCTGCTCACGAGAGGGGCGGAAATCAAAGGCGGCATCCGGCACAAGCAGGCAATCCTTAACTTCACGCACGATGAAGTTGGCATTCGCGCTCATGTAGGGCAGCAAGCGGCGCTCCGGGTTCTCAATGTCCACCTCCACGATGTAGGTTACCACGTTTGAGGACATGGTGGCGTTCGGGCGAATCTTGTTCACCACACCGGTAAAGCTCTCACCGGGGAGGGCGTCCACCGTGTAGCGCACTTCCTGACCGGGGCGCACCTTAGCGATATCAGCCTCATTCACACTGGCCCAAATCTGCATCTTGCTCAGGTCACGGGCCACAAGGAAAAGCGTGGTGGCGCTCATATTACTCACCACCGTCTGGCCTACGTTCACTTGGCGCACCACAATAGTACCATCCACAGGCGTGGTGATTCGCGTGTAATCACGGTTGCGCAGCTCACTTTCCAGCATAGCCTCAGCACTCTGAAGCTGGGCCTCAGCATTTGCCAGCTGAGCCTGAGCGCTCTCCAAAGAGGCAGCCGCATTTTCAGCCTGCGTGAGGTACTGATCATAATCCATCTGGGAAAGGGCATCACCCACGCCCAGCTGGCGAGCACGCTCAAGGTCACGATCAGCCTTGCGCTTATTCACCTCAGCCTGAGAGATGTTAGCACGAGCGGTAAGAATCTGAGCGCGAGCCTGAGCCACACTAGCCTCAGCGCGCTTAATATCAAGCTCCACGATAGTATCATCAATTCGGGCCAGAAGCTGACCGGCCCTCACCTCGCTACCATAATCCACGCGATTGCCGTTCACGTCCGTGCCAAACTCCTCAATCTCACCTGTCACCTGTGCACCTACGTCAACAAGTTCCTGAGGCTCAAGAGTGCCCGTAGCCTGAACCTTGCTCACAAAATCTCCGCGTACTACCTCCGTTGTACGAAAACTTACGGCCTGGGCCTCAGAAGAAGGCCAGTAATACCACGCAGCAGCTCCACCGCCTACAAGTACGGCTCCGATTCCCCATTTGATAAATGCATTCACAGCTGAGATTCTACTCCTTCCTGTCTACTTGTCAAGTTATAAACGCTAACAACCCGTGCTAACAGACGGGCCCTTATTTCGGAGAACGCAGCACGCTTCCTATTTCTACATAAAAATATAAAAAGCCGCAAAAAAGATTGTCATTTTTTAACTACTTTATAACCATTAAATTTCCGGCGCGGCGCGTATCAGAGCATACGCTCCAATTCCGCCAGCGCATCCTGCGCCGGCTCATGCCCGGCAGCTATGGCCTTATTCAACCAATCACGCGCCAATGATAAGTTTTTCCCCACGCCCAGACCTTGGGTGTACAGATACCCCATGAAGTATTGAGCGTGAGCGTATCCGCCCTCGGCCGCTTTCCGGCACCACTCCGCCGCCAGACAAGGGTTCCACTCCACCGGCTCACCCTGTACATACATCACACAGAGCGCATACTCCGCCGCATGGTTTCCCTGTTCCGCGGCAAGGCTATAGCAACGGAAGGCCTCATCCATGTTTTTCGTCACGCCCAGCTCGGCATTCTCGTAGGCCTTTCCCAATCGCCACTGAGCATCGGCACATTTCTGCTCCACAGCTCGGAGGAAGTAATTCAGCGCCTCAGCCTCATCCACCTCGCATCCCACACCTCGCTCATACATAAGCCCCAGATTATACAAAGCAATCACGGAACCACCCTCGGCGGCGCTCTGCATCCATGAGAAAGCCTCGTACTCATCTTCTTCCACACCATTGCCCTCCACCAAAGCCAGCGCAAGCTCCATCTGTGCAGGGGCATCCCCCTGCTCTGCAGCCTTGCGGTAATAAATAGCAGCCTGAGCAGCATCTACCGGCCCCCCCTTGCCGAGGGCATACATTTCACCGAGGTGATAGCACGCAAGAGCATCCCCCATATCCGCGGCCTTTTGCAACCAATACGCAGCCTGAACAAAATCACGGTCCACCCCCTGACCATACAGATAACAAATGCCTAGCCCACAGCAGGCATCAGGGTTCCCAGCCTCAGCCGTTCGGCGGAGCGTTTCCATTTCATCGGTAGGTTGTTGTTGCACATCAGCATCTTATCCCGCCAGCCCGACTATTGCAAGCAAATAAATGCCCATCCCCCCCCTCTACAAACGCCCCTCGGCTTTCATATCGCGCACAAAACGCCACACAGTTGCCACGCTCACAAAGAAAGCATCAGCGACCTGTTGCAAAGGAGCATCAGGATACTCTTTCAAATACGCCAGCAAAGCTTCATCCCTTTTGTGTGGACGGCGTTTACGCTCA
Source organism: Akkermansia sp. (assembly GCA_045652085.1). Lineage (GTDB taxonomy): Bacteria > Verrucomicrobiota > Verrucomicrobiia > Verrucomicrobiales > Akkermansiaceae > Akkermansia. Next base: position 40,339 of record JAZRTR010000034.1, read on the forward strand.
GCTTTTTTACGAGTAGTCACAGCTTTAGGGCGTTGAATAATAACTCGCACGGCATCACCTGTTAGTTCATACTCCGGCTGCGGTAATTTAGCATTCTCACAGGCCAACGCTACACGGCGAATACCGGTACCCCACTGCTCAACAATGCGCATACGATGAAATACAGATGCCAGCAAGGGATTTCGCAAGCGCGATACCCCGGAAAACATTTCCTCGCGTGACAAGTTGGCAAACAAACCACCAGGTGACAAAACCTCTACTCGGTCATCAAAAACGGAAACCTGAATGTAAGCATTCTCCAAATAATTGCGGTGCAAAATGGCATTAGCTATTGTTTCACGTAAAGCGGCTATGGGAATCTCGTACACATCCTCACGACGTATCCCTTCGATAACAGCGGCACAACGTAAATACTGCATCAAAAAACGCTGAGCATTCTCCAACTGTTCATAAACCGGACCATGAAACTCTTTTCTGTCTAAAAAATTTACGCGTTCAGTCCCCTGAAACACAGCACATTGAATACCAGAAAAATGAATACTCTCACCCGTTAACAAGCGAAAAGCATTTGTAGGCAAATAACTGCGACCGGATTTCTGCAACAGTTCCCACCCCAATAATTGAGAAAGACCCACAGGCTTGCCGGAATCCCCGATATATTCGCGAATCTCACGGCACAGTTTGTCTATTTCTTCTTGCGTGGCGGCGGATACAGCATGCTCGACCACAGAATCGTACGTCTTATTCTGCCCTTTCAGCTGCAACTCCCTCACCTTAGCCGGTTCCGCTCGTCGAGTGGTTGCCCCTACACGTACATACACACCTTTTTCTAATCCTTCTGACTTTATATAATACGGACACTGAGGAGATGATGGTATCTCCACCACGAACAGCGATTTATCATCCACCACCAACCACGAAAACAAGGGATATATCTGCGGTGTACAGGTATCGGATATCATATCCGTCACAGCATCCTGCAATCGAGCTCGCTCATCATCCGGAACTCCAACTATCTCCAACGAAGCGTTATCAACCCCAAATATCACCTTTCCACCTCCACCATTGGCAAAGGCAACAAAGGTTTTCAGCACCTTTTTATCCTTCGCTGGCAATTCACGTTTGTACTCCAGCGTCACTGACTCTCCCGCTCTGATGCCTTCTTCCAGCATATCTAATCAATTCACCTTTCGTACTTTATTGTATCACAGAGCACCTTATTTGAAAAGCCTTATTTTTCATCTTTTTTCATCTTTTTTCATCTTATAACAAATGAATACGCCTCGCTATACTGGTGCGGAAGCCTGCCATAAATGAAGGACAGCAAGTAAGGCACAACAGCAGTAACCGCGGGGCATATCAATAGAAATCCGCAAAGCATCTGGCTGATGCTTTGCGGATTAGTACTGTACAACTGATGTTAATCCAGCTTATCACCGGGAGAGATGAAGCCAGCGAAAATCTTGCAGGTAGCGGGCATGACGAGCAGGTTCAGCACGGTAGCGCTCAGGAGGCCGCCGAACTGCACGATAGCCAGCGGAGCCAGCAGCTCACCGCCCGGCTGGTCCTTAGCCCAGATGAGGGGCAGCAGGCCGAGGATGGTGGTGAGCGAGGTCATGATGATGGGTATCACGCGCTCAGAAGAACCGGCGCGGATAGCTTCATCAGCCGTCATGCCGCTCATCTCCAAAGCGCGGTAACGGTTCAGCAGGATGAGGCCGGAGCGAATGGCAAAGCCGATAACGGTCACGAAGCCCACGATGGAGCTCACGGAAAGGATGGGGTGAATATACCCCCCGCTCAGAACCGAGCTCACCGTGTCAGGCGAAGCCAAGAACACGGCAATGATGCCACCCACCAAGCAAAGCGGAATGTTGATAAGAGTAACCATGGCGCGGCGTACGCTGCCCAGTGAGCTGGCCAGCAGCAGCACAATGAGCACGCAGACAATACCACCCATCAGGTACAGGCGGCGGCCTGCCTCCTCACGGCTCTTGATGGTACCGGCGTACTCCACGGAGCAGCCCAGCTCATGCATGGCGGGGTCCAGCCTCTCGCGGCAGGCGCGGGCGAGGTCACCAAGGTTACTATCCGGCGAGGGGTTACAGGAAATCATGGCCTTGCGGCGGGAGTTGTCACGCAGAATGAGGTTCGTTGTTTCAGCGCGGTACACGTGCGCCACCTCATTCAACGGCACCTTCCTGCCGCCGGGGGCCACAAGCTGGAGATTCCGAACGTCATCCATGCTTCGGCGCAGGTCATCATCCAAGCGCAGCACGACATCCCAGTGGTCCAGATTGCGGATAATTTCACCCACTTGCATACCATTCATGGCAGCGGACACTTGGTCGGCAGCCTCGCTGACGGTAAGGCCGTATGCAGCGAGGATTTCGCGGTTATACTCCACGTGGATAGTATCCACCATCACTTCACGGTTAGCTCGGGCATCTGCCACCTCAGGCATGGAAGCGAGGATTTCAGCGGCCTTTCTAGCGGCGTTACGAATCTGCGGGAGATCATCACCGAAGATGTTAATGGCGATTTCGGAGTTCGAGTTGGAAAGCGCGGAGCTAATGCGGTGGGCAATGGGGAACCCGACCATGCCGGAAACTCCCGGAATACCGCGCATCGCTTCCTTGAACTGCTCACGCATGCGGCGCTGGTCACGCGAGAGGTCCACACGCACCACCAATTCACTAGCGCTCACAGGTTCGGCATGTTCATCATTCTCAGCACGGCCCGTACGCTGAGTAACAGTTTTCACGCCATCTATCTGCATGATGTTCTGCATCACTTGGCGGGAAATACGCTCCGTCTCCTCCAGCGAGGTACCGGGCACGCAGTTCACGAAGAGGGTATAGCAGTCCTCATTAAAGGGCGGCAGGAAGCTCGTGCCATATGTACTGCCCAGCCAGAGGGAAGCACCGGTGATAGCCATCAGCGCACCGAATATGGATTTGGGCCAGCGCAGGCAGAAGTTCAGCACAGGCATATACATGCGCTTAATGAAGCGGGCGGAGGCGGAATCTCCATCTTCAGTCTTCTTACGGCTAACCTTAAACCAGATGATGCAAAGCGTGGGGATGAGGGTGAGAGCCACCAGAAGGGAAGCACCCAGAGCCAGCATGTACGAGATACCCAGCGGGCGGTAGAACTGTCCTTCAATGCCACTAAGGAAGAGCAGCGGAGCGAATACCAGCAGAATGATGACAGAAGAATAGCTGATGGAGCTCACAATTTCATTCTTGGCCTCCATAAGCACGCGGTAGCGGCTCTTCTGCTTCTCAGGAGGAAGGGCCGCATTCCGGCTGAGATTACGCCATGCGATTTCCACGAAGATGATGGCGTTATCCACCACATCACCCACCGCCACGGCCAAACCACCAAGCGTCATGATGTTCACACCCAGCCCAAAGACGGGGAAAAGCGCCATACCGAAAAGCACGGAAAGCGGCATGCTGATAAGGGTAATAATGGCCGTGCGGATATTCAGCAGGGTGAGCAGAATGACGATAACCACCACCACGGCGGCAATGAGCAGAGTCTCCTTGCCATTCTCCAGAGAAAGCTCAATGAAGTCCGCCTGGCGGTAAGCGTCCGCATGCAGCGTCATGTTAGCAGGCAAGCGGCTAGCAGCGAACTCCTTCACAGCGGCATCCACGGCATAGGTAAGCTCCAGTGTGTTGGCACCGGGCACCTTCTGTACAGAAAGCACCACAGCTTCACGGCCGGCATATCCGGCATTACCACGGCGGGGAGCGCCATCTATCCGCACATCCGCCACGTCCTCAAGACGCACCACACCATCCGTGGGGTGGTCCGTCACGATAGCGCGGCGCAGATGCTCAGGGGTAAAAGCTCGGGTGTGCTGCTGGATGGGAAGCTCCACACCGGCCACATCCTCCAGATACCCGGCGGGGATGCTGCTCTGGGAGGACTCCACGGTGTTCCGCAAATCAGAGAAGCTCACACCGGCTTGGCGCATGCGCTCAGGATTATAGGCTACGCGGTACTCAGGCAAACGCCCGCCCAGCACCGTGACCTGCCCCACACCGGGAATGGCCAACAGGCGGTTTCGCAGCTCGAACTCACCCACGCGGCGCACCTCCAGAGGGTCCGCTGTTTCATCACCCTGAATGGCGATGACCATAATCTCACCGGTCACGGAAACGATGGGAGCCATCTCCGTTTCCACCTGCTCAGGGAGATTATCACGCACGGTAGCCATGCGTTCAGAAACAATCTGGCGAGCGCGGTAGATATCCACATCCCAGTCAAAATCCACCCACACGAAGGAAAGGCCGGTACCGGAAGATGAGCTTACCTTGCGCACACCGGGAGTTCCCTGCATGGCGGATTCCAATGGGATAGTGACGTACTGCTCCACCTCCTCGGCAGAGAGCCCGCCGGCCTCAGTTTGAATTGTAACACGCGGCTGTTCCAGCTCAGGGAACACGTCCACCGGAAGGGTGCTCACCAGCCACGTACTCACGGCAGCGAGCACGATGGAGATAAGCACCACGGTGATGCGGTTCTTCAGGCAGAATGATATAAGAGCATTCATGGCTGTTTAGTGATCTTCACCTTCATGGAACACACCATCAGCATGGAAGTGCCCGGCGCGGCGCTGCTGGCCATCCCCGGGAATGATGTAGCGCAGCTCATAGCCTCCCTTCACCACGATACGCTGGCCCGGGGTAAGCCCATCCACCGGAGTCATCCCGCGGCGGCTGGTACCGGCATGAACCTTCACCATGGCAAAACGCCCTTCTGCTACTTCCACAAATACAACGTCATCCACACCCACTTTCACCACGGCAGAATCCGGAATGGATACACGCCCGTGGTCCTCGCAAGCATCATACAAATCCAGGCGGCAAAGCTGCCCGGGCTGCACGTTGGCGGGAATGCTGGAGGGGTTGAAATAAAGCTCGCGGGTACGAGTGGCGGAGTCCACCTCCTCAGCTAAGCGCCATGTGCCATCCACTGTCACATGCTCACGGCCAGCAGGAATGGTGGCACGCACAGCGCTAAAGTGAGGCACATCAGAGCTATAAATGGAGGTACTGATTTCCATCTCAGCGGTATTGCTCATGGTGATGACGGGCTTGCCCTGTTCTCCCCAGCTGCCCTGAGTCACACCCACATTACGCACGGAACCATCCGCTACGGCACGCACTTCCAGCACCGTGAGGTTATCCCGTTCCACGAGGGTACCGCCCAGACTAAGCATTCTCAAGCGAGCCTCCACAGCAGCGAGCTCACGCTGATACTGGGTGAGCTCTGCCCTTTTATTGGCCAGCTCCACTTCCACATCCTTGTTGCGGGTGCCGGCGGAAGAAAGCTCGGAAAGTCGCTGTTCCAAGGTGCCGATTTCAGCTTCGCAGCGCTCTATGGAAGCGTGAATTCTGATTATCTCAGCCTGCTGCTCCATGATATCCGGGCTCTGCAGAGAATAAAGAAGGTCACCGGCCTTCACCTGCTGAGCGGATTTCACGTGCAACGTAATGCGACCGCCACATGGTAAGGCGTAGGTCTGCATGGCGTGATCAGGTGTGCTCAAGAAACCATAAAGGGAATGAACAAGCACCTCACCTCGCGGCGGCACGGTCTCAATGCGCATGTTCATCAGGTCACGAGCACGGGCATCCGCCTCAACAATAACGACCTCACTGCCGCAGCTCTCACCGGGAGCGTGATTGTGACCGGCATGACCATGGTCATGCGTGCAGCCGGGGCCATGCTGGTGCTCATGGGCCGCTTCCGTGGTAGCGGTGTGCTCATGAGCATGGTCATGCGTGCAGCCGGGGCCGTGCTGGTGCTCATGGGCCGTTTCCGTGGTAGCGGTGTGCTCATGAGCATGGTCATGCGTGCAGCCGGGGCCATGCAGGTGCTCATGGGCCTCTTCCGTGGTAGCGGTGTGCTCATGAGCATGGTCATGCGTGCAGCCGGGCCCATGCTGGTGGTCTTGGGCCGTTTCCGTGGTAGCGGTGTGCTCATGAGCATGGTCATGCGTGCAGCCGGGGCCATGCTGGTGCTCATGGGCCGCTTCCGTGGTAGCGGTGTGCTCATGAGCATGGTCATGCGTGCAGCCGGGGCCATGCTGGTGCTCATGGGCCGTTTCCGTGGTAGCGGTGTGCTCATGAGCGTGGTCATGCGCACAGCCGGGGCCGTGCTGGTGCTCTTGTGCTTTGGCTATAAAAGCAGAAGCCGTAAGAGAAAGAGCTAATCCGAGAATATGAGAAAATTTCATTGCTGATTATGGGAAGGGTTAAGGTAAAGGAGTTTGGTCTGCACCTCAAGCAGGTTAACAAGGCAATCCAGATAAGCAAGGCGACGCTCGTATTCCAGATGTCGCGCCTCTGCAAGTTCCAAAAGCTTGCTCTCACCCAGAGAGAAAAGACGCTCCTGGCGCTCTGTGGCCGCTTCCAGCTCACGCAGGCGCGAGTACTCAGAACGGCAGTGGTTCAGAAGCAGGCGCTGCTGAGCACCCAACGCAGAACTTTCCTGAAGAAGAGCATGCCAAGTCTGTATGGTTTCGGCCTGCTTAATATCTCGCTCGGCACCGGCCACAGCTATGGCCTCACGGTTGCGGTTCCAGAGAGGCAGAGTAAACTCCACGCCCAAGGCGCCTTTCTCCGTATCGTCATCCTCAGCAAACATGCCGGAGAGGCGCAGCTCCGGGAACTGCTTGCGAATCTCGGCTCGCAGCTCATCTTCGGATGCACCATAACCGGCCATCTGAGCCTTCACGGAGGCAATCCCCAGCAGTATATCAGCACCGGGCACAGCCACAGTGGATGGCACGCCACGCGGCAATCCGCCTGAAGGATGAATACCGGCGATGGATGGATGAAGCCCCAGCCTGCTCACAAGCTCCTGACGAAGAGTAAGCTGCTCACGCTCCTGCTCTTGCACCTGCTTTATAGTTTCATTCAGGCGCTCCGTAGCCGTTTGAAAATCAGCAAAGGCAACCTCACCCACCTCATGCAAGCGGGTAATACGAGCCTGTTCATCGCGCAGCACATTCAAGCGGCGGCGCATAAGGCTCAGGCGAGCATCTGCCGCTTGGCACTTATAGCAGAGGACATCCAGCTCCATCATAAACTGGCGCTCCTGCTCACGCATATTCCAGTAATCGGCCTCGCTATACTGCTCCGCAATCTGCTTGCGCAGCCCCGGGAGCCCGGTCACAGGAAGTGCCAGTGAGGGAGAAATGGAGTAATTCGTGATATTGTGAGCAAACACGCGTTCCAGCTCCATGCCCATCCCTGGGTCTTCCCACAGGCCCGCGTACTCAGCACGCCCTCTACTGCGAGCGTGCGTAAGGCGAGCCCTCAGCAGGTCCGGATTCATCATCAGGCCTATCCGGCGCAGCTCACCAGTACTAATGCTGCGGCGGGAGCCACACAACTGCGCTGACACTTGCTGCCAGTTCGCCATATCCGCGCTCAGATCTATGGGCTTGGGGCTATACTGCGCACAGCCCGTCACCAACAGGGCGACTATTGCCGCCATATATTTGTATTTAAGCATTTTCTGTAAAATCGTAATAATGAAAGGATTCACCCCATACGGGGCTGTGTGAACATAGTCACGTAACGGACCATCCCGATATTCCGGGAAAGCCTCAGAAATACGCTTCAAATCAGGAGTGGCAGCATCAGATGCCCCGGTGGATTACCATCCGGCCACTTACTGATTACGGCAGCCAGCTTCAGGCTGCAGCCGTTCTGATCACAACAAAAACCGGGAAGCACCACCTCCTGCAGCGCCACACGCAGAACCACGGGCACCGTCTCCTCCGTGTTGCTCAGCTGAAGCTGATAGCCTTCATGCAAGCAGCTCTGCTGCTGCGGACTGTCGTGCCCATGCTCATGCCCGTCACAATGGCACTGGTGCACCTGCACATGTTCCATATGCCCACACCCGCAATCCTTCACAAACGCACCCAGTCCCACCGCAGGCATTAGCAGCAGTGTCACCAGCAGACTCAACATCGTCCAAAGGCGCGTCATCCGACTCTCATTTTACCCTTTCTGCCCGTTTTGTCAACCTCATATGCGTTTTTTCCCGCATTCTCTGAACCAATACCTGCTTACTATAACTTAGACTCACACAGAAAACAATACAGGCAAAAAGCTTGACAGATGAGCAAAAATGCACATAATAAAAGCAAGTTTACTACACAAAATTTCTATTTAGACGATGAGTGACCCCGACAATGAGTTTTTCGCCCGCTGGATGACGCTGTGGAAGAATATAGACAACGCTTTCAATGCAGTACTGCGGCGCGTGCACCTCTCATACAATGAATACCTCCTGCTGGAGAGCCTGAAGGCAGCGCCGCAAGGCATGGAACCTTCCGCGCTGGCTGATGCTCGCGAGCTGAGCCGCCAGCACGTGAACCTGCTGCTGCGCCAGCTGGAGGCGGCGGAACTCATCACCCGCACGGAAGCCACAGTAGACAAGCGCCGCCGCATTATAGCCCTCTCCCCTGCCGGCGAGGAGATGCTCAGCACCATCAAAAACGCATGGATGGAGATGGATGCCGCAGGCTGGGCCTCCTTTGCCCCCTACGAACGAGGGCGCATCATCTCCCTGCTGGAGCACTATTACGCCACCCTCGCAGAACAAGCGTAAGGTAGCGCCACGCAAGGCGAGCTTACAAAGCAATCTGATTTACCAAAAAGAAAACCTGCACAACACTTGCTGATATCAGCAGCCGTTGTGCAGGCTTTTTATAAACTCAAACTTCGAACTTAGTTCGAGGAGTGGTACTCCTGAAGGGTACGCACACCGGCCACCTTGTTCTTATTGTGAAGGATGGCAGCGGCGCAAGCGCGAGCGGAGGAGAGGTCCGTGGCGTAAGATACCTTAGTGTTCACGGTAGCGGCGCGGATGGCCACCTCATCCTCACGGGCGTCATGAGAGCCGGGAGTGTTGATAACGAATGCGATATCACCGTTCTTAATGCGGTCCACGATGTTCGGGCGGCGGCCTTCAAGCACCTTGTAAGCGCGCTCACACTCGATACCGTGCTGCAGCAGGTGAATCATCGTGCCCTTGGTGGCGCAGATATCGAAACCGGCCTCAGCGATGTTACGGGCGATTTCCACAGCGGCATCCTTATCACGATCATGCACGGAGATGAACACGAGGCCCTTCTCAGGCAGGGGGTTGAAGGCGGAAATCTGGCTCTTCATGTAGGCGAGCTCAGGATCCGTATCAATACCCATTACCTCACCGGTGGAGTGCATTTCCGGGCCAAGCACCACGTCAATACCCGGGAAGCGGTTCCAGGGGAACACGGCCTCCTTCACGGTGTAGTACGGCGGAACGATTTCCTTGGTGAAGCCCAGCTCGCTGAGCTTCATGCCGCTCATCACCTTGGCAGCCAGCTTAGCAAGCGGCACACCGATGGACTTGGACACGAAGGGAACGGTACGGGAAGCGCGGGGGTTCACCTCGATGACGTACAGCTGCTCATCCTTAATAGCAAACTGGCAGTTCATGAGGCCCTTCACATTCAGCTTGGCTGCGAGCTCCTTAGCGGCACGCATCATCTCAGCGTGCATCTTGTCGCTCACCTTGTTCGGGGGAATCATGCAGGCAGAGTCACCGGAGTGAATACCGGCGGGCTCAACGTGCTGCATGATGGCGCCCACCACGCTGGTCTCACCATCAGCGATGACGTCCACGTCAATCTCAAGTGCATTCTGCAGGAAGCGGTCCACCAGCACAGGGCGCTCAGGAGAGGCATCCACAGCCTCACGCATGTAAGTGCGCAGCTCAGCCTCATCATACACAATCATCATGGCGCGACCACCCAACACGAAGGAGGGACGAACCAGCACCGGGAAGCCGATGCGCTGAGCCACGGCCACAGCCTCTTCCTCATTCGTGGCAGTGCCGGCCTCAGCCTGGCGCAGGCCAATCTCATCCAGAAGGGCGGAGAAATACTTGCGGTCCTCAGCGAGCTCAATGCTGCGGGGGCTGGTGCCGATGATGGGCACACCACGCTCAGCCAGAGCGGCAGCGAGGTTCAGCGGGGTCTGGCCACCGAACTGCACGATAACGCCCTCAGGCTTCTCCACGTCACAGATGTTCAGCACGTCCTCAAGCGTCAGGGGCTCGAAGTAGAGCTTATCAGAGGTGTCATAGTCAGTGGAGACGGTCTCAGGGTTGGAGTTCACCATGATGGTCTCGTAACCGAGCTCCTTCAGAGCGAAGGAAGCGTGCACACAGCAGTAGTCGAACTCGATACCCTGACCGATGCGGTTCGGGCCACCGCCAAGAATCATAATCTTCTTGCGGTCAGAGATGCGGGCCTCCTGCTCCTCACCGTAGGAGGAGTAGTAATAGGGGTTCACGGCCTCGAACTCAGAGGCGCAGGTATCCACCAGTCTGTAGGTGGGCAGAATACCCTTAGCCTTACGCTCAGCGCGGATATCATCCTCAGAGCAACCGCGGGCATAAGCAATCTGGCGGTCAGAGAAGCCGAGCTTCTTAGCCTCAAGCAGGTCCAGAGTCTTCAGCTGCATACCGGCCTCAGCCAGCTGCTGCAGCTGATCGATGAACCAGGGGTCAATCTGAGTGAGGTCCACGATTTCCTCAGCGGTGAAACCGTTCACGAATGCCGTCTGAATCCAGAAGATACGGTCAGCGTTCGGCACGGAAAGCTTAGCAGCAATCTCCTTGCGGCTGGGGTTCACGGGGTCCTTAGCATCAAAGCCGAAGCCCCAGCGGCCGGTCTCCAGAGAACGGAGGGCCTTCTGCAGGGAGTCCTTAAAGGTAGCGCCGATGCTCATCACCTCACCCACACTCTTCATGGCGGTGGTCAGGCGCTCATCAGCCTTCTTGAACTTCTCGAAGGTGAAGCGCGGCACCTTGCACACCACATAGTCAATGGTGGGCTCGAAGGAGGCCGGAGAGGTCTGAGTCAGGTCATTCTTCAGCTCGTCCAGCGTGTAGCCCACGGCGAGCTTAGCAGAAATCTTAGCGATGGGGAAGCCCGTTGCCTTGGAAGCCAGAGCAGAGGAGCGGCTCACGCGGGGGTTCATCTCAATAACCACCTGGCGGCCGGTGCGGGGGCACACAGCGAACTGAATGTTACTGCCGCCGCTCTTCACGCCGATTTCGCGGATAATGGCGAAGGAAGCAGCCTTCAGCTCAGCATATTCGCGAGCGGTGAGGGTCATGGCGGGAGCCACGGTGATGGAGTCACCCGTGTGCACACCCATGGGGTCCAGGTTCTCAATGGAGCAGATGGTGATGCAGTTGTCAGCGATATCGCGCATGACTTCCATCTCAATCTCCTTCCAGCCGAGCAGAGACTCTTCAATCAGCACCTCATGCACGGGGGAAAGATCCAGACCGCGCTGCACAATCTCTTCATACTCAGCCTTGTTGTAAGCAATACCACCACCGGTACCACCCAGCGTGAAAGCGGGGCGGATAATCATGGGGTAGTTACCGATAACATTCTTGGCGATGTCCCATGCCTCAGCCATGCTGTGAGCCACACCGGAGGCCGGTACGTCAAGGCCAATCTTCAGCATGGCATCCTTAAAGCGCTGGCGGTCCTCGCCCTTATCAATAGCATCAGCATCTGCGCCGATAACGCGCACGCCGTACTTCTCCAGCACGCCACTGCGGTGCAGCTCCATAGCCGCATTCAATGCCGTCTGACCACCCAGCGTCGGCAGCAGAGCATCCGGACGCTCGCGGGCAATAATCTTCTCAATGTACTCGGGGGCAAGAGGTTCGATGTACGTGCGGGGTGCCGTCTCCGGGTCCGTCATGATGGTGGCGGGGTTGGAGTTGACAAGCACTACCTCGTACCCCTCTTCTCTCAAAGTCTTACAAGCCTGGGTGCCGGAGTAGTCAAACTCACAACCCTGGCCGATAATAATGGGGCCCGAACCGATGACCAGTATCTTCCTGATAGATGTGTCTTTAGGCATGGTACAAGTGTAAACTTGCAGATATATGCCATACTTCCCCCTGAAATGCAAGCCTTTTTTTGAATTTTCTTTTCAGAAAAAATTGACCGCCATGTTCCAACAGAACACAGCGGCCACAAAATACTCAAAACGCTCAATAGCTGAGCTCCTTATAAAATCTCCCGGCGTAGTCCCTATTTGGGCATCTTAATCACTTTCTTGGCTGTGTACAGCAATATATGATCAAACAGGTACACCTTCACCCGGATACCGCTGCGCACAATCTTCAGCAGAGGCAAAAAGCCCAATAGCCTCACCCGAGTGACGTGCTCCGCACGCATCAAATACTCGTTGTACAGCTCAGGATTATCTGTAGCCGCAAATGCACGGACTGCATACGTTGCTACGGTCATCTGCTCCGCCATGCGCTTGGATGAGTTTGAAGCGTGGAGGCGATAATTGAACAGCACATCCGGCAAATTATGGAAACGCGTGTGCGGTATCAGACGGCACCACAAAGCATAGTCCTCGGAGGGAGTAAAACGCTCTTCATAGCAGATACCATGGCGCTCCAATAAATTCCGGCGCACCATGGCAGCGGAATGGCTGACCACACAGCCCCACATCAACCCCAGACGAATCTCCGTATCATTTTCCGGCTGAATCACTATCTTCCCGCTGGGGTACTCACGCATACCGACGCCCAGCACACCTACCTCCGGGTTGGCATCCAAATACTCCACCTGACGCTGCAAGCGTTCCGGCTCAGATATATCATCATGGTCAAAAATGGCCACATATTCGCCACGGGCCGCCTTAAGCAAGCGATTGCGGCTTCTGGATATACCCATATTTTTCTCATTCACCGTGTAGAGTATACGCTCATCAGCATAGGAAGCCACAATATCCCCCAGAGCTGTATTATCAGGAGAATCGTTGAGAATGAGGAATTCAAAATCCTTATACGTCTGGTTCAGAATGCTCTCTATCGCCTCACGCAAGTGGTCTTCCCGCGTGTTCCAGATGGGCATTAAAACAGAAACTCTTGGCATGTGCGTTCTCTCCTTATCATGCTTATACCTACCGCCATGCATTCGTTAGATAAACGGCATACCTGTAATGATTTGCACAGGAATTCACCGGCATTAATCTGAATACGTTGGACGGGTAAAATCAGCAGCTGCAATAACTCTCGCAACTACGCAGAGATTGTACCAAAACCACGCTATTTTGCAAGACTTTTTCAGGAGAAACAGCCGCAGCACCCCTCACGAGCGAGCCCTCCTGTGATACACCGGAATCTTGCATATCTTCACTACGCACCTACCATCAATACCCCGCTTACGGAAAAACAGAAATTGCCCCAAATGCCGCAAGGCCCGCATCACACCACTTTGTTTCCATGATGCGGTAAACACATCTTCAATCCTATACCCCTGAGATATCACAGAAAGACCGAAGAAGCGCTCCATCTCATGTGCCAGATTTTCCGAATGAGCAGCATCAGCCAGCGGGAACTCAGCAGGCGATAAGTTCATCCGCTGCAAGGGCTTCAATAATTCAGCGCGGCAGATGAACATACTTCCCATCACATATTCATACCTCTTATACTCTAGCCCGGCACGCTTCAGTAAGCTCTCTTCAGCCTGCAGAAAACGCCTTTCAGGACGGCGGTGTATCAACCGATAATCAGCCACCATACCCAACTCCGGGCGGCGTTCAAATGCTTTCAGCACGCAAGGAAAGTGCTCATCAGAACAAAAGCTCAGAAGATAACGGCGCCAGTAATCATACCCGTAATTGAACGGCAGCGGCTTCAGGTACACATCACCGGGCAAATCACGCTTAGTATGTAGCTTTATCACATAACGATATCGCCCTAAATCAACTCCATTTATCACCTGAACAAAAGGAGCTATATCATAGCCGCAATTTTCCACCTCAACAATCCGCGAAATCCTATTATCCCCCTTCAGTTCCGACAAAATATCCTCCCTACCCTCCGGCACCGTCACCACGCACTCGTATGGCATGCCGGCCAATGAGCGCAGGCAATCACATACCTCACCCCACAATTCGGGATAATAAACATGCACATGGATTAAGATGGGGGTCATTTTCGGAATCAATTACATCAAATGCTTGGCCATACGCTTGAGGCTTTTGTACATATACCGCCTCTGCCCTGCCGTGATTTTTGACATCAGCACATACCAGAGATACCTCAACTTGCCGGGTCTTCCACCACGCACCAGCTGCAAATGCATCTCCATAAATTGAATTTGTGCGCGTTTGCTACAATTAAAGCGTTTCTCAACGGCTTTATAAAAACGAATATGCGGTTCAGCGCAGCGTTCAAACCAGCCCGGAGACTGAGCATCACCCGCCCACAAACTGGAGGAATGCCGCAGATAGGCAGACATCTCCCCGGGTATGTAACCTATCCGCCCACGCTCTGCGTGCAGCAAATGCAAAAAGTGGTCGCCAGGCAGAATATCCCCGGGCAGCTGGCTAAGCAAGGAGCCATCATTAAATGCCCACCGATACATTACTGCATTAGTTTGCAGGAAATTATGTTCCAGCAAATCGCGAAAATCCATATCCCGGCAATACTTCTTTACTGGGAAACTCGCAGAGCTACCGGCTTCATCACCTTCTCGCACCACCTGAACAGAATGAAAACAAATGGAATATTCAGGGTGCTTCTCCAGCCAGTCCACCTGCCGCTGCAGCTTAGATGGGTCAATCAGGTAGTCATCCCCATCATTCACCAGAACATACTCACTTCGAACATCCGCCAGCGTACGGCGGTAATTTTCCATGGAACCCAGATTTTGCGGTCTCAATAATGGTACCACCTTCCCGGGATGCTTCTCCGCATATTCACTGATGATGGTCGGACTGCTATCGGTTGAGGCGTCATCAGCTACAAGTATCCTGTAGGAAAAATTGACCTTCTGCATCAAAACACTTTCTAGCGTCCGACGTAGGAATTTTTCATGATTATAACTCAGTATTACTACAGTTAGCTTTTCCATATTCTGATGAAGCTGAATAACCTACGAGAATCACCCCACGATGGCTTTAATGTCTACCACCTCGCCATCTTAATGAGCATTAGCTCTTAATTCTGCCACTGCTGACCTTATAATCGTAACTTCTCATTCCCTCCGCGCGGAAATCTTCCTGATAACGTGCGATAACATTTTTGAAGATTTCTTCGTACTGAGGGATGAAAAGATCCGAGCGGTTATGGAGATGTTCGATAATCTGGCAAGCTAGGCTATGAGTCTGCTCCAAATCCGTTTCACTCTGATTGAAGGAAGTTCCTTTAATAGAACCGGGTGACACATTAAGTATACGGTTAGTCGTACCAGCCTTTGCCAGCTCAACGTTTACGCTCTCGATAAAGAAGCGCATGGCTGCTTTTGTCGCGCCGTAAACGGAGAAGAAGGGAGAAGATAAATACCCGGATATACTGACCATAGTGCCACAATAAAACGGCTCAGCGCTCTCAAGCTTGGAGTAAAAATGCTTCAAAATCCGCATGGAAGCGATGGTATTCACCGAGAAGTAGGTTGAAATGAGCGCTTCATCAATATCCTTAAAAAGAGCCAAGCGCCCAAAACCTGCGGATATAAAGAGAGTATCAATGGCATCAAACCGGTCAAAGAAACTGTAGTCAGCCTGAGTGAGATCAAACTCATAGCTTCTGACATTATCCTTTTTATACTTCTCAGCCAAAGGTGCCTTATCCACGATATGTACACATCTCATATCAGGCCTATCCGCTAATTCCATAGCGATGGCAAGGCCGATACCATTAGCTCCACCTACAACAAGTGCCTCTTTCATCTTAGATTTCAGTCGTGTTGATGTTCTTGGTAAATTGCTCCATAATGGCCGCCATGGTTACGCTTTCGTTGTGGCGCAATCGGGAAGTATTGAAGCGCTTATTGATGATACAACTGATAAACTCCTGAATTTCGTAACGAAGCCCTGCACCATCCCATTTGTAGAAGAACTTTTTGTTTTCGTTCTGATTTTCATAGCGAAGCTCAAAGTAGTCAGTCTTCCACCAAGGAGCCGGCACATAAGCATACCCCTTGGTACCGGAAATGACCAGATTACCTTCAGTCTTAATGTCCAGACCTACTTTGAAAGTGCAGAGCGCCGTATTGTACCGAACCGTCCCCTTGGTATACACATCTATCCCATTCTTCCAACGGCTATAGAAATGCACACTTACGAAATCAGTTCCCATCAGGCGGATAATGGGAAGCAGAGGGTATGAACCCAGCTCATACATTGAGCCACCGGCCTGATTCACGTCAAACTCACGCAGGGTATAATCACTCCACAGCTTGGAGAGCGAGGCTTCCACATCCACGACCTCGCCTATAATCCCGCTTTTAATCATCACCATCAGGTGGTTGAAAGCCGGGCAGTAAGCCGTCTTATTCGCTTCCAGCAGAATACAGCCTTTCTTCTCAGCCAGTGCGAAGAGTGCCCGAGCCTGTTCTTCCACGAGCACCATGGGGGTTTCGCATATAACGTGCTTGCCCTCGTTAAGCGCAAGTTTGATGTAATCGTAGTGACTCAAGTGCGGAGTTGCCACATAGACAGCGTCTACCATTGCCAGCAAGCTTTCAGGGCTATCACACACATACGCAACACCATGACGCTGCGCGTAATCCGAAGCTTTCTCCTGATTGGCATCATATACTGCCAGCACCTCTACCCCATGCACAAACGAGGTTTCAGGAGTAAAACGCTCAGCTATACGCCCGGCACCAATGATACCCATACGCACCACCTCTTGGCTCTCACTGCGGAGCTGGGTGGACGAAATACCCTCCGTACGCGGCAGATAGACTACTTTACAGAACTCGTTGAGGTAGTCAAACTTGCCCTCCCAATCCGAACCAATGGCAAAAATATCTACGTTATAACGCTCAATATCATCAATTTTCTGGCCTAGATAATTCTCGATGATAATTTCATCAGCCAAGCCCGTTGCACGCACAGCTTCAACACGCTCCAAGACGTTATTGCGCACATTGAGCTTACCGCGTTCTCTGTCAAAAGAATCATTGGTAACGCCGACAATAAGATAATCTCCCTGCTCTTTTGCACGGCGGAGGATATTCAGATGGCCGTGGTGCAAAAGGTCAAAGGTTCCGTATGTAATAACTTTCTTCATAGCTGACGGCTAAGGTTAAATTCTGTGATTCAATAATACATCTATGCCATCCGGAGCAAACACGGGAATGCCACAGCGCTCATGTACGTCCTTTCGTTCTGCATATGAATCATCTATGAAAACAGCGCGTTTTTCCGTGATAAGGTCTGATTTACGTATAGTCTTATCACGAATGACGTTGATATCAGCAAACAGAGACTCTGCAATGCCGTAATCAGCCAGAGTCTGCTTCAAATCCCGCTCATGGCGAGATATGAGCACAATACGCTTCCCTTCATTGCGTGCCTGATAGATGAACTTCATCACATCCGTGTTGATTTGCCCACGGGTAGTGACGGTATCATCAAAATCCATATAGACGGTATCATACACCACATCCGTCTTAAAACGGGTGCAAAGAGCGCGGTCATTTTCTATGGCGTAATCATTGCAAAACACATCCACATCATACCCCATGGCATCAAACAAGCTCAGCAATGCAAAGTTCACGCCAACACCACGGTACAGCCCCATCGTGCCGGCAATACGAGGCGCAATCTCCATCAGAACAAGCTCACCATCTGCGCGCTCTTTAAGCTGGAAGAACCACATCCCCCGGAAGGTCATTTTGCTGTTAATCAATTCCGCCAAGCGCCGGAACTCCGGGTTCTTAACCGGTACAGCATTAACGCAAATACCATTACTGATACGAGCTCTGCGCCTCCCTTCACAAAAACGGAGTGTTCCGTGTCTATCCGTGAAGCAATCTATCGTATACTCGGGCCCGGGTAAAAATTCGCTGAGTACCAGCCCATCCACACCGGCCACATAGTAATCATAATCCTTGCGGCTTGCTATCCTGTGAGCCCCGCGAGACCCCTGCCCCACATCCGGCTTGCAGAATAAAGGAAACTCCAGAGCTGACGAGTCCACCTCATTATACACCACAGGAGTGGGCACCACGCCATCCAATACCTCATATGTGCGCAACTTGGAGCGGCATATCTCACAGGTTTGCTCCGGAGATGTCACCACCACCGCATGCAATTCATCCGCATGGCGCGCAAACTTCAACACAGCGCTGTCATGTGCAGGAAAGATGAAGTCTATACCATACTCGTCTATGATAGCATTGATTTTTTCAATGCAGTCCTCATCATCAATGTTAGGCACTCCGCCTATGTAATTACGGTACACATAAGCGCCATGATTATCAATACTGGACGCGCCATACATCTCAAAATGAGTACTATGAGCCAGAGACCTGTTAATCTCCAGGCCTATCTCGCTACCACAGGGAAACACTAAAACTCGTTTCATACGGTTCAGGATATTTTAAGTCTGCGCTTTATTTCCTCCACAATACGCTGAGAGTTATTTTCATCATTAACCTTCATGTCAAAGAAGAACTCCTGAATCTTCAAGCGCCATTCTTCGTCCTTCTTCGGGTTCTCGATGTACTCCTTCAAGGCATCAATGACTTCCGGCCAGCTCTTAACCTGAGCACCGGGAGAATACTCTTCAAACGGATTATTCAGCGCACAGTCATTTTTAAGGAATGCTTCCAAATCAGGCACCAAGAAAACATGAGGCCTGTTCATCAATTCTGCAAAATCGTTGGAGATGGATGAGAAATCACCCACCATATGTGAATATTCACCCAACTTTTCATAAGCATCTTTCTCCTCATCAACACCTACACGCGGATGAAACTGCAGAGCTTGTTTGATTTTACTCATATAGCTTCTCCAAGTGTGAGGGTGCAAACGAAGAGACATTTCACCATCCACTGAATCGAGGAACTGACTTATCAAAGGCAAGGCCGCAATGAAATCATCTATCATTTTGGTTTCCTCTTTCGGGTCCCAACGATAAGTCGGCGAATATATAACCTTCACTTTCTGAGGAACTTGTGACTTATGAAGGTGTACATTACGCGGATATCCGGCAAATATACAACAATCCTTTGGCATGTGCCACCCCTTCGCATACAGACTTTCGTACGCCGGACCGGGACAAACAAAGCCAAAGTATCTTTCCGTCAACTCACGGAAGGGAGCCCTAAAAATATAACGTACTGATTTCGCCATTCGTGCAAACAAGCCATCAGATTCATTCGCAACAATATCCGATGACAAGCGCACCCCCGGAACCGTAGTGTTAGGTATAGAGTCACCCACAGGAACCATGTTTTTTAATCCCACTCCATGCCAAAGTTGTACTACCTTGGTGCGGGCATTGAAACCATAAACATTATCGTAATCCGAACTCCTGAAGTGGTCCGTGAATGCAACCGCAGCGCGCAGCATCGTCCATTTGGCTTTCTTCATCTTCTTGACAGGCATGCCCTTTTCCTTAAGCATCTTATATACCTTGTCATCCATGGTAAGCCAGGTCACCTGAATCTCCGGGTGATTTTCAACCAAATATTCATACAGATATTTGGTATTATCCATATATCCACGTTGGAAGAATGAAGAAAACACCCAGCTATTTTTCTTCTTGGGTACCAAAGCACCCAACCAATACCACAGCCAGGACTTTATCAAGCGGAAGACCTTCCTATTCGCCGGATAAGCGCGGCGCCCTTCCTTCCAGCCGAATGCGAAGTAATGCCTACGAGGATTCATCCCCGATTTAGCAACATCCTTGTTTTCCATCAGATAGAACTCTTTATCGAACAACAAACGGTCTAAGAAATTACGCTTAAACCAACCACGCTTCTTTTTAGCACGCTTCTGGCTAGGCTGGGAATTACCCAAGATAACAGTAAGCGCCTCTTTCATGGATTCCGGATATTGCTGCAAGGCGTAGATTAACTCATCATAACGTCCTATCGTATTGCACGCATCCATCAAATTGCACACTTCACGCACCAAACGGGCCAACATCTGCGGGCAGGCATATGAATTGTGGTGCTCTCTGAAATACTCCATGCAACCATACAAAAACCGAATATATTCCTTTCGGGTCTTGAGGAAATGCTCCGTTTTATCCGCTGTCATGAAGACACCGACCTCACTTCTGCGATAGACGGACGTCACGTCCGGTATGAATCCGGCAACACCTTCTCCCAGCTGCATATACAACATGGGATTGTCACCAAGAATACCACCGTAATACCATTCAGGTATTTCTATATTATAATTCCAGCGGAAAAAGAATGAAGATGTCTGAGCCGGCATTACATCAATCATCTCATGAACCCTGTAGCTGTCCTTGATGACGGCTCCCGGCATGGAATCCGGCATTAAAATCTCGCCGTTAATAGGCGTGTAATAATCCTCAATTCCCCAACCTTCTGGGAATGTAATTTTTGTTCTCGTAAAACAGAACTTTGCTTCCGGATGGGATTCCATGTAATCATACTGCTTCTGAAGCTTGCAATCATCCACCCAATAATCATCACCCTCACAGAAAGCTATATAAGGAGCCGTACAGCGCTTGCACAAATCAACCAGATTGCGAGTAGGCCCCATATTACGCTCACGCTTAATATCCTTCACGATGTGAGGATACTTCTGAACATAGGTATCTATCACAGTCTGGGTTCCATCAGGGGAGCAATCATTACCAACAAGCACCTCAAAGGGGAAGTTGGTTTTCTGGCGCACGAAAGATTCCAATGCCTCAGCAAGAAACTTTTCGTGCTTATAGGTAATACAGACAACTTGTACTGCTGGACTACTTGTTTTCATCTATTTTACAGATTAGATTTAATGCCTCAGGCAATAATATTCTTACATACCATCTCTATCTGCTCATCTGTAAGACCGTAGAAAAGCGGCAGACAAGCTATTCGGGAACAGATATCCTGAGAGACAGGACAATCATACCGCTCACTCAAATACGGCAGCGTATTCAGACTGGGGTAAAAATAACGGCGCGGGAAAATATCATGCTCTGCCAGCTTGGCAAAAGTGGCAAGCAAAGCCTTTTCATCAGGGAACACCACCGGATAATAGGCATAGTTATATTCCAAATCCGCCTGCTCCAGAGGGCGCTGCAGGCGTCCATCCAAGCAGGAATCATACTTTTCAAATGAACGCTTACGGTCTGCGATAATGGCATCAATATAATTGATATTCACATTACCCATTGCCGCATTTAGCTCATCCTGCTTAGCATTGATACCAAGTGTAAAGTGCTCATCCCCCACGTGACCGAAGCGTTTCACAAGATCCAGCTTGGCTGCCACATCATTATCACGGATAACACAGCCACCACCCTCCAGTGTATGGAACAGCTTGGTGGCGTGGAATGAGAGGGTCGCAATATCACCATAGGTAGAAAGTGCCTTCCCCTTATACACGGAGCCAAAACTGTGAGCAGCATCATATATCACCTTAAGCCCACGGCGGTCTGCTATTTCCTGAATAGCCTCAATATTACATGCATACCCAAAAACATGTACAGGCATAATCGCCTTGGTTCGGGGAGTGATAGCTTCCTCAATCTTCGCAGGGTCTATGGTAAAATTACCCGGCTCAATATCAACAAACACGGGCGTACAACGCTCCCAGAGAATCGTGGACGTGGTCGCCACATAGCTGAAAGGAGTCGTTATAATCTCACCCTCAGTTATATCCAAAGCACGGAGAGCAATCTGAATGGCCACCGTACCATTAGCTACATATTGGAAGTTCTCCGTACCGAGGTACTTTTTCATATGAGCTTCCAGCTCCTGCACCTCCGGCCCCTGATTTGTCAGCACCTCGCGGTCAAAAACTTCAGACACCCGCTTAAGATACTCCGCCTTAGGCGGAAGAAAAGGCCGCGTAACGTATATAGCCATAATAAGTTATTATTAAGTTTTACATACAGATTCACACTCAGCATCAGCGATTCCCGTACATGGAATCGTAGTACTTCTCATATTCGCCGGAGGTTATGTTATCCATCCACTCCTGATTATCCAGGTACCAGCGAACAGTTTTCTCGATACCTTCCTCGAACTGGAGGGACGGCTCCCAGCCGAGTTCATTCTTGAGCTTGGTGGAGTCAATGGCATAACGCAGGTCGTGACCGGCGCGATCCGTTACGTAAGTAATGAGCTTCTCACTCGTTCCCTCAGGATTACCGAGGAGGCGGTCCACGGTTTTAATGACAACCTTCACGATATCAATATTCTTCCACTCATTGAAACCGCCGATGTTATAGGTATCACCAATCTTGCCCTGATGGAAGATAACATCAATAGCGCGAGCGTGGTCCACCACATAAAGCCAGTCACGTACGTTCTCGCCCTTGCCATAAACAGGCAGCGGCTTACCATGGCGGATATTATTGATGAACAGAGGAATAAGTTTTTCCGGGAACTGGTAGGGGCCGTAGTTGTTTGAGCAGTTCGTCACCAGTGTAGGCATGCCATAAGTATCATGATAAGCGCGCACGAAGTGATCACTGCCGGCCTTAGAAGCGCTATAAGGGCTGTGCGGATTATACTTGGTCGTTTCAAGGAAGAACTCGCTGCCATACGGTGCTGACCCCTCCGGCTTATCCAAATCAAGAGCGCCATAGACCTCATCCGTGGAAATATGATAGAAGCGCTTGCCTTCCCAATCACCATTCCAATACTGACGAGCAGCCTGCAGCAGGCTGAGCGTTCCCATCACATTGGTGCGGGCAAAGGTGAACGGGTCTTTGATGGAGCGGTCCACATGGCTCTCGGCCGCAAGGTGGATAACACCATCAATCCTGTACTCCTGCATGATGGCGCACATGCGCTCGAAGTCACATATATCAGCCTTCACAAAAGTGTAATTCGGCTTATCCTCAATGTCTTTTAAATTAGCCAGATTACCAGCATAGGTGAGAGCATCAAGATTAATGATATTGTACTCAGGGTACTTATTAACAAAAAGGCGCACCACGTGAGAACCAATAAAACCTGCACCGCCAGTAATGAGAATGTTCATGGGATTTACGTTTTTAGATTTACGAAGAAGGACTTTGGAAGGACGATTTTGGATTTACGATTTACCTGCGGCAAAGCCGCCATTTTCTGAATTCGCAAATCCTCCGAGTTTCGCTACGCATTGCTCCAGAGAGCTGAACCAATGAGGAATAGAAAGATGGAAAACTGAGCGAATTTTTGTCTTATCCAGCACAGAGAATGCCGGGCGCTGCACCTTGCTGGGGAATTCGCTGCTGTGGCAAGGCTTCACCTTGCAGGAACTACCAGCAAGCTGAGCAATAGCCACCGCGAAATCATACCAGGAGCACACACCCTCATTACTATAATGGTACACACCCTCCGCCGGAGAAGGAGTATTAATAATGGTGCCGATGGCATCCGCCAAATCCCCTGCGTAGGTAGGTGTACCCACCTGATCAAATACGACATTCAGGCTCGGACGGCTTTCCATAAGGGAAAGCATAGTCTTCACAAAATTCTTACCATGGATTGAATACAGCCATGCTGTTCGAATAATAATACTACGGCATCCACTTTGCAAAGCAGCCTGTTCACCGGCTAATTTAGTGCGACCATAAGCGCCAAGTGGTTTTGTGGGAGAGTCCTCAACCCGCGGAGTATTACCATCCCCGCCGAACACGTAATCCGTGCTGATATGCACAAGCAGAGCCCCCTGAGCCTTTGCTGCGGCAGCCAAGTTTGAAACAGCCTCAGCATTTAGCTGATAGGCAAGGGCCTCATTCTCCTCAGCAGCATCCACATTAGTAAAGGCGGCGCAATTTACAATAACTCCCACCCCCTCAGCAGCCTGAAGAACCGACTCAGAATCAGTAATATCCAGCTCGTCCACATCCGTAAATATGAACTCATGTTCCCTACACGCACCTAAGGCCACCCGGCGCATTTCATTGCCGAGCTGACCATTAGAACCTGTTACGAGAATCTTCATACTTACAGCAAATCACGCACTAATAAAGGGAATCAGCTATATCAAAATCTTTAGGCACCTCAGCAAAAGGTAAATGCTCCTTATCTTTAGCGGATAGGATGATTTCATCTGCGGGCAATTGCCAATCTATCGCAAGAGATGAATCATTCCAAGCAATCCCGCCCTCACATTCAGGCGCGTAATAATCATCACACTTGTACTGAATCACCGCTTCATCACTGAGCACAGCAAAGCCATGTGCGAAACCGCGGGGTATAAATAGCTGACGATGATTCTCAGCGCTGAGCTCCACGGAGACATGCTGCCCAAAGGTGGGTGAACCATGCCGAATGTCTACCGCGACGTCCAGTACCCTTCCCTTCACACAGCGCACCAACTTACTCTGACTATGAGGAGCTCGCTGATAATGCAGTCCCCTCACCACACCATAGCGGGACATGGACTGATTATCCTGAACAAAGGTGGTATCGCACACTTTTTCCCGAAACTCACGGTTAGAAAAAGACTCGTAAAAATACCCCCGAGCATCACCAAACACGCGAGGCTCAATAATCTTAACTTCCGGAATAGTGGTAGCGGTGACGTTCATCATTACTTCGCCTTTTGAGCCTTTTTGCGAGCCTTACGCACCATATGCATAAGGTACTGCCCATATTGATTTTTCAGCATCGGCTGAGCCAGTTCTTCAAGTTTGTCTACACCTACCCAGCCATTTTCAAAAGCTATCGCCTCAAGACAGGAAATTTTCAATCCTTGGCGTTTTTCAATCACCTCCACGAACGTGGACGCCTCGGAGAGAGAATCATGTGTCCCCGTATCCAGCCATGCAAAGCCGCGGCCAAGAGTCTGCACCTTCAAGTTCCCTTGTCTCAGGTATTCCTGATTAACGGAGGTGATTTCCAATTCACCGCGCTCAGAGGGAACGATATTTGCAGCTATATCAACGACGCTGTTAGGATAGAAATAAAGTCCCACCACCGCATACTCAGATTTGGGGTCCTCAGGTTTTTCTTCAATAGAAAGACAGTTACCATCCGCATCAAACTCTGCAACACCGTAACGCTCAGGATCAGCCACTCGATATCCGAACACAGTAGCCTTCCCTTCTTCAGCATCCGTCACGGCAGTTTTCAGCTTCTTGCGAAAATCAGCACCATAGAATATATTGTCACCCAGCACCAAACAAGCAGAGTCATCCCCAATGAACTCGCGACCTATCAGAAAAGCCTGAGCTAAACCATCCGGGCTGGGCTGCTCCGCATATGAGAAGCTCACCCCGTAGTCAGAGCCATCACCCAAGAGGCGCATAAATCCGGGCAAATCCTGTGGCGTGGAAATAACCAAGATATCCCGAATCCCTGCGAGCATCAGCACGGAAATCGGATAATAAACCATAGGCTTATCAAAAATGGGAAGCAACTGCTTGCTCACCCCTTTAGTAATGGGATACAAGCGAGTTCCTGAACCACCAGCCAATACGATACCTTTCATGTTATTTATTATCTCCCGATTCTTTGTCACGACTAGCGTAACAAAATACTTACCAAAAGTCAAGAAAATTCACAATCAATCTCCCCACGCCTAGCGGCAAAAAAACAATACCTCACGACTAGGGCTAAAAATAGACTCAGAGCCTAAAAAAGTTTCCATTAAATCTTCCCAATTGCTGACAAAAATCACCCGCTCATCGCCTCTGATAAACCGGTCTTTTAAGCTCTTGCTTTCAGCTATCAGAACACCCCACACATACCACATATTAAGCCCCTTTTAAGCCGTTTGCTAAAGCATTCTTTACTAAAACAGGCGCATAAAACTGCATTTTTTTAAAAATTATGCTAAATTCCTTAAAAAACGGAGACAACTTCAAGACAAGACTACCCATTTTTTCCTAATGCTTCACACCATTTTTTTTGATAGTCATTTCGTTAAAATGAATTTTAGGAGTTGTTTTAGTCCACTAAAACACGTTTTTTCTATTTTTCAAGCCCAGCAAAGGGGCATTTTATTAATTTTTTCCGAATTTTAAGTTGCCTCAGATTTCAACAAATGCGTACTAATACTGGAGTGATTTCTTTTTCTGTTGTCGTATTCCTGCAATTTCACAGGAATACGACAACTTATATTTTCTCTACACACCCCCCAAACACCGACATCTCCGTCACCTCATTTTTCATTTCTTATTCACCTCATCACTACCCAAAATAAAAACTCTCGTTTTTTGCTCTATCCCATTTTTCAACATGTTCGACATCTAATACTCTACTAACCTTATAGGCATTCGCGCTCTTTCAAAAAGTCATTTCCTCTACTATATTATATTTACAAAATCGTTTATAGTTGGTATTTTTACAAATAGCGTAGTTTTATATAATATGTTTTTATATCTTTCATATTATATTTTCTCACTCTTTTATTCATTCGCTTTTTCCAAATAGAAACATACATTCTTATTATATTCATCAAACTGCAACAAACGAAAGCGAACTCCCGACACCACGCGAGATAAATGTGGGGTGTCACAGATTATCCTTGCGCGGGCGCGTGATTTTGGCTAGAATGCATGACGTGAGTTATCAGGTTTTTGCCAGAAAGTATCGTCCGCGCACATTCAAGGATGTGCTGGGGCAGGATCATGTAGTGCGAACCCTCTGCAATGCTATTGAGCAGCAGCGATTAGCGCATGCTTATCTTTTCGTAGGACCACGCGGTACCGGTAAGACATCCACGGCACGAATTTTCGCAAAGGCCCTGAACTGTACAGATGGCCCAAAGGTAGATTTTGATCCGGATGAAGATGTGTGCCTCGAAATTGCAGAGGGACGCAGTCTGGACGTGCAGGAAATTGACGGTGCGTCAAACCGCGGTATCGATAACATCCGAGATTTACGAGACAATGTCCAGTTTGCTCCCACACGTGGCAAATACCGCATCATTTATATTGACGAGGTGCACATGCTCACGAAGGAATCCTTCAACGCTCTGCTGAAGACTCTGGAAGAGCCGCCGGCACACGTCATGTTCATCTTCGCAACGACGGAACCTCACAAAATTCTTCCCACCATTCTTTCCCGCTGCCAGCGCTTTGACCTGCGCCCCATCCCGACGGAAACAATAGCGAACCACCTTGTAAACATCGCTAGTAATGAAGGCGTTACGCTGGACACGGATGCTGCTTACGCCATCGCAACTGTGGCGGACGGTGGCATGCGTGACGCTCAGTCCATGCTGGACCAGCTTGTCTCCTTCTGCGGCAATCACATCACAGAGCAGAATGTAAACGACATCTTCGGCGTCACCAGCCGCGACACTGTGGCCAAGGCGCTTACATACATGCTGGACCGCCAGCTTCCCAGCCTGCTGCACCTCGTGCATGAGCTGGCAGAAGCGGGCCGCGACATGGGGCAGCTACTCAGCGAGCTCATGGGAGCCGTGCGCGAGCTGCTCATCACCAAGGTGGCTCCACAAGAAGCCCACAGCACCATCCCAGAACAGTGGCGAGCCAGCCTTAGTGAACTTCTTTCTCGCACACCCACGGATAAAATCATCCGCCTCATGGAAGTGCTCTCCCATGCTGAAGAGCAGATGCGTTGGAGCACCAACAAACGCCTGTACTTGGAGATGGGGCTCATTCAGGCTGTACATTCACTGGCTGAAGCTAATATAAGCGACATCATCCGCGCGCTGAATGGCGCCCCCCTGCCGGAGACCCCCATCGCCACCACGCCGCTACCTGCTGTAGCCCTCCCCGGAGCAGCTGTTCAGGCACCTGCACCGGCACCCATTCAAGCCCCTGCTCCGGCGCCGATTCCGGCTCCAGCCCCCATAGTGCCTACCCCTGAGCCACAGCCTGTTATGCCCGCAGGGCTGGAACCTATAGATGACGCACCGCCCCTCTTCGGAGATCTCCCCGCCCCGGAGATCGCGGCTGAACCTGCTGAGCATGCACTTACCCCGCAGGAATGGGAAACCACTCTGGCTATCGTGCGTGAAAAATCACCCATTGCCGGGGCTGATATAGGCCATACCCTCTTCATTAGTGATGATGACGGGCTGGCCACCATCGCCATTCACCCGGATGACACAACCTCACGTGATGCTCTCCTGTGTGATTCCCTGAGCGAGCTCATCAGCAGCTCCGCTCAGAGCCTCTGCGGGCACGGCCTGCGCCTGCGCATTATTACGGATAATAGCGTCCCCCCGCCCGAGGCCGTTGAAATTCTGCCGCCGCCGAACTTCGAAGAACTCGCGCCGCAGCCCAAGCCCAAGCCCAAAGCTGAGCAGCCCGCTCCAGCCCCGCGCCCGGCAGCTGAGAACACAGCGCCCGCTAGCCTGAAACCCTCAGATGAGGAATTCTACCATGACCCGCTCATCGAGCAGGCTCTCGAGGTATTCCACGCCACTCTTATTAAACAATAAACAACACTGATTACACCATGAACCTTCAGAAACTCATGAAGCAGGCTCAGGCCATGCAGGCAAACATGGCTAATGCCCAAGCTCGCCTCGCTGAAAAAGAATTCACCGCAGAAGCAGCTGGCGGCAAGATTAAGGCCACCGCTGACGGCACCGGCATGCTTACCGGCCTTTCTATTGACCCCTCTGTAGTGGATCCTGATGACGCCGATTTCCTTTCATCTCTTGTGCTCAAGGCTGTTCAGAATGCCCTCGGCGGTGCCCGCAACATGGCTGAAGCCGAGATGCGCAAGGTAACCGGCGGCTTGGGCTTCCCCATGTAACTGAGCGTAACAGCCTCCGGCCATGATTCGCAGCCTCATCACCACCTTGCTGGCAGCTCTCCCCCTGATGGCAGAGCCTGTGCTAGTGAGTAAATTCACTGCTAAAATTGTCCCGGAAAGAGTCGCTATTCTGACTCTGCCCGAACGCGGCATCATCACGGATTTAGCGGATCCCACCGGCAGGCTGGAGGCGGGCACGATTATCGCCATTGCCAATAAAGACCGTACGGCCTCAGAGCGTGAGGATATGGAGCTCCAGCTGGAGCGAGACCGCCTGACCAAACGTGATGAGATTCAGAAGCTGCGCCTCAAGCGCAGACAGGTGGAGTTCTACCTCTCCCTGAATGCCTCCGAGCGCCGCTATAACTCCGATTTTGCGCCGGACGAAATCCCCACGGCTGAAACGCTGCAAGACATAGATGCCCGCATCTCTCTACTGGAACGAGAGCTGCGCACTCTGGAGCGCCGCAGGAGAGATGAGTTCGAGAACAAACACGGCCCTCTCACGCTGCGCATGCCCTTCACCGGCCGCGTCCAGTACAGCTTCCCCCTGCCGGAAAACCTGTCAGAGCCGTTCGAGTACACGGACAATGGCCGTTCCTTTGCCACCGCCTGTGATGACTCCGCTTTCTACATCACCATCAGCGTGGGGGAAAGTGACCTAGCCCTACTGGATGAGCACCGCTTTTCCGCTACCATAAACCTGCCCGGAGGCCGCCGCCTGCAGGGCACCTATTCGCACCGCCGCGTGGAGCGATCGGGAAATGGCGGTGACATGCTCGTTTACTACTTCCGCCTGCCGGAATCCGCACATGAAACGGCTTATGCCATGCTGGGCAGCAACTCCACCGCTCATCTCACCTACGAAACCGGTACCGATGTCCTGCGAGTCATGAAAGCCGAGCTCGCGGCCACGCCGGAAGCCGCCACTTGCGAAAACTGGGCAGAGCTCATCTCACGCCTTTATCCGCAGCACTCCATTCTGCTCATAGGGCAGAGAGAAATTGTGCTCGTTCCAAATGCAGAATAAGCTACCGCCATGGAACTCATCTGCGAAAATATCACCTTCGGATACACACACCGAGACAAGGTCATTAGTAACTTTTCGCACGCATTCCGCCCCGGCATCACCGTACTTAAAGGCTACTCAGGCTCAGGCAAAACAACTCTGCTCAAACTACTCGCAGGCTATCTAAAAGTAAATCAAGGCAGAATCATTACCCCCACAGGGCGCCGTGTAACCAGCCGCCGCTACCACAGACAGGACGTGGCATACATGTTCCAAGGCATTAACCTTCTTCCGCTCATGAGCGTGGAGCGAAATCTACGCCTTGCTGCTGAGATGGCTGTGCTCCCAAGTAAGCAGTGGAAGCCCCGCGCAGAAGCTCTCATACGCGACCTCGGTCTCACGGAATTGCGCCACCGCCGCGCGGATAAGCTTTCCGGTGGCCAAGCTCAGCGAGCAGCCCTTGCCCGCACACTCATGAAGGATGCCCCGACTGTGCTGCTGGATGAGCCCACCTCCGGTCTGGATGACACGAACACTGATATCATTAAAAAACTCGTGCTGAAGGATGCCTCTGAGCGCATCTGCATCATCAGCACACATGATGGGCGCTTGCTCGAACTGGCAGATGAAATCATTGATTTTGACACTCCTGTATCTCGCTAAGGATACTGTCCACCGCTGGTTCACCCGAGTTTCCAGCCCACTGGCACGTATTCTGGTGGTATATTTCCTGAGTCTCAGCGCATTAAGCGCACTGGGCAGCTACGCCATCTCCACGAAGGTGGTCATGGACAAAATCATGAGTTTGGGTGGCGACCTAGTGTTTGCAACATTCACACCGGCAGATGAAATCCCCTCAGCCATGCCGACCCGCCAGCAGGTAAGTGATTTACTGAACGCTGATTCATACGCGCTCTCCATCATAGGCTCAGCCACCATGGAAAACCGGAAAACTGTCAGCATGTACACCTTTGACTTCTGCAGAGCCGGCCAATTTTATCCCCTGATGGCCACAAGCGGCATCCCCACCATCCTCGCCACTCCGGAGAGCGGAATAGCCCCCGGCCCTAACAGCGTTACCTACAGCTCCATACGCCAGCCGGCTTTCGTGCGCATCATGCCGGAAAATCACCCGCTCATGCGTATTATCGGCTCAGCAGGACTCATCGTTCAGCCGGAACATCTTCCCCCGGGTCTAAATAACACCCGCAGCACTCAGCAGATTATTATCCGCGCAAGAGAACTGAACAGCTCAGAGGATATCCGCCGCATTGAAAATTACCTCCGCAACTTCATGCGCTTGGAAAAACGCCACGGCAGCATCGTCTCGGCACAGCGTCAGCTGGAGGAAATGGACCTCATGCTCAGCAAGCAGACCCAGTGCCGAGTGGCCTTCTGTGTGGGCATCAGCGCCATCGTAGGTATTCTTCTCACGGCTCTGGCAGGTATGGAATACCGCCAGAATGAATATATATATACTCTCATGAAGAGTTTCGGCATCCACCCCATCTTGCTGGTGGGTGCATTTATCGTGGAAAATCTTCTCATTGTGGGGGCCTCCTTCATCGCGGCACTCGCCACATTCATGTACTTCCAGAAACCGATTGTTACTCAAATTCTTAAACTGGGTGATTACTCACTCACGCTAAATGAAATCATGCCGGAAGTGCATCTCATCTGCTACACATTACTGGGTTGCATTCTCGTCTCCTGTATCCCCATAACAGCAGCAGCAAACAGAGATATTGGCCGCGTGCTCAAATAATCTGTGCCAGCATGTCAAAACAAGCGTATTTTATGCTTGCAATCGTACATAATTTTGATAACCTCAGAGAGTCATCATTCTGCGACTGATTGTCGCAAATGTTCATAAAAATCTCAATATCAACTAATAGTACACATCATGAACGTTCAAGTTGCTGTCCTTTGCGACTACGCCGCCGACTATCAGGGTAAGCTCTGCATTCAGGGCGCCTTTGATACTCTCTTCGCTCGCCAGTTCCCCGTTATCCACCCCTACTGCGCCCTTGCCCTTCGCCTGTGCTTCGAGCCCGAGGACATCGGTGATCACAAGCTCGGTGTGGCCATCACTGACGAAGACGGCAACATGCTGGACAAGGAGCGCATGCCCCTCATCGGTGACCTGAAAGTAGGTCTGCCCGAGGGCGTTTCCTTCTTCACTCGTAACCTCATCATGAACTTCCAGAGTCTGCCCTTCGAGAAGGACGGCGTATACTCCGTAGACGTTACCCTCGATGGCGAGCTCGTTTCCCGCACCCCCATCCGCCTGGTGAAGGTGGACGACAAGCAGCCCACTGCTTAAGTTCCTCTGAGATAATAACAGTCTATTCCTAAGTCGGTTGCATTTTGCAACCGACTTTTTTTATGCAAAAAAAATAAAAAAAGTCAGAATTTAGCTTGACAAGCGAGTGAAAGAGGCGTATACTTTCGGCGTTCCAAGTAACACAGGGCTATGGTGTAATTGGCAACACATCGGTTTCTGGCACCGCTATTCGGGGTTCGAGTCCCTGTAGCCCTACTAAAAAGCTCCGAGGTAATCCTCGGGGCTTTTTTTGATATAAAATTACCGAAGAGCGGCGATATATGGCACATAAAGCTTGCAAATTGCGCATGATATGGTAGAATTCATGCAACCACAAAGCATCTCATACACACAGCCATGGAAAAACTCATCGTAGAAGGCGGTTACAGACTCAGTGGAACAGTAAACATTAGTGGCTCCAAGAATGCCTCGCTGCCCATCTTGGCAGCGGCTCTGCTCACGGATGAGCCCGTGCGCATCACACGCGTACCGGATGTCTCTGACACGAACTACATGCTCCAGATTCTGAGTCAATTAGGTGCCTCTGTAGAGCGTTATAGTGGTACAGTCCGCATCGCCTCCCCGGATGGCATCAGCTCCAGCGCCTCCTATGAACAGGTGCGTAAGATGCGAGCCTCCATCTGCCTGCTGGGGCCCATGATGGCACGCATGAAGCGCTGCACCCTCCCCCTTCCCGGCGGCTGTGTGATTGGTGACCGCCCGGTAGATCTTCACCTGCGCGCCATTCAGGCCCTCGGCGCCCGAGTACGCGTGAAGGGCGGTAACATGGTTATCGAGGCTCCGAACGGCCTTGTCGGCACCACAGTAGACATGCGTGGTGACAGCGGCCCCACCGTACTGGGTACAGATAACCTCATGATGGCAGCTGTGCTCGCCCGCGGTACCACCGTCATCGAGTCCGCAGCCCGTGAGCCTGAGGTAGTAGATTTGGCAAACTTCCTGAATAAGATGGGCGCCCGCATTGAAGGCGCCGGTTCTCGCACCATCACCATTCATGGTGTGGAGCGCCTCCACGGCTGCGAGCATACCGTCATTCCGGACCGCATCGAGGCCGGCACCTTCATGGTGGCAGGCTGTATGGGCATGAGTGATGGTATCACACTCAACCGCGTATGCCGCGAGCACATGAAGTCCATTTCCGATCTCCTTGTGGAGTGCGGTCATGTGGTGGAATATAATGAGGATGGCACCTCCGTCTTCGTGAAGCCCGGCGAACGCCCCCGTAGCGGCAAGATTCTCACGAATCCCTACCCCGGCTATCCCACGGACATGCAGGCACAGATGACCGCCCTCTTCGCCCTCACACCCGGCATCAGCGTGGTGAAGGATACCATCTTCCCCCAGCGCTTCATGCACTGCTCTGAGCTTAAGCGCATGGGTGCCAACATCAAAGTGGATAACGGCACCGCCATCATCACCGGCGTGGATGGCCTCTCCGGCGCCCCCGTCATGGCGAGCGACCTGCGCGCCAGCGCCGCCCTCGTGCTGGCAGCTCTGGCTGCGGAAGGCGCCACGGAAATTCACCGTCTCTACCACATCGACCGTGGCTATGAGCTGCTGGACGACAAGCTCGAGCTCCTGGGCGCCCGCGTGCGACGCGTTCCGGATCTCGAAGGCGGGCTGGTAGAATAAAGCCACCCGGAAGAAATTTTTCATGCGCAGAGTGAACAAAGCCGGCATTCTCGGAGTCTCACTCTGCGTAGTTACATTTCTGCTGGTAGCCACAAGCCTAACGCTGTGGATATGGGTGGAAGGAGCACCTTCACCCGCGGAGCGCAGCGCGCGCATGCGCTGCTGCACCCTCTGCCATGGTGATGAGTGGACTAGCAGGCTTCACCCTGCACTAGAACGCCATAAGCCGGGCCACGCTATCCGCCCCGTTCTTCAGGCCGCCATTACCCAAGCTCATCCCAGCCTCAGCAAGGGGGCTGAAGATGAACTCACTGAATGGATGCACAGCTGCCAGCTTCCCCTGCTGGCGGACGCACGCCGCGAAGAGGCAGCAGCCACCCTATACCGCGCCAAGTGTGCCGCCTGTCACGGCACGGATGGCAATGGCAGCCCAGGCCTCTACCCGCCACTGCGTGGCTCAGAGTGGCTCACGGAAGAACCCTCACGCCTGCCGGAGATTCTCACGAATGGACTGCAAGGCCCCATCACCGTACGCGGGCAAGAATGGAACTCCATCATGCTCCCTCCCGGAATTAGCAGCGAGGAAGAAATGAAGACTATCATCCTATATATACGTGAGCATTTTTCCCGATAATATATGATAAATGCATCAATCGTATATTCCTATTAATCATTATCCATAATTCATATGAAAAAAACTTCTATTATATTACCTGAATATGCTGAAATCGTCATCCAAAGTCTAGAAAGGTACGGATATGAAGCCTATGTGGTGGGTGGATGTGTGCGAGACAGCCTTCTGGGCATCACACCGAAGGACTGGGACGTCTGCACGAACGCCACGCCGCAGGAAGTTCTGAGAGTCTTCCGCAAACGGCCCGTCATCAAAACAGGCCTGAAGCACGGTACTGTCACCGTCATGGTGAATCATGAGCCGGTGGAAGTCACCACATTCCGAGTAGATGGCGAATACACAGATAATCGCCACCCTGATGAAGTCATCTTCGTCAGCCGCGTGGAGGAAGACCTCTCCCGGCGTGATTTCACCATAAACGCCATGGCCTACAGCCCCGCGCGAGGCCTCGTAGATGCCTTCGGTGGGCAGGAAGATCTGGCTGCCGGTCTCATTCGCTGCGTGGGTGAACCGGATGAGCGCTTCAATGAAGACGGCCTGCGTATCATGCGAGCCCTGCGCTTTGCCTCACGTTTTGATTTCGGAATCGAGAGTGAGACCGCTTTCTCCATACGCCGCAATCGTCATCTGCTGGAAAATGTGAGCGTGGAACGCATTTTCAAAGAGCTTAAAGGCATGCTTATGGGTAAAGGCGTGCTGAGCATGCTGCAAGCCTTCCCGGATGTAATGGCCTGCATCATCCCAGAGCTGGCACCAAGCTTTGGCTTTGACCAGCGGAACCCGCACCACCTCCATGATGTATGGACCCATACCGCCTACGCCGTACAAGCGGCTCCCGCGGATGAAGTACTGCGCCTCACCATGCTCCTGCATGATATCGCCAAGCCCGCCTGCTTTACTCTCGGCGAAAATGGCAAGGGACACTTCTACGGCCACCCGGAGAAAGGTGCAGAAATGGCCCTCAGCATCCTGCAACGACTGAAAAGTGATAACGCCACCCTGAACCGCGTTGTCACGCTCGTGCGCGAGCATGACAACCAGTTCCCCACCACCCGGGCCGGCATGCGTCGCTGCATTGGCAGACTCGGGGAGGATACCATCCAGCAGCTCTTCGACGTAAAGCGGGCAGACATGGCCGCCCAGTCAGACCACGAGAAAGAGCAGAAAAACGCCGCACTTCGCAAGGCCGCTCTTCTCATCGATGAACTTATGGATGAACCGCATGCTTTCACCATCAAAGACCTCCAAATTAACGGGCGAGCCCTCATGGCCATGGGTGTACCTGCCGGGCCGGATGTGGGGCGTATTCTGCGCACCCTGCTGGAGGAAGTACAGGATGAGCTGCTGGAGAACAGCGAGGAAGCCCTCGCCGCCCGCGCGCGAGAAATCATGTAATTCCGCACCGCGGGGCCTCCTTTTAGCTTGACAGCAGCGGATGAGGAGAGTACATTAACCCCACGAACTTATCATATCATCATGAATCGAGACGAAAAAACACTCATACTTTTCAAGCCGGACTGCGTGCGTAAGAACCTTTCCGGTATCATCCTGCAGCGCCTTCTGGGCGAAGGTTTCCGCCTGCGCGGCCTGAAAATGATGCAGCTGGACGACGCCATCCTGCGTGAGCACTACGCCCACATCATTGATTTGGTAATTGATGATAAGCCCCTTTTCCCCACGCTCTCCGCATTCATGCAGACCAGCCCCGTAGTGGCTCTCGTGCTGAGCGGCCCCGGCGTCATCACCCGCGTGCGCACCATCCTTGGGCCCACCAACTCCATGAAGGCTGATAAAGGCACCATCCGTGGTGACTACGGCACCAACAGCATGCTGAACATCTGCCACGCCTCTGACTCCCCCGAGAGCGCCGAGGCTGAAATCAAGCGCTTCTTCAAGCCTGAAGAGCTCTTTGATAACGTGGACTAATATCCAGCCTACGAGATTTTTTTCAAACAGGCAGAGCTGCGAAAAGCGGCTCTGCCTGTTTTTCTGTATTGGTGAAATAAGGCGGGCGTAAATATAGGGCTTGTATTTTGTTCCGGGGTGTGCATAATAGCCCGCATGTTACATGAACTTATCAGCATCTGGATGGGATGGGTAGTAGACTGGGGGTACTGGGGCGTAGTACTTCTCATGGCCATGGAAAGCTCCATTCTGCCCGTTCCGAGCGAAGTCGTAGTACCGCCAGCAGCCATTCTGGCAGCACTTCCGAATGCTGAGATGAACTTCTGGGGAGTCGTACTGGCCGGCACAGTTGGCTCCTACATCGGCTCCGTTATCATGTACTTGTGTGCCCTCTGGGTGGGCCGCCCCTTCATTTACCGCTTCGGCAAATACTTCTTCATGCCTCAGCACAAAGTGGAAACTGCTGAAGTATTCATGCGCAAATACTCCACAGCGGGCATCTTCTTTTCACGTTTCCTGCCGGTTATCCGCCACCTTATCTCCATACCTGCCGGTATGGCTCGTGTGAACTTCGCCATGTTCAGCCTTACCACCATCACGGGCTCCGCCATCTGGTGCTGGGTGCTCGCATGGTTCGGTGATAAAGTGGGACGTGAGCACCCCGGTATTCTGGAATCTCCTGAAGCACTGATTGATGCCGTAAAGTCGGAATCTCACCTCATTGTAGCCGGTGTATTGCTCCTTGCCGCCCTGTATGCTCTGATGAAGTACCTTACCCGAGAGAAAAAAGAGCAGAAGGACGACAGCGCTTCATAACTCACGCCTAAGACAATTTACCAAATAAAATCCTCCGCTGTATCATACTGCGGAGGATTTTTCATATCATCGGAAGTTTCCGGGCTGCTCTCAGAGCGGCTTAATGGTGATATTCACACCCTCCGGGCTGAGAGGGACGACGGTTTCCGTACCATTAATAATCACCCTAATTGACTGCGGGGCCGGAGCAGGAGCCGCGGCTTCAGGCTGAGGTGCGGGTGGAACCGGGGCGGCTTCAGGAGCAGGCGGAACCGGGGCGACCACCTCAGGCTGAGGAGCAGGCGGAACCGGGCGAACTACACGCACCGGGCGAGCCGTGCGAACGGGGCGGGCTGAGCATGCCGGGCGTGCATCACGCTCACGACGAATAATTCGCACCGGGCGAACATGATTTCGGCCACAGCGGCGACACACCTCACCCTGAGGCTCAGGTCTCGGGGTCTCAGCTGCTTCAGGAGCGGGTGGCGGCTCTGGGGCTGTCACCTCCACCACACGTGTAACACCATCTTCACCGGTAACCAGTCTGAAGGAACGAGCACGCACCCGAGGAGCCTGACCGGGAGCAAAAACAGCAGAGCTGATTCGCAGCTCGCCTTCGGCTCTGGTAGTCTCACCAGCCTGAGGCGTGCGAGGAGCAGGAGTAATCTCCCGGCCATTGATGAACAGGCGGGTAGACGTCGTCACAGCAGAGCCCTCAGGGGCGGGTGCAGGCGATGCCTGCTGAGGTTCAGCCACAGCTGCGGCGGCTGCCAGTATAGAAAGTAAAATCGCTCTTTTCATGGAAATTGTGAAGCTAAATTTCAATCCTGAATTTAGCAATTTCAGCAAGAAAAGGCAAGATAAAAACGAATACCAGAGAGAAAAAAAGGACTACTTCCCTAAGCAGAATGTAGCAAACACCCGTGTCAAAATATCCTCCGTATCCACCCGGCCGGATATGCTACCCAGGGCGTCCAAAGCTGCGCGCAGTTCCACATCCGTAAACTCCGGTGAGCTGCCTGCCAACAAGCTCTCCCTGGCGGCCGAGAGATAGTCCAAAGCCTGCTGCAGAGCATAACGGTGGCGGGTATTAATCGCGGAAAGTGAATCCAGCTCAGCGGTATCATGCACAAAGCTCTCCGTAATAGCGGCGGAAAGCGCCTCCAGACCGACCCCGGAATGGCATGATATGCGGATGGCCTTCACCTCCGCCCAGGCCGGGTGCTCAGGCAGGTCACACTTGTTAAGCAGCAGCAAGTGCACGGCCCCCGTCTGCGGCAGCTCAGGCCGTGCTGGCGCGGCAGAGGCATCCGCCACTTCCAGCACAAGATCAGCCTCCGCTCCGGCTCTACGGCTGCGCTCCATACCTGCACGCTCTATGCTATCCGAACTCTCATGTAGCCCGGCTGTATCAATCAGACGCAGCCGCAATCCTCCCAGTGAAACGCTTTCTTCAATAGTATCACGCGTGGTACCGGCAGTCTCACTCACAATGGCACGCTCATAACCGACAAGCGCATTCAGCAGGCTGGATTTGCCCACATTCGGCGGCCCGACGATTGCCGTCCGCACGCCCTCACGCAACAGGCGGCCTTCATCCGCCGTGGCAAGCAGGGCCCGCAGCTGAGCCATTACTTCATCCACGCCCGCCACAAGCTGCTGCGTGGTATCAGGGGCTATATCTTCTTCCGGAAAATCTATGTAAGCCTCCACATGAGCCGCCACGGAAATGAGGCGATCCACCGCTGCAGCCACGCGGCTGCTAATAGCGCCATGCAGCTGATTATGAGCTGCGCGCAAAGCCAAATCACTCCCGGCGCTGATCACATCCATCACAGCCTCGGCCTGCGTTAAATCCATCTTACCATTTTCAAACGCACGCCGGGAAAACTCACCGGGTTCCGCCGGGCGTGCGCCACACTCCAGCAAACGCTCCAACACTCGGCGTACCACCAGCATGCCGCCATGGCAGCTCAGTTCCACCACTTCCTCACCGGTATAGCTCGCCGGCGCGGCAAATCGCGTGGCCACCACATCATCCAGCACAAGACCCGCGGCATCCTTCACCTGCACCAGAGTGGCACGGCGCGGCTTCAGCTCGCGCCCGGTGCATGCCTGAAACACAGCACCGGCAGTAGCACCGCTCATGCGGATAACACCTATCGCTCCCGTGCCCGGCGGTGTGGCTATGGCTGCTATGGTTTCGCGAATCTCCATCTCGGCCTCATCCTCTCACATTCGCTTGAAAATTGCAACAGTTTTCAGCACAAAATCAATAAAAAGTAAAAATTATTTAAAAAAATCACATTTCAGGCTTGACGTCTGAAAAAAAATCTGTATACTGTGCCGACCGCCATCCTACCCCTGGTTGGTGGTGACTGAAACCCAAAATTAACATAGACAAGAAAGTTATGAAGACCATCGCTATTCTCGCTCTTACCGCCGCCGCCCTCGTGTCCTGCCAGCAGCAGCAGCAGCAGCAGGTTGTGACTCCCACTCCGGAGCCCGCTCCCGTTGCCCCCATCAAGAAGTAAGTTATAAGGGGCTTGACCCCTTCTACAAGTCTTTTTCATAAAAAGAGTGCCTGACCTCGGTCAGGTACTCTTTTTTTATTTCAACGCATTGAAAATAAAGACATATTAAATATTTACGCATAAAAATCCGGTAAAATATCGGATAGCAATATAAAATCTAACTCATTCAATTCTCGATATTTTTGCATAAAAATCTCATTTTAGGCTTGTCAATAGCTGAAAAAGGAGTATACTAAGCCCGCCTCCTTCCTACTCTTGGATGTTGGGGCACTTCAAACAATCAAAACTAGTAAAGATCAAATGAAGACCATCGCTATTCTCGCCCTTACGGCCGCCGCTCTGGTTTCCTGCCAGCAGCAGCAGCAGCAGCAGGTTGTGACTCCCACTCCGGAGCCCGCTCCCGTTGCCCCCATCAAGAAGTAAGTGAAGACAGGGTTTACCCTGAATATCATTTTACGATAGCGCGTCTGGGTTTTACTCAGACGCGTTTTTTATTTGTCAAGGCGTGGTACAATCTGATAGAATGAGGACATGGCATATCTGGAAATCAGAGAAGCGAGCGTCCATTATCCTGTGCGGAGCACATGGGGAAGCACAGGTGAAGTGGTACGCGCAGTGGATGGGGTGAGCCTCTCGGTGGAGCGTGGCCGTATACTTGGCCTTGTGGGTGAAAGCGGCTGCGGAAAGAGCACCCTCTCGCGCGCCATCATGCAGCTGCAGCCACTCACAAGCGGCAGCATTCATCTGGACGGCACCAACCTCAGCGCCCTCGGCCGCAGCGAAATACGCCGGCGCAGGCTTGATTTCCAGATGGTGTTTCAGGATCCGTACGCATCATTAAATCCGCGCTTCAGCATCTTCCGCACCTTAGTGGAAGCGCTCAGCCGCCGCAAGCCCCTGCCCCGTGGCAAACGAGAGGAAGCCGTGGCGGACCTGATGAACCGCGTAGGCCTGAGCCCTGAGCACATGTACAAGTACCCTCATGAATTCTCCGGCGGGCAGCGCCAGCGCATTGCCATTGCGCGCGCCATAGCCCCGGAGCCGGCCTTGCTGCTGGCAGATGAGCCGGTATCTGCACTGGATGTCTCCATCCAGAGCCAAATCCTGAACCTGCTCACAGATTTAACACGCCAGCTGAACCTCACGATGATATTCATCTCGCATGATTTATCCGTGGTGCATTACATCGCGGATGACATTGCGGTAATGCAGCGCGGGCGCATCGTAGAGTACGGGCGCGCTGAAGACGTCTTCAGCGCCCCGCAGCATGAATACACCCGCACCCTGCTGGCCGCAGCCCCGAAGGGAATCCCCCAGCACGCTTAAAGCGCGGGGGAGCCGTCCTCCCGGCGGTAATTGATTTGCTGAGCCTCGAACCACGGGTACTGAGCCCGGATGCGCTCCAAGAACTCAGCCTCATTCTTCAGCTCAGGGGCACACCATGCCACCTCAGCCAGCGCGCAGATGCGCGGCACAGTCTGATACTCCAGCTTGCGCCCGTCAGCAATACTTTCACTCCAGCAATTCGCCTGCAAGCCAATAATACGGCGGCGCTGCTCCGGGGTGAGATTCTCCGGGATAGGGTTATACGAGTACACATGGCGCCAATCCTGCTCCGCCGTAAGGGAACCATGGGGCTTATACTGAGGGTCCTCCGGCAACTTACCTTGGCAGAAGTTAAAATAAAAGTGCGAATCCGGGGAC
Source organism: Akkermansia sp. (assembly GCA_045652085.1). GTDB lineage: Bacteria > Verrucomicrobiota > Verrucomicrobiia > Verrucomicrobiales > Akkermansiaceae > Akkermansia. The sequence continues at coordinate 81,625 of JAZRTR010000034.1, forward strand.
TGAATAACCTCATGCCCGGCGCTAAGAGCCCGGCGCAGCGCACAGGGCCTCACCCAAGAACGCCAGTACATAACCACGGCATCCGAGGGCACTTCACCATCATCAATGATTTCATCCCAGCCCACGATACGGCGGCCGTGGCGTGCCATAATCTCAGCCATGCGGTGAGTGAACCAATGCTGAATGTGGCCGGAGCTGCTCAGGCCATTCTGCTGCATAAAGCTGCGAGCAAAGGGGCTGTTGTCCCACTGCTCACGCGGAGCTTCATCACCGCCGATATGCACGAACTCCGCGCGCGGGAAAAGCTCGCAGACCTCCGCAAACACATTCTCCAAAAACTTCAGCGTATTTTCCCTCGGCGCATAGGTGTACGGAAGCACACCCCATGTAGTGGCCACGCGCGGCGCATAACCCGGCACATCCGTATTCCCCAGCTCAGGATAAGCCGCAATGGCTGCGCTGGAGTGGCCCGGCACCTCAATCTCCGGTATCACCGTGATACCCAAGCTATTCGCATACGCCACAATCTCGCGCACCTCATCCTGGGTGAAGTAAAATGGCTCCGTGGGCTTACCGTCTCCCACTTCGTGATTGGCCAGCGTGGGCGTCTCCTCACGGCGAGAGCCCACCTCCGTGAGACGCGGGTAGCTCCTGATTTCGATGCGCCAGCCTTGGTCATCCGCCAAGTGCCAGTGGAGACGGTTCAGCTTATAGCGAGCCATGATGCGCAGCATCTTGCACGTCTGTTCCACCGTCTGCGGGTGGCGGCAGGGATCCAGCATCAGCCCGCGGTAAGGCAGCAGGGGCTCATCCTCCACCTGCATGCACGGCAGCGCCGGTTGCCCCTCGGCATCATTCACCACACTGTGGGCCAGCGTCTGCGCGGCATAATGGAAAGCCTGTTCACTACCCACCCGCACGCTGATTCCCTGCGGCGTCACCTCCAAAGCATACCACTCCTTGCCCTTTCCGGACTCGATAGCAACCGTCAGCTCACCCTCATTTTCCTCAGGAAGCATCTGCAGACCGGCGGCCATAAAAGCGCGGATGGCGGCCCGCCCCACCTCGCTACGGCTCACGCTGTAGTGCACCTTAATGCCATCCCGCATGGAGAAGCCGGCCTCACCTGCCTGCACCTGCATGCTCACCGGCATGGGAATTACCGATAGTGCCTCATGTACCGCGGCGGAAGGGGCCGCATTCAGCACTGACATCTGCGCACATAACAGCAAGATAACATAATTGGCAGGTCTCTTCATACCGCGATAATTTAATGGACAAGCCTCTTTATGTCAACTTAGAATTGACGAATGACAGGAGAAAAGGTACAATCACCCCCGACATGAACGCAACAGCAGATTACAAGGTGGCGGATATCTCACTGAAAGAGTGGGGCCGCAAGGAAATTCAGGTCTCTGAGTACGAAATGCCCGGTCTGATGGCCTGCCGTGAAAAGTATGGTCCCAGCAAGCCGCTGGAGGGCGTGCGCGTAACCGGCTCCCTGCACATGACTATCCAGACAGCCATCCTCATCGAGACCCTCGTGGCTCTCGGCGCCGACGTGCGCTGGGCCTCCTGCAACATTTTCTCCACTCAGGACCACGCCGCTGCCGCCATTGCCGCTGCCGGTGTGCCCGTGTTCGCTTGGAAGGGTGAAACACTGGAGGAGTACTGGGACTGCACATGGCAGGCACTGAGCCACCGCGATGGCCTTGGGCCTCAGCTCATCGTGGATGACGGCGGTGATGCCACCCTGCTGCTGCACAAGGGTTACGAAATGGAAAACGGTGACGACTGGGTGAACACCCCCTCCTCCTCCGAGGAAGAGAGCGTCATTAAGGCCCTGCTCAAGCGCATTGCCGCTGAGCAGCCCGGCATCTTCCACCGCTGGATGCCGGAAATTAAGGGCGTGAGCGAGGAAACCACCACCGGCGTGCACCGCCTCTACCAGATGGAGCGTGATGGCCGCCTACTCTTCCCCGCCATTAATGTGAATGACTCCGTAACCAAGAGCAAGTTTGATAACCTCTACGGCTGCCGCGAAAGCCTCACGGATGGCATTAAACGCGCAACGGACGTGATGATTGCCGGCAAGGTGGCTGTCATCTGCGGTTATGGTGATGTGGGCAAGGGCTGCGCGCAGGCTCTGCGCGGGCTGGGCGCTCAGGTAATCGTGACGGAGATTGACCCCATCTGCGCCCTTCAGGCTGCCATGGAAGGCTACCGCGTGCTCACCGTGGAGGACACCCTCGGCATGGCTGATATCTATGTGACCACCACGGGCAACTGCGACATCATCACTCTGGAGCACATGGAGAAGATGAAGGATCAGGCCATCGTGTGCAACATCGGCCACTTTGATAACGAAATTCAGGTGGCACGCCTGCAGGCCCGTGAAGGCATCATCTGCACGAACATCAAGCCTCAGGTGGATAAGTACACCTTCCCGGATGGCCACAGCCTCTACCTGCTGGCAGAAGGCCGCCTCGTGAACCTGGGCTGCGCCACCGGCCACGCCTCCTTCGTGATGAGTAACAGCTTCACCAATCAGGTGCTCGCTCAGATTGCCCTCTGGCAGGAGCGCGACACCCGAGCCAACACCGTGCAGGTGCTGCCCAAGGTGCTGGATGAAGAAGTGGCCCGCCTCCACCTCGCTAAGCTGGGTGTACACCTCACCACCCTCACCCAGAAACAGGCAGACTACATCGGCGTAAGCGTCAACGGCCCGTACAAGGCTGAGGCTTACAGGTATTAATCCTTTCTAACTTCTGCGGGAAGGACGAAGTGGGCTTACTTGCTTCGTCCTTCCCTTTTTTACAGTTCCCCCGCACCATGATTCACATCTCCATCAGCGAGCAGACCTTGCGTTATGCTGAGCTTTGTTTTCCCTGCTCCACCGGTAAAAATGGCGTTGGCTCGCAGGAAGGCTCAGGGCGCACCCCCCTCGGGCTTTTTGAGATTTGCAGCATGCACGGCGAAAATGCTCCGCTCATGACGATTTTTCAGGGCCGACTCCCCATAGGCACCTACCCTGAAGCTGCGCGGGGGAATGATGTTATCCTCACGAGGATTCTGGCGCTGAACGGGCTGGAAGAGCATAATGCTAACACACGCACCCGCTACATCTACATTCACGGCACGAACGAAACCCACCTGCTCGGCACCCCCGCCTCCCACGGCTGCGTGCGCCTCTCGCCGGAGCACATGCTGGAGCTCTTCTCCCGCGTTCACCTTGGCACACGGGTAAGCATCCAGCCGTGATTCTCGGAGCCTCAGGCCCAGACGCTCCACCACACTACCCCCAGCACGAAGGACAGCAGCACCAGCCCCACGGAGATAATCATTCTGCCCCGGCGGTGCCAGCGGCTGTAATGGCGAGTCACGGGCAAAGGTACGCCCTGTCCGCGGCAGATAATGCCATCATGCCCCCCATGCAAGCGGAGAAAGACGTTTTCTTCCGTAAGCCGTATACATTCGGCCATGCTACTCCATGGCAGAAAGCAGGTAATACCACCGTTCATGCGCACGATGATGCCGCGCTTCGTACGCCGCTGCTCCTCGCCCATGTAGTATTCCATATCAAAATCGTCCACCAATTCATGGAACCCGGATACAGCCAGCGCCGCAGCAAGGCCAAAGAAGGTGCAGCATATACCCCATTCAATGCCGGGAATGAAAGGGCAAATAATTCCCGCCAGTAGCCATGGGATTCCCATCTTCACAAAGGGAAGCACCGGAATACTAAAGGGAGAACGCTCGCAAAACACAGGAGCGCTTTCATCCTCATCTTCCTTGTGCAAATGCCTGTGCTTTTCCACCTGCTGCCGGATATGCTCACAGGTAGCGTCCAGCTCCTCGGCGGCTACCGTCAGCTGATAAAAGCTATCATTCACCTTATCCTCCAGCCAGAGAGCGCCATCCTTGATGGTGACATTGCAGATACTCTCCCAAGGAAGAAAAAGAGCGGGAGTACCAGCGGCCTTGCTGTATAAAAGAACCCCTCGGCAAGTGAAACGCCAAGCCGTGCATAAATCCTGCAGCCAATCCCCGGCACGCGTCGCAGAGGCATGACGAACATACACATCACAGTAGCAAATACAGCTCAGCACAAAACCCGCCCCTATGCAGAAGCTGGCTATACAGGAGGCCAGCGACTCCCATGGGTACAGCCACGTACCCAGAGCACCTACGGCTATAGCCACGCCAAGCCCTATTCCCCACTTTTTTGTCATAACTCCGTCAAGTCCTCAATCAGTCCAGCAGAGGATTATACATCTCGGCACGGGGACCGCAGCGCCCCACGGCATCCGCAGTATTACGCAGTTGGAAGGCGCCATCCTTCCAAGCCCAGAGAATCAACACGCTATTAAATATCAGAATAGTCAGATAAAGCCCCTTCAGGAGCGCCCGGCGGGGAACAAGTGACTTTCTGCGCCACAAAAGCCACAGCAGCACACCACCGGTACTGAGCACATACAAGATGTGCGTGACAAGTGTATACCACTCCCCTGCATATATGCAGGCCGCAGGAATCGTGAGCAGCAGCAGCCAGCACCCTACCAAACAAAGCAGAATAACAACAGACCATACCAGCCACCGCGGAACACCCCACTTCACAAGCGCATCCCCCAGCGCACAAAGTAGCCAAATCAGCGGATACACCGGCCAGGTGACGCTGAGCATATCAATCACCACCTCACATGCCAAAGGCAGCACCCACCATAAAAACTCTGCACCGAGAGCATAATGCCTGAAAAGACCTACCACCAGCAGGGTCAGCAAAGCCATCATCGGCGGTAGCACCAGCAGATTTCCCATGATGCGCTGCCCCATCGTCAGCCCCGGCTCCTCATGGCGCGGGCTGACATTCGGTGAGATAATCGGCGCTTTTCTACTTGGTTTATCAGAAGGCATGGTTAAGGGCGTGAAGAGTGTACGCAGTTGTTGTACCACAATAAGCTGCAGAATGTCAAACACTATTACAAAATCCGCATCAGGTCATCCGTCTATGTAGCAGATGCAGAAACAGCCGACCCTCTTGTAAATTAAACTTATGGAGTCAATGTTAACTTTTAGACTTGAATCCTCTCTCAGCATCATGTATGCTGAATAAGGTTAATCCCCCATTCTGCAAACATGATGACATCTCCCATACTGGCTCACAATCCATCAGGCCTGATAACGGCCTTCCTCACCACCGCTCTACTGCTGCCGCTGAGCTATGGGGGCATCAGCTTGGTGTTCTTCTTGCTCGGGGGTATAGGCAGCGGGTGCGGGATTGTACGCAGAGGGGTGGCAGCACTGTTCTGCAGCATGCTGATTTTCTTCCTGCTGTTCCCACTGGGCATATGGCTGGAGCACAAAATGGGAGGAGGGGATCCAGCCACCGCTCCTGAATGGCTGGTATACGTCAAAGCCTTGCTTACCATACTGGCCGTGCTGGTACCGCTGTGGATAAGCCGCGTATTTACCAAGCTGAACTGGCTGAGGAGTTCGCTCATCACGCTCGGCATCACGCTGACCACACTTATGGCGTGGGTTCTGCTGATAGCCTTCGGGATATGCTTGGGCGTTATGTCGCAAGTCGGATAACCGCCGACATCAGGCTTTCCCGGAAATCATCTTCCAAAGCCCACGCACCGCGGCAGTGGCGCCTATCAAAATACAGGCGCAGATGAGATTAGTGACCACGCTGAATACTGCGCTGAAAATGCAATATGACTTGTGGAAGCCGTGGGAATAAAAATCCACATAGGCGCCGATGAACGCAACAGCCGCCGGAATCACAAGGCAAATGACGGCTGTCTCCCGGCTGGCAATCGTGCGGCGCTGAAGCCACAGCCACCCCACGCAACAGACTACCGCCGGCAGCAAATAGCACAGAACAGCCAGCATCAACGAGCGAGCCATCTCACCATACTTACTCGGCAGATAATCCGGGTAAGGTAGCTGCAAGGATTTAACGAGGTCGGGATTTTTCTGCGCGCTCAGATTATAATCATCCAAGCTGAAACTCATGCTGCCATCCTTCCTCACCAGCAGGCGGGGATAAATGGTATCAGACACCGTCAGCACCATTTCCTGCCCCTCCGGATACAAGGTGATAACACCATGATTTTCATATAATCCGGCGCCATTTTCCTCCAGCTGAAAAGTGGAGATAATTTTCTGCTTCAGCCCTTCATCTGCCGGCAGATGATACACCGTAACCGGAAAAGCATCAGCACTCGCCGCCCGGTTCTGCTCAACAACTACTCCCGCAGGAGCCTCCCCCAGCCACGGAGCAACCTGCTTATCCCACTCAGCATTCTCGCCTCCCTCGTAATTGCCCAGCAAAAACAGCACGGCATAAACAATCGGCAAAAGAACTGAATAAAAATTAACAGGCTTCAGGGACGGATTCATCATGAGATTTCAAAGGCTTGCTCGGCAATTATACCACCCGGAACGCGGATTGTCAACCGGCCCGCCTCTCCCCAAAATCATGCAAAAAAGCTCCCTGCCACAATCATGTGGCAGGGAGAAAAAACAAATCCTGAAAAAAAAGGATTAACGGCCGAAGGCTCTCTTAGCCTCGTTGAGGCCATTGAGCACGCGGGACACAGCAGCCTTAGCAATAGCGGGGCTTACAGCGATGTCATCTGTATCAAATGCCCACTGGCAGCAGATATCGCCATCAGTGTCAAGCCAGAACTGAGTCTGGAAGCGACGGTTCAGGTCATTGCAAGTTACGCAAGCGCTGTTCCAACGGCTTCTGGGGAAGCTGGTGGGAATCCAACCCCATACGCGTACCACGTCATTGCTGTCATCAACCATTACATAGATTGTGATATCACCAACCTTGATGCGGATATCGTTATCGGCGTCAACGGTGTAGGAAATACCAGCGTTGGAAAGAGCATTACGGAACACGCCCTGAGTGTTGCCACGAGCAGCCTCAGCCTCGGAACCTACCAGAGGAAGAGCCACTACAGAAGCCATAGCAGCAGCCATCATGAACTTGCCGCTGCGCTTGAATATATTCTTAAGCATAATATTAATCGGATTAATTGTTATTGAGAGTTGGCACAGGACGAGCAAGACAAATCCTCCTACCAGAAACAATGTCGGAAGACGGCTTTTCTCACAAAGCCCCGAAAGTGCACGACTTATATATATCACATTATTCTGAGTTATGTCAAACAGGAATTATGAAAAAAAAGCAGATTACACACATTTCTTTTTTTTCTTGCATTAGAGTGAGGTCTAGAGTAGAATGTTGACGTTATGAAGAGACTCGCAGGAAAAACTGCTATCGTGACAGGTGCCGGTCGTGGTATCGGCAATGCCGTGGCTCGCCGCTTTGCGGAAGAAGGTGCCAAGGTTGTTCTCATTTCCCGCAACCCTGCATCCTGCGGTGGCGCAGCAGACGCCATCAATGCAGAGTTCCCGGAGAGCTGCAAGGCTTTTCCCTGCGACGTGGCAGATGCCACCGCTGTGGAGGCCTGCATCAAGGAGATACTGGCCGAGTACCCCACCATTGATATTCTGGTGAACAACGCCGGTATCACTAAGGATACCCTTCTCATGCGCATGAAGGAGGCTGATTGGGACGCCGTACTGGACACCAACCTGAAGAGCGTTTTCCTCTTCGTGAAAGCCCTGCAGCGCACGCTCATGAAGAGCCCCGCAGGCCGTATCATCAACATGGCCTCCGTGGTGGGCCTTACCGGCAACCTGGGTCAGGCCAACTACGCAGCCTCCAAGGCAGGCGTTATCGGCTTCACGAAGTCCGTGGCTCAGGAGCTTGCCAGCCGCAAGGTAACCTGCAACGCTATCGCCCCCGGCTTCATCGCCACCGAAATGACGGATGCCATTCCCGAGGCCGCCCGTGAGGCAATTCTGGGTCGCATACCGATGCGTGACATGGGCAAGCCTGAGGACATCGCAAACTGCGCCCTGTTCCTCGCCTCTGACGAGGCCCGCTACATCACCGGTCAGGTGCTGGTGTGTGATGGCGGCATGGTCATGTAAGCAACATTCCCCGTATTTTCCTGCTCCTGCTGCCCTGAGTGGACAGCAGGAGCTTTTTTTCATGCCCGTAAACACACGAGGAGCTTTCACTATGTGCAGAAAAGTACGGCTTGACAATCAGACATTTTCCCTGTATACTCCGCCCCCGTATGGAGAACCAGACGACCAATATCGATCTCTCGACGCTTGACACGGAGGCCATGCGCAGCCGTCTTTCCGAGCTCGGGAGCTATCTTTGACCCGGCTTCACTGGAAGCAAAAGTAGCAGAACTGGATGAGCGCATGAGCGCTCCGGATTTCTGGGATAACCCCGCAGCCGCCCGTGCCCTCATGGCCGAGGTGAACCCCATCAAACGCCGCCTGGAGCAATTCCGCGCACTGGAAAGCAAACTTGAGGACGTGGAAGTAGCCATTGAGATGGCCACAGAAGAGCCGGAAATGGCTGCAGATGCCGCCACGGAGTACCAGTCCTTCGTGAAGAGCCTGCAGGAGTTTGAGCTCATCACCCTGCTGAATGGCCCGCATGATAACGCCGGCTGTTACGTAACCATTCATGCCGGTGCCGGCGGCACCGAGGCCTGCGACTGGGCCAGCATGCTGCTGCGCATGTACCTGCGCTACTGCGAGCGCCACGGCTTCAACACAGAAATCATGGAAAGCACGGATGGTGATGAAGCAGGCATCCGCTCCGTTACCGTGAAGATTGAAGGTGAATATGCCTACGGCTACCTCAAGAACGAGCGCGGCATTCACCGTCTGGTGCGCATGAGCCCGTTTGACTCCGCCGGCAAACGCCACACCTCTTTCTGCTCTCTGGACGCCACCCCGGATATTTCCGATGACATCGAAATCGAAGTGAAGGAGGCGGACGTGAAGATGGACACCTACCGCTCCGGCGGTAAAGGTGGTCAGAACGTGAACAAGGTGGAAACAGCCGTGCGTCTTACCCACCTTCCCACCGGCATCATCGTGGCCTGCCAGACGCAGCGTTCCCAGCTCCGCAACCGCGAAGAAGCCATGCGCATGCTCAAGGCCCGCCTCATCCAGCTGGAGGAAGACCGCAAACGTGCTGAAGCAGACCGCCAGTACTCCGAGAAGGGCGATATCGCCTGGGGTAACCAGATTCGCTCCTACGTGTTCCAGCCCTACCAGATGGTGAAGGACCTCCGCACGGGTGTGGAATCCGGTAACATTCAGGATGTCATGGATGGCAATATTGATGCCTACATCGAAGGCATGCTCCGCCACAACATGTAATCAACTATTGTAAATCAGCGAGCTGCGGGTTACGATGCTCAGATTCGTAATTCGCAGCTCGCCCATCTCCGCACAGCCATGCTTACCATTGACGTCCTCACCCTCTTCCCTGAGCTCATTACCACCCCGCTCTCCCAGAGCATCATGGGCAGGGCGGCCAACAAGGGAATCATTGACGTACGCGCCCACCAACTGCGAGACTGGGCGCATGACAAGCACCACCGCACGGATGACTACCTCTGCGGCGGCGGCCAGGGTATGCTCATGAAGTGCGAGCCTATCTTCGAGGCCATCGAAGAACTGCGCCGGGAAAACACAAAGGTCATCCTCATGACCCCTCAGGGACGCGTCTTCTCCCAACCTGTGGCAGAAGAGCTCGCAGCCCCTTGCATGGCAGAGGATGCAGACGTGCACTACATCTTCCTCTGCGGGCATTACGAGGGCGTGGATCAGCGCGTTATTGACACACTGGTGGATATGGAACTCTCCATCGGTGATTACATTCTCACGAACGGCGCCATCGCAGCCGTGGTCGTAATTGATGCCATAGCACGCCTGCTTCCCGGAGCATTGGGAGACGCTCGCAGCAGTGAGGAAGAATCCTTTGCTAACGGACTGCTGGAAGCCCCGGCATACACCAAGCCGAACGTCTTCCGCGGCATGGCAGTACCGGAGGTATTCCTCTCCGGAAACCATAAGGCCATGGCCGAATGGAAGCTGGAGCAGGCACTCGCCCGCACGAAAGCTAACCGCCCGGACCTCTATCAGGCCTGGGCTGACGCCCACCCTGAATACTTCTCCCCCAAGAAGAAGAAAAAGCGCACACCGCTCACCCACTACAAGCCTAGGCACCAGCAGGAAAATCCCACTGACCCGGAAAAGCAGTAAAAAAACTTGGGAATTCAAACGGCCGGGAGTATAACAGAATTACAAGGGGAAGTAATCGGTTTTTTCCTTGAATGTTGCAGGGATGATGTTAGACTATGCCTAGGTGGTGTCGTATTACCTGCTTAATATTATTCCGTCATGAAAACACAACTTCTTCTCTCTGTAGCAGTGGCCACCACATTTGTGGCCTGCACTCCTGTCGTAACCGGCGTTTCTGACACAGCTCCTGTTGCTGCAGCTGCACCCGCTGTTCCTGCAGGCTTTGCTCCGACCTCCGTTGCCGGAAAGACAATCTATGTATCCGCTGAAGCATATACCTTTAACGCCGGCAGCAATTCCTATCCCTACGAAACCGGCACGGTTACCTATGTCAAGACCGGCGCTAATACCGCTCGCATCATTGACACATTCTCCGGTTTCAACACGGATATTATCTTCACTTCGCCTACCAAGGGCCGAAGCACAGACGGGGATGCAGTTACTGTAAAGTAAACCGATATCCTTTTCACTTTTTTCCAGACCGCCTATGGCGGTCTTTTTTTGCTAAATGTGATAGCTGTGAACATCAGTAATGGTAAGTGGTGAGGACTTTTGGGGCACGAAAAGAGGACGCGAGAAATATAAAAAATCTTGGCTCCGTGACATAAAAACATACAGCTTTGAACAAAAAGCGTACAAGGCGTGTCAGAGCAGTAAGTGGGATGATTCAGCGCTTGTTGACCGAAAATCTTACCTATTTTGCTTGCACAAAATCAAGCAGTCTAGTATAATTCCGCGCATGAAAAAAAGGTGGTACAAAAACCCGTTCAAACTCACCTTCCTTGGCCTTCTGGTCACGGGAGTTGTGGCGGGGTCTTACTATGTATCCACCCATGGTTCAGGAGCCGCCGGCCGAGCAGAACAAGCCGGTGAGAGCGCCTTTGCCGCAGCAGAACCGCTCAGCAGCATGCCCTCCACCATTATGCCCGGCCTCATCCAGCTCACGGCGAGCCAGATGGTACGCATCCCCCTAGCGGATGGCTTCCAATGGCCCGTTGGCGCGCCTAACATGGCCATGATGTATGATGCGCAGGGATTCGCGGAGCAAAATGACCGCCGCGGCGGCCTCCACACCGGGCAAGACCTCAACGGCATAGGCGGAGAAAACACGGATGAGGGCGAGCCCGTATGCGCCGCCGCCCGTGGCCTGGTACTGTACAGCGGTTGCCCCTCCCCGGATTGGGGAAACGTGGTCATCATCGCTCACCGCCTGCCGGGTAGCTCTGACATCATTCAGACCTTTTACGCCCACCTTCAGGAAAGTACTGTGCACCCCGGTCAACTCGTAGGCCGAGGCCAGCGCATAGGCAACATCGGCACGGCAGACGGGACCTACCTCGCACACTTGCACTTTGAAGCCATTCAATCCCTCAGTCAGGAAGCAGGCATGCCCGGTTACCACCCGGCCGGCACCATGAACCGCCTCAACCCTGCTGAGCTCATCGCCGCACACCCGGCTCCTGCCATACAAGACCCATACGAACAGGTACGCAGGCTCGTGATACGCGAAACCGCCCACGCAGCTCCGGCTACCATACACTCTTCATCTTCTAACAATACAGACACTATTCAGGTAAATCCTTCACAATTCCTCAGATAAATGAAACGCAGCATCGTACTTTTTCTCGTATCCTTCCTCGCCACAGCAGGCGTAGGCGGTGGCTTATATTATGCATTCACCAACAATCTCATTCCCGGAGTAGGCCAGATTGCCACCATCGCCTCCCCCGGCACCGAGACTGATGCAAACCGCAGTCAGATGACTAACAGCAGCGAAACACCTGCTACCACGCCGACCACGGATGAGCCGCAGGTACAGGAACCCACCCCCGAACCGTCTGTTCCCGCTGAACCCCAGCCCCCCGTTGAACCGGTCACTCCCGTTGAGCCGATCACTCCCGATGAACCCGCAGAGCAGGATGACGAGCCCTCCGAACCCGAGCAGAGTGATTCCACCACCCCCGAGGAGGTTACTCCCCCCGCAACTCCCGATTTCACGCTGCCGAACCCCGAATCCGCACGAAATGAAGAGCACAGAGTAGCACTTCTTGCTCTTGAAGCCATTCGCCATGGTGACCTGAAAGCTGCCTTGGAATACCTTATCAATCGCCGACTGATGACGGATTCCGCAGCAGCCGTCATTCAGACGTGGGCAGCAAACAATACCCCGGGAGAACTCATTGAGACGGCCAACAGCCGCCGTGAGGACGGAAATAAGGTCACCCGCTTCCGCGTTCACACCACCAACGGTTCTGAAGACCTCGTTATGGATGTCGTGACGGACAGAAACGGCGTCGCCATCATCGAAAACGCTTCCACCGTCCCCGCAGACAAGACCGCCATCACCGCCGAAAGTGATCACATCACCGCTACGGAGGGCTTCTTTGAGGCTGTACGCAACGGAGACATGGTTAAAGCTTGCAGCATGATTACCGGTGAAGAAATCAGCTTCGCCACGGTGGCTGGTCTCTGCATGATTTTCGAGGAGGACAACTTCAGAATGCGCGAGCACAGCCCCATCCGCAATACCTTCGTGAATGACGGATTCGCCGGCAACCTCGTCTACCTCACCTCTTCCAATCCTGAAATCACTCAGGAAGCACGCATCGCCATTGAGCTTGCCCGCACACCTGAGGGCTGGCGCGTAAAGGCAGCCGGCCTCGAAGGACTGCTGCTCAGCTATGAAAACAGCGCTGTTGCTGAAGGCGGGCGTTACTTCCCCATCGTAAAGAACCCCAGAGGTGGTGATTCCATCGCACTCTTCTTCGGCTTCAACGAGGCAGACCTCACACCGCGCTCACTTCGCCAGCTCCAGATTATCGCTGAGCTCCTGAAGGGAACGGATCGCCGCCTTAACATCTCCGGCCACACGGATGACGTAGGTACTGAGCGTTACAATCAGTCACTCTCTGAGCGCCGCGCCGCCGCTGTAAAGGAAGCCCTCGTAGGGTACGGTGCTAGTGCAGACCAGATTACCACGCACGGCCTTGGCATGAGCCAGCCCCGCCGTCTCCCCACAGCCACGGACTCCGAGCAGACCGTCGACTACATCCGCGGTGAAAACCGCCGCGCTGAAATCTACCTCGACTTCGAGTCATGAAGTACGTGCTGCGCCCTGCTACAGGTGGGCGTGACTACGCGGCTGAGCTCAATCCTGAGCAATATGCAGCAGTCACCACAGAGGCCCGCCACGCCCTCGTCATAGCGGGTGCAGGCAGCGGCAAAACACGCACACTCACTTACAGGGTGGCACGCCTGCTGGACAGCGGCGTGCCACCTTGGCGCATTCTACTCCTCACCTTCACAAACAAGGCAGCGCGAGAAATGCTCGAACGCGTGGGCAGCCTGACCGGCCGAGGGAATGACCAGATATGGGGTGGCACGTTCCACTCAGTCGCAAACCGCCTCCTGCGCCGCCACGCTCAGCGCCTCGGCTATCAGCCCGGCTTCTCCATTCTGGATGGCGATGACCAGCGCGCACTCTTCCGCTCCCTCATTAAACAATTCTCCGGCAAAACCACCAAGAGTGACCGCTTCCCCAAGCCGGAAGTCCTCATCAGCCTCCACAGCCTTGCCATCAACACCGGGCGCTCCTGGCAGCAGACGCTCGCTGATGACTACGCGCATCTAGAGCGCTTTGAGGAAGCTATCAGCAAGATATTTGAAGGCTACCGTGCCCGCAAGCAGGAAAGCAATGCGATGGATTTCGATGACCTGCTCACGAACCTCATCCGCCTCCTGCGCGAACATGAGGACGTGCGCAACGACCTGCAGGACCGCTTCCTCCATGTGCTCGTGGATGAGTACCAGGACACGAACACCCTACAGGCAGAACTCATTGATTTACTCTCCGGCGGCAGCGAGACCTCCCTCATGGTAGTGGGAGATGATGCCCAGAGCATCTACTCTTGGCGTGGAGCTAATGTAGACCACATCTTTGACTTCTCCACCACGTATCCGGATGCCGTCATCTACAAGATAGAGACAAACTACCGGAGCGTGCCCGCCATTCTGAATATCTCCAACGCCGCTATCGCGCAGAATACACGCCAGTTCGTCAAAACCCTTCGCCCCGCGCGCGGTGAAGGCAGACTGAAACCCGCCGTAGTTCCGGCACCGGACAACCGCACAGAGGCGCGTTTTGTAGCACAGCGTATTGATGAACTGCTGGCGGATGGCGTACCGGGCAAAGACATCGCTGTGCTCTACCGTGCGCACTTCCACAGCATGGACGTGCAGATGGAACTCGCGCGCAATCACATTCCCTTCCGCATCACCAGCGGACTGCGCTTCTTTGAACAGGCCCATATCAAGGATATCGTGGCTTGGCTGCGCCTGCTCTCCAACCCCCGGGATGAAGTGGCATTCCGCCGCATCGTCAGCACCTTCCCGCGCGTGGGTGATGCCACCGCGGCCAAACTCTGGCAAGGCTGGATTTCCACAGCTGAAGACTGGTTCTCCAAGCACCCGGAGGCCACCACCATCACAGCCCCGCACACGGAAGTGATGGATAAAATCAGCGTACCTGCCGCTGCCCGCCTGCACTGGCGGGGATTCCTCACCTCCATAGATAGCCTCCACCCGGAAGACCACGAGCTCACGCCACGGGAACTCGTAAGGCTCATCCGAAACTTCATGGATGCCTACCTGCGCACCACCTATGATAACTACGAGGAGCGCATGGAAGACATAGGCCAGCTGGAAAAATCCCTCGCAGATACTCCGGATTTGGAATCCTTCCTCAGCCAAGTGGCGCTCATGAGCGAGGTAGACCAAGAAACAGCCAAGGAAGATGACTGCGTGACCCTCTCCACCATCCACCAAGCAAAGGGGCTGGAGTGGAAAATCGTCTTCGTCATCTTTCTGGGGGAAGGCCTCTTCCCTCATTACAGAGTCATCTCCTCCGGTGACACGGATGACATGGAAGAAGAAACCCGCCTTTTCTACGTGGCCATCACCCGCGCGGAGGACCAGCTTTACCTCACTTACCCCCGCTATAACGGCCACAGCTACGATAGCCAATTCTGCCCGCCCTCACGTTTCCTCACCACACTACCGGAAGAGCTATTCGAGCTCTGGAGCCTGTAATTTCAGCCATTAGGCGCAGAGAATAAGCACTTCTTACCCCACAAGCCCTAAATGACGCAATAAAGGCTTGCAATTTCAATCACTTTGTGCATACTGTCTCGCAGGGGCAGCGTATCTTCATACCGCCATGGCACAGCTTCTCTCTCTGATATGCAGCAGTGCCCACCCCGCATAGCACATACAAAAATCACCGCAGCGCAGTGGCTGCACCCGGCCTGAGTGTGAATTACAGGCCGCGATGATGCGCCACGCGCTACACAATAAAAAACAACAATGGCTGAACACCACACGCAAGGCAGGCAGGGCCAAGGCGCCCGCCGCCGCAGAAATAACAATCAGGGCCGCCGCCGCAGGCAGCGCATGCCGCGCCCCGAGCCCACTCCCGCACGCAAACCCTCGCTTCTCCAGCGCATCCTGAGCTTCTTCGGCTTCAAGAAGAAGGAAAAGGAAGCCCCCAAACGAGAGAAAAACCAGCGTAACAATCCTCCCCAAAAGGTACGCGTGGCCAAAACTAACAACAACGGCGGCAATCCCGCCGCAGGTAACAAAGGCCGCCGCCGCGCTACCTCCACCCCGCCCACTCGCAATGCCCGTCTCTACGTAGGCAACCTCTCTTACGAGGCAAACGAAAGCGAGCTCGAAGACCTCTTCAAAGGTTTCGGCAATGTGAAGAGCGTGGAAATCATCTACAATCCCCGCACTCACAAGAGCAAAGGATACGCCTTCGTGGAAATGCGTTACCTTGATGACGCCCGCAAGGCCGCAGAAGTACTGCACGGCCAGCCCTTCATGGGCCGCGAGCTGATGGTGAGCGCTGCCAGCGAGCGCCCGGATACTCCGGAGAAAGCTGAGCAGCCGGACACCCCGGAAGAAACACCCGCCGCTGAGGCTCCTGCTGAAACAACCGAGGAAGCTCCCGCAGCCGAGGAAAAACAGGACTGATTAAGAATATCAGATATTTTCCAAACCGCACTGAGCCATCAGCTTAGTGCGGTTTTCTTTTTCCTTTCAGCCATTTATGACTAATTTTCAAACTCGGACAAAATTTTTCACTCGCCAAGTGGCTGCATTTATGCTAGCATGGGTGCACTAACGTTACTTACACGCCATGCAGATGTTGAAATATCAGATAGCCCTGGCATGCTTATCTTTTCTGGGATATACCGCTTTCTCACAAGAAGAGGCGGTACAGCCCGCCCCCGCTCCGGAAACAATAACAATTACAGCTGAAACTCCGGCTGAGACAGTAGCAGAAACACCTGCAGCTGAAACAGCCACCGTGCTGGCCGAAGAGGTACCGGCAGAACGAGCAAAAACTGAAGATGAGCTGAAGGAAGAGCTCATTGCGAACGCACCTAACCTGAGCGACCGCGCACGTGCTGCTCTGCGCGCAGCCTCACATGATATGAGCTACCGCTTCCTGCTGGGCTACTTGAACTTGCGAGAACACCATGCTTTTGACGGCCACACCGCGCTGGAACACGCCCGCATGAAAGCCCGCTTCCTGCCGCCTTCAAATGGTATGCCCTGCCCGGATTGCGGCGAAATCGTCTGGAACCGCGCCAAGGACGAAATCCCCGCTTGGACCCGCCACTACACGGGCGACAAGGAGCAATACAGCCGCTTCCCCATCCCCCTGAGCATCTACGCATCCGAGGAAGAAGGCATGACACTCTGGCAAAAACTCTGCCACCGTGTGGAAGTGGATAACTTTAATCTGGCTGCCACCCTCATCTTCCTCTTTGCTATTCTGCACACCTTCATGGCACCGAAGTTCCAGGCACTGGCTCACAAGCTGGAGCACGATCACAAGCAGAAGCTCAAGCAGGAGAAGTTCCGCATTCTCCACCCGGAGCAGCGCGTGCCCGTATCCTTCACCTCCACGCTCTGCCACTTCTTAGGTGAGGTAGAAGTAGTGTTCGGCCTGTGGATTATTCCCTTCGCTCTGGTTTGCAACAGCTACTACTCCATGGAGGATTTCCTGCTGTACATTGACCACGACACCAGCTTCACGGAGCCGCTTTTCGTGGCTGTAGTGATGGTTATTGCCTCCTCCCGCCCCATCTACCGCTTGGCTGAAAACACGCTGAAGTTCGGCGCCTCTCTGGGCAAGGGCACACCGGCCGCTTGGTGGCTCTCCGTACTCTGCATTGCCCCGCTTCTGGGCTCATTCATCACCGAGCCTGCCGCCATGACCCTGGCAGCCATTCTTCTGGGCAAGAAGTTCTATCAGCTTAAGCCCTGCGATTCCCTTAAGTACGCCACGATTGCCCTGCTCTTCGTGAACGTCTCCGTGGGTGGCACGCTCACGCATTTCGCCGCTCCGCCCATCGTTATGGTGGCCGGCAAATGGGACTGGGGCATGGGCCACATGTTCCTGCATTTCGGCTGGAAAGCCATCGTCGGCATTGTTCTGGCGAATGTGATTTACTTCATGATATTCCGCAAGGAGTTCGCCCGCTTGGCAGAGGTGCAGCGCATCAACAGCGCATATGACAGTGCCGTACCTACCTCCTGGGAGGACCGTCAGGATATCATCCCCGTGTGGGTATACATCACCTCCATCCTCTTCCTGGCTTGGACGGTATACTTCGCCCACCACCCGGCCTGCTTCATTGGCGGTTTCATGTTCTTCCTTGGCTTCACCATGGCTACTCCGCAGTACCAGAACGCCTTCTCTATTAAAGTACCCATGCTGGTGGCCTTCTTCCTTGCAGGCCTGCTGGTAATGGGCGGCGTACAGGGCTGGTGGATGCAGCCCATGCTGCAGGCCCTCGCTGAGCTGGGCGCCACCGTCACCATGGGCGTGGCCAGCATTCTGACCGCATTCAACGATAACGCCTCCGTGACCTTCTTGGCCAGCACAGTGCCGAACCTTCAGGAGGAGATTAAGTACGCCATCGTGGCAGGTGCCGTGACGGGTGGCGGTCTCACCGTCATCGCAAATGCGCCGAACCCCGCCGGTCAGGCTATCCTTGGTAAGTACTTCAAGAGCGGCATCAGCGCCCTGAAGCTCTTCCTGTGGGCCTTCCTGCCCACCACCATCATGTTCCTGTTCTTCATCCTCATTCGCTGAAACCTGACAAACGCACATGTTCACCGGTATTGTTGAATGCACCGGCACCGTAGTAAAGCGCACCCCTGTAGAAAAGGGTGCGCGCTACACCATCCAGATTCCTTTTGCTGCTGAGCTCACCCTCGGAGACTCCGTGGCAGTAAATGGCTGCTGCCTTACTGTTGATAAAGTAGAAGGCACAAACGTAGAGTTTGACCTGCTCACCCAGACCATGCGTGTTACCTCACTGGGTACACTGGTGGAAGGCTCACTCTGCAATCTGGAGCGAGCCATGATGTCTAATGGCCGCTTCGGCGGGCACCTCGTTATGGGCCATGTGGACTGCACGGGCAGCATCACCTCCATCACCCCCGTAGGTCAGGACCATATGGTGCGCATCCGCATCCCCGAGCATCTCACCCGTTATACCATTGATAAAGGCAGCATCACCATTGATGGAGTTTCACTCACCATCGCGGCCATTCATGAAGGCGGAGAGCTGGAGTTCTGGATTACTCCGCACACCTGGCAGCGCACCATCATGCACTGCTATGAGGTGGGAAGCATCGTTGATATCGAGGTGGACATGATAGCCAAGTACGTGGAAAAAATGTTCCGCCCGCAAAACTGACGCGCCTCCGCCATATGACTGCCCCCACCAGCCCGGCCTCACCCGCCGCCGCGCCGTTGTCCTCCGCTGCCCGCACGGAACCGCCCGCGCTTCCGCCCGGCTTCATGCTGCAACATTTCGAAATCATCCGCACGCTTGGTTTCGGCAATTCCGCCATTACCTATCTGGCAGAGAACACGCTTAACCACCGCTTCGTCGTCATTAAGGAACACTTCCCCGCCGGCATCACCCAGCGCCATTCCATCGCCATGCGCGTGAGCCATGCGGAGGAACTGCAGAAAGAGCAGTGGCAGAGTTCTCTTGAATCCTTCTTGGAGGACGCCGGCATACTTTCACAGCTGAGCCATCCGAACTTAGCCACAGGTGTGACCTGCTTCGAAGAGCTGGGCACAGCCTACTGCGTGAGCGCATATGTAGAAGCGCCCTGCATTCAGCATGCGCTACCTCCGCCTGCACGCTTATCAGAAAGCCGCCTGCTGCCATTGCTGCGGAACATCCTTGCCGGGTTGGATTACCTGCATACCGAAGGCCTCGCCCACCATGATTTACACCCCGGCAACATCCTGCTGCATGATGGCCGCACCCCCATTCTCGTGGATGCAGCACCCGGCCTCGCCGCCTCACACCACAAGGATTTCATGCCCCCCGAACAGCTCCGAGGCAGCCTGAAAGGCACACTCGCGGCTGATATATACGCGCTTGGCGCCACCTTCCACACGCTCATCACCGGCCAAACACCACCCAACGCCGTGCTGCGTGCACAAGGTAAGGAGGAATACCTGCCACTCAGCCACAGGAAAGAACTACAAGGCCGCTACTCAGTAGACCTTCTCAGCGGCATAGACCGCGCCCTGAGCATACGCCCGGCAGACCGATGGTCCAACGCAGAGGACTGGCTTTTCGAGCTTCCGGGGCCACAAACACCCCACACGGAAGAACCTACTGTATCCATACCGGACGCTACCTCAGCCCTTGCCACACTGAGTCAAAAAAACATCAGCCCGGAGGAATACCCTGAGCAGCTGCTGCGTGCTGCAGCACGTGGTGAACATGACAAGCTCAGCCTGCTGTTAGCCGCAGGCGTTTCCACCGAAGTAACGGATGATAATGGCCGTACCCCGCTCATTCTCGCCTGCCATGGTGGGCATGAAGACTGCGTGCAACGCCTACTCTCCGTACCCGGCATCCACACCGAGCTGGAGGACTATTACGGTTGCACAGCCCTCAGCGAAGCCATACGCCAAGACCACGCGGAATGCATACGCCTCATGCTGAATACCCCCGGCGCCATTACCGCCGGATATTCCCCGCTGTACCTCGCCATCATCCGGAACCGCCCCGAAGAAATTCCCCAAGCCCTCGCGGCTGAGAAAAACGCACTCACTCAGCCTGATCCCGGCGGCCTTCCTCCACTCTGCCGCGCCGCAGCCTGCGGCCGGGCTGAATGCCTGAAGCTGCTCCTGGCAACTGATGGCGTAAACCCGAACCTGCCGGATGCCTCCGGACACACCCCTCTGCACCACGCCATCAACAAGGAGGAACCGGCCTGCACCGAGCTCCTGCTGAAAGCTGCCGGCATACAGGTTAACACAGCTGATTACTCCGGGAATACCCCCCTGCACCTCGCGGCTGCAAAAGGATATACCGAAGGCGTGAAACTTCTTCTACGTGTCGGTAAGGCCGGCACCAACCGCCGTAACAAAGATGAGCAAACACCCCTCACCCTCGCGGCGGCAGCCGGCCACAAAGCCTGCATTAAACTTCTCGTGGGGGCTGAATCCTTCTCCGCCGGAGATTATCCACCGCTGTACCTCGCTGTGGCTGATGGTGCTGCTGACAAAGTGAAACAGCTTCTCGCTACAGAAGGCACGGATATGCTTGCAGCTGATGCAGCCGGTGAGACGCCTCTGCACCTAGCAGCCTCCGGCCAGCCCAAGCTCCTGCGCATGCTGCTCGCAGCTCCCGGCGTTGAGCCGAACTGCACAAACCAAAAAGGCGAGACTCCCCTCCACCGCGCCGCAGCCTGTGGCCTGTCCGAGTGCGTGCAACTACTACTGAAATGCAATCTCGTGAACGTGGACGCCACCAGCCAAACCGGAGAATCCCCCCTCTGCCATGCGGCAAGAAATGGCCACACAGAATGCATGCGCCACCTGATGGAAGCAGGGGCAGATGTGAATCTCCTCACCCATAAAGCAGAAACTGCACTTTGCATCGCCGCTGCAGCTGGTCAGGCCAACTGCCTGCAACTCCTGCTGGATTGCCCGGAAACAGATTTGAACCCAATGGATGACAGCGGCGCCTCCCCCATCATCCTCGCAGCAGCAAGAAATCACCCCGCCTGTGTGAAACGCCTGCTGGCAGCTCCGGGTACGGATGTTAACCACACAACCAACTGCGGCCACACAGCCCTGTACACGGCAGCCGGCATGGGACATGCCCGCTGCGTGGAACTCCTACTGAAAGTGCCAGGCATCCTCGTCAACCTAGCGGATAAAGACGGAGTCACTCCGCTCACACGCGCTGCAGAAGAAGGGCGCACCCGCAGCCTGAAGCTCCTGCTGGCTCACAAAGGTATCGACCTCACGGCGACGGATACACGCGGTCGCAGCCCCCTGCGAGCCGCGCGAGATGCCGAGCACAGTGCCTGTGTAGAGATGATACAGGAAGCCATGCGCCAACAGGCTCTCCGCAAGATACGCCGCCGCGTGCTCACAGCAGCCGCCTTCCTGCCCCTCGTGCTTCTGCCTATCCCGGTATATCTTTACGGGCCACACATAGCCGCCGCACATAACTTCCCCGGCGCACTGAACCTTCTAATGAAGCTTCCGGGCATAGACATGCAGCGCAAGGACTCCTCCGGAAAAACGCCTCTTCAGCTGGCAGAAGAGGCGGGCCATACTGAATGTGCAGCCCTGCTGAAGAACACCGCAGAAGAGCCCTAAAACGCCCGCCTTACAAGCCACCCTGTTTACGCCGTATAAGGTACCGCCCTTTTTCGGATACTGCCAGATTTTGTGCTTGCAAGCAGCTGCACGAACAGGTAAGCTCAGCATTGATATGAGTAAAGAACTTTTTCCCGAACAGGAGAAGCTGCAGGCCCAGCGTCAGCGCGCGCTGGATGCCGCCATGCTCCAGATACAGAAAGATTTCGGCGAGAACGCCATCATGCGCTTGGGTGACAAGAAAACCATGGAAGTGGAAGTCATCCCCACCGGTAATCTCCTCATCGACCGCGCACTCGGTGCCGGCGGTGTACCCCGTGGCCGTATCGTAGAAGTATTCGGCCCTGAATCCTCCGGTAAAACCACACTTACCCTCACCGTCATCGCTCAGGCTCAGCGTGCCGGCGGCCTCGCTGCCTTCATTGACGTGGAGCACGCTCTGGACCCCGCCTATGCTGCTAAGCTTGGCGTGAATCTGGATGACCTCCTCGTCTCCCAGCCGAACAGCGGTGAAGAAGCACTGCAGATTTGCGAAGCCCTCGTACGCTCCAACGCCATTGACGTCATCGTGGTGGACTCCGTGGCCGCTCTCGTCACGCGCCAAGAGCTCGAAGGCGAAATCGGTGACAGCACCGTGGGTGCCCAAGCCCGCCTGATGAGTGCTGCGCTGCGCAAGCTCACCTCTCTTATCGCCAAGGCCCGCACCGTCTGCATCTTCACGAACCAGATTCGTGAGAAAATCGGCGTCATGTTCGGCAACCCCGAAACCACCCCCGGCGGTCGCGCCCTGAAGTTCTACGCTTCCGTACGCTGCGACATTCGCCGTATCGGCCAGATTAAGGGTGCTGATGGCACCGTGGCCGGCAACCGCACCAAACTCAAGGTAGTTAAGAACAAAGTGGCTCCTCCCTTCACTGAATGCGAGTTCGACATCATGTACAACGAAGGCATCTCCTCCGTTGGCAGCCTGATTGACCTCGCCATGGAGTACGACGTCATCCAGAAGCGTGGTTCCTGGTTCAGCTACAATGGCAGCCAGCTCGCCCAAGGCCGCGACGCCGCCAAGGAAGCCCTCCGCGCTAACCCTGACCTCTACGCCGAAGTGGAAGAAAAGGTCAAGGCTAAGCTTGAGGAAAAAGGAAAATAAGCAGAATCTTCCATCTGTATAAGCACCGATTGCGTCCATGAAAGCTAGACCGGTGCTGAAAGATAACACCCCGTGCCCGTAAGGCGCGGGGTTCTGCTTTACAGGCGCACGGCTAACTTCAATACGTATGGTAAATGAGCAAACTTCGACTCACCTATACGTTATACTTGCACTAGGGAAACTTATATGCTATAATGCTTCGCGATGAAACCCGTAAACACTATTCTGGCAGGAGTTCTGGCTCTGGCTGCACTGTTCAGTCAAGAAGTCAAGGCTGATCGCTATTCTGATTACTGGGCACCTGAAAACATGGCAAGGCGCCAGTGTACCTCCGTGCACCTCGGCTACCTGCCCCAGCTGCCGTTCCACAACGCAGCATACACAGAGGCCGTCGTTGAACGCAGCGCTCCCGGCACCTACTTCGCAGTGAATAACTTCAGCTGCGGTTACATCGGTGTACAGGAACTCTGCGAACGGGACGCCAACGGCCAGCCGCGCCGCGTGGCCATCTTCTCCATCTGGGACGCCAAGGATACCGGCGACAATCCCCACGCTGCCCCTGAGGAAGAGCGCGCCAAGCTTGTGCAGCGCGGCCGCCTCGTCACGACCCGCCGTTTCGGTGGTGAAGGTACAGGTGGTAACTCCATGCGCCCCTTTGCATGGAGGGAAGGTGAAGTCATCCGTACCCTCGTAGTGGAAAAGGAGGATGGCGAAGACTTCCGCCAGATTGCCGGCTACATCTGGGATCCGGAGACCAACCGCTGGGAGCTCATCAGCTGCTGGCGCATTCAGGCCCTGAGCCGTGGTCTGGGCGGTGGCTGTGGTTTCGTAGAAGATTTCATGCGCAACGTTGACTCCAAAAACCATGAGCGCCGTGCTACGTTCGGCCCCGCATGGCGCTGGACCGGCAGCGAGTGGAATCAGGCTACTGAGTTCCGCTTCACGCGTGATGCTAATCCGAACATGGAGATTAACTGCCGCCGCAATCCCGTCCGTGGCTACTTCTCCCTCGCAACCGGTGGCAACATTCGCCCCGAGGCTGACTTCGCCCCGTATGACACCCGCGTGCTCACCCCGCTGCCCAATGCAGCTCAGCCCGGTCAGGAAGTCATGAATATCATCAATGCTCCCAAACTTGAGCAGGTAAATTACTAATTTCCAAAACTTATCCCCACTAGCCTCATTCTTTCACCGAAAGAATGAGGCTTTTTTGCGCCATACGGGCCGGGCAAGACGCAAAAGCAATTGACATTTACACGCCTAAGGAATAAAATGCCCTGCCCGCCAAACAAAGGCAGTACCCCATTATGTACAACGAAGATTTCAAGAACCGCATCATCACCGACCTCGCCGCTCTGAAAGAGGCCGGCCTCTACAAGCAGGAGCGCTACATCGCCACACCTCAGTTCTCCGAGGTAGGCCTGAAGGATGGCAGCAAGGTCATCAACATGTGCGCCAATAACTACCTTGGCCTCGCCAATCACCCTGAGCTGGAAAAGGCCGCTAAGGAGGCTATTGACCGCTGGGGCTTCGGCATGGCCTCCGTGCGCTTCATTTGCGGTACCCAGACCCTCCACCAGCAGCTTGAGGAGCGCCTCAGCGCCTTCCTCGGCACAGAGGACACCATCCTCTTCGGTTCTTGCTTTGATGCTAACGGCGGTCTCTTTGAGGCTCTTCTCACGAAGGATGACGCCATCGTGTCTGACTCCCTGAACCACGCCTCCATCATTGACGGTGTGCGCCTCTGCAAGGCCGCCCGCTACCGCTACGCCAATAACGACATGGCAGACCTCGAAGCCAAGCTTCAGGAGGCTAAGGCCAATGGCGCCCGCACCATCCTCGTTTCCACGGACGGCGTATTCTCCATGGACGGCATCGTAGCCAGCCTGGACAAGATTCACGAGATTGCCGCCAAATACGGCGCACTGGTACACTTTGATGAGTCCCACGCCACAGGCGTGCTGGGCAGCCGTGGCCGTGGCACGCACGAGCACTGCGGCCTCTTCGGTAAGGTAGACATCACCACCGGCACCTTCGGTAAGGCTCTGGGTGGCGCCTCCGGCGGCTACGTGAGCGCCCGCAAGGAAATCGTGGACATGCTGCGCCAGAAGTCCCGCCCCTACCTGTTCTCCAACAGCGTGATGCCCGCCATCGCCGCCACCACCATCAAGGTGATTGACATGCTTGAGGCCTCCACCGAGCTCACCGAGCGCGTACAGAGCAACGCTGCCTACTTCCGCAAGGGCATGGAGCAGTGCGGCTTCACCCTCGCCGGCGCCGGCCACGCCATCGTGCCCGTCATGCTGGGTGACGCAGCCCTCTCTCAGCGCATGAGCAACCGCCTTCTGGAGCTGGGTGTATACGCCATGGGCTTCTTCTACCCCGTGGTTCCCAAGGGCCAGGCACGCATCCGCACCCAGATTTCCGCCGCTCACACCACCGAGCAGCTGGACCGCGCCATCGCCGCCTTCGCACAGGCCGGCAAGGAACTGGGCGTCATCTAAGTATGATTGCCGCCTTACAACATACGGATTAATCTTCCCCGCTCGCCGGGACTGCTTACTGCAGGCCGGCGAGCGGGATTTTTTTCAGCATTCCTCATCTGGTCCACCCATGTACACCAGCCTGTTTGATATCTTCTCCATCGGCATTGGCCCCTCAAGCTCACACACTATGGGCCCCATGCGCGCAGCAGCTCAGTTTGCAAAGGATTTGGAAGAGCAGGATTACCTGATCCGCACCGCCCGGGTTGAGACTGAGCTGTACGGCTCCCTCGCCCTCACCGGTGAAGGTCACGGCACACCCGGAGCCGTGGTTTACGGCCTGCTGGGACTGGATGCTGAAACATTTGACCTGAACACAGATTACCTCTCACAGGTACACAACTCCGGTCAAATTACCCTCGGAGGCAAGCACGCCATCCCCTTCAGAACAGAGCAGGATATCATCCTGAATAAAGATGTAACCCTGCCGGAGCACTCAAACGGCATGCGCCTGCGCGCCCTCACAGCCTCCGGAGAGCTGCTATATGAAGAAACCTTCTTCTCCGTGGGTGGTGGAGCAGTGCGCCGCCGCAGCGAGATGGCGAGCCAGAACGCCGTAAGCACCCGCCCCGTGCCGTACCAATTCAGCACCTGCTCCGAGCTTATCGAGCTCTGCCGCAGGGAGAACATCACCATAGCCGGAGCCGTGCGCTGCAACGAAGGGTCCTTGCGCCCCATGCAGCTTGTCACCCACCGCATACGCCACCTCTGCAATACCATGAGCGCAGCCATTGAGCGTGGCATCTCCACCCCCGGCACACTCCCCGGCCCCCTTAAACTCACCCGCCGCGCACCCATCATTTACAGCCGCTTGGAAAAACTCTTCCATGATAACCGAACGGACGCCCTCACCATCATAGACTGGATTAACCTCTGGGCCTTCGCCGTGGCGGAAGAAAATGCCGCAGGCGGCAGGGTCGTGACTGCTCCCACCATGGGCAGCGCCGGTGTACTGCCCGCCGTGCTGCGCTACTATGAGCGCTATGGGCACAAGGAATCCCCCTTCCCCTACGAGACAGGGCGTGAAGTGTTCATCCTCACCGCCTCAGCAATCTGCTGCTTGTACAGGACGAATGCCTCCATCTCCGGTGCAGAGGTAGGCTGCCAAGGTGAAGTGGGCGTGGCCTGCTCCATGGCCGCCGCCGGACTGGCTGCCGCTATGGGCGGCACAAATGAGCAGATTGAAAACGCTGCGGAAATCGCCATGGAACATAACCTCGGTCTCACCTGCGACCCCATCTGCGGCCTCGTGCAGGTGCCCTGCATCGAACGAAACGCCATCGGCGCCGTGAAAGCTGTGAATGCCACCCGCCTTGCCCTCCGCGGGGATGGCTCACATTACGTCAGCTTGGACAGCGTTATCGCCACCATGTATGAAACCGGACAAAACCTCCACAGCGGATACAAGGAAACCGCACTAGCCGGCCTCGCACGCAATGCACTCACCTGCTAATTCATCCATTTTACATAAAATCAAACTTTTTTTGAACAAAACAACGTTGACACACGTCTTATAATTCTGTAAAGTACTCTAGTCCACCCCTGCACATCATATGAAAACATTACGCATTCTTTCCCTGCTGTTGCTCACACTGTCCACCCCGGTGATGAGTCAGGAAGCCGCCGTACCTCAGCAGGTTACCCCCGCTGCAGACACCACTTTCAGCCGCTCAGCCCTTGCAGAACAGCTTGCTGCCTGCCCTGAAACGCAGGAGGGTATCACCCGCAAAATTGAACTCATCATCGCGGAGCTCAACGAAAACGCTGAAGCCTACCACCTCGAAAACCTTCCCAAGCTGGATTCCTCCCTCATCCCCATCCGCGTGACCCCCAAGAGGTCTAATAACATGGGGGTAACACACTGGGATACCAACAGCACCTCTGCACGTTTCAGCCTCAGCATCTTCACCTCCACACTCCCCGCTGCCCGTAACGACAACGAGCGACACATGCGTGAAATGCACCTTGTGGATACTATCGTACACGAACTTGCTCACTGCTATTTCCACATGCGTTACAACTACATCGGCAAGAAGAATGATGGCCTCGGCTACACCATCAGCGAGGGCTTCGCCATGCACGTGGCACGCACGTTCCTCCGCAGAAACTTCCCGCATATCACTGCAACTACACGCTACGATGAAACCTTCATCAGCAGAAATTATGCAAACGAATACCGCCAGTTCCGTTCCAGATTCACGGATAACAAGGGCTGCGTAAACTGGGAAGAGCTTGACCGC
Source organism: Akkermansia sp. (assembly GCA_045652085.1). Lineage (GTDB taxonomy): Bacteria > Verrucomicrobiota > Verrucomicrobiia > Verrucomicrobiales > Akkermansiaceae > Akkermansia. Next base: position 109,471 of record JAZRTR010000034.1, read on the forward strand.
ATCGAAATATCCTTTGCCCCCCGCGGCTACACCATCGTCAACCGCATCCAGCGCAGAGGCAGCAGAAACTTCTGATTTCCGGCAAACAGCTACTAAGCTTTTTACCTATCCCCAAAATCCCCGGCCGTCACCAGACGACCGGGGATTTTTCTTGCAAAAAAAATCAAACTACTCTTGAACATATTTCCAACCAAAGGAGTCAACACTATACAAGCAGATGGTAAAAACATGTAACTATACCTCCCCACGTTACATTCTACTGCTAACATATATAACAGATATTTACATCAACTTAAATCCAAGCACTCCTCCTAACGATTTACACACTTCACCCCCACTTACAGCCATGTTCAAAAAATTATTCCTTACCCCCCTGTTATTCCTCGGCCTCCTGAGCACCATCACCTCAGTCTCTTCCGCATCCGAGCCTCTTAAAACAGAATTGGTAGAATTTGTTGCTAAGCCCGGATGTTCCGAGCTGGGCAGCCGTCTGGTAGGCCTGCCTGAAACCGAGGAAGGCATCAGACTCCGCATGGCTCTCATTACAGAGGAACTGAATGCTAACCCCGAGCTGTATCACCTCGGCAACCTTCCTCTGGTGGATGATAACCTCATTGCCCTCCGTTTCATCAATAGCAGAACGGCAGCTGGCGGTATACAGCCCGAACGCTCCTCAAAGGGTCGCACCGTGCGCTACACCATGTCAATCAATCTCGCCAGCAACGACCATCAGTCCAATGAGCGAAATGCTGAAATGCACCTAGTGGACACCATCGTGCACGAGCTCGCTCACTGCTACTTCCTCATGCGTTACGCTCATCTGCAGTACAATGAGACGGCTGATCACATCATCATCGAAGGATTTGCTATGCACGTGGCCCGCACCTTCCTGCAGCACCACTTCCCTGATTACTCCAGCTCTAGCAGCAAAATTTACGGAGACAATTATGTGAGTGATACATACGCCATAGAATACCGCAAGTTCGTGAATAAGTACACTGACGACATGGGCAACCTTGACTGGGATTCCATTGACCAGCGTGAACTCAGCCGAGCACCCTATGGCTATGTAATCAGAAACTTCACTCAGGGCAATGCCGAAAGATACCGTTAATCTCACGCAAGCCTGACAAAAATCCAACCGGGAAAGGGAGCATCTGCTCCCTTTTTTTCGTACCTCAGAAGAAATGAATCCATACCGGATGACAGAATAACAAACGCGACAAGCTGAGTATCCCCGTGAGCAAACGCGGGGATACTCAATTTTACGCTTTCGCAAAAAAAGAGCGGGAAAGCGTATAATCTGCGGGCTGAAAATACACTTACTACTTTACAAATGCCTATTTTGTGATAAGATAGACGCGCATGAACACGGAAATTCTACTTAAAGCTGCCAATGAGGCTCGCGGTCTCGCCATAGATGCGATTTATGACAAGGCCTCCGGTCATATGGGTCTGCCGCTGGGCTGTGCTGAAATCGGCGCTGCGCTGTATGGCGAGCTGCTGAATGTGAATCCCTCTGAACCCCGCTGGCTTAACCGCGACCGCTTCGTTCTTTCCGGTGGCCATGGTTCCATGTTCCTGTACGGCTGGCTGCACCTGAGCGGCTTCGGCGTCAGCATGGATGACGTGAAGGCCTTCCGCGCCAAGGGCTCAAACACACCCGGCCACCCTGAGTTCGGGTGCTGCCCCGGTGTAGAATGCACCACCGGCCCCCTCGGTCAGGGTATCGCAAACGCCGTCGGCTTCGCTATCTCCGCCAAGCACGCTGCCGCCTGCTACAACACCCCCGAGCACGAAATCTTCAATCAAAACATCTACTGCCTTGCCGGTGACGGCTGCATACAGGAAGGTATCTCCCGTGAGGCTGCCGCCATCGCTGGCTGCCTGAAGCTGGATAACCTCATCCTCATCTATGATGCCAATGGCATCACTCTGGATGCCGCCATTGAGAAGACCCAGGTGGACGACATTGCCGCCTGCTTCACCGCTCAGGGCTGGGATGCAGTCACCATCGACGGTAACGACCTGCAGCAGGTACGCACCGCCCTGCGCACCGCACGTCTGGAAAAGAATGGCCGTCCCAAACTCATCATCGCCAAGACCATCATCGCCAAGGGCGTGCCCGGCTTTGAAGGCACCACCAAGGGCCACGGCGAAGGCGGTGCTAAGGTATGGGCTGAGGCTCATGCTAACTGGGGCCTGCCCACCGACGAGCGCTACTATGTGAGCGAGGAAGTACGCAGCTACATGGCCGGCCTGAAGGCTGAGCGTGAAGCCGCATATGCAGACTGGAAGGTGACATACGACGCTTGGCGCGCCGCTAACCCGGACAAGGCTGCCGCTCTGGATGCCGGCATGGACCTGGCTGTGAATGGCCTCTGCCCCGAGAAGAGCAGCGCCATGATTCCCGCCTTTGCTGAAGGCTGCAAGGAGGCCACCCGTTCCTCCGGCGCCGTGGCTCAGAACGCCATTGCTGACCAGTGCCCCGCCCTGCTCTCCACCAGTGCAGACCTCTTCTCCTCCAACAAGAATTACCTGAAGAACGGTGGTGACTTCTCCGCTGAGAACTACACCGGCCGCAACTTCTGGTTCGGCATCCGCGAGCACGCCATGGCTGCTATCTGCAACGGCATCGCCTATGATGGCCTCTTCCGCGTATCCGCCGGTACCTTCTGCGTGTTCGTGGACTACATGCGCGCCTCCATCCGTGTGGCCGCCCTCTCTGAGCTTCCTGTAACCTATGTGCTCACCCACGACTCCGTGGCTGTGGGTGAAGACGGCCCCACCCACCAGCCCGTTGAAACCGTCACCGGCCTGCGCGTCATCCCGAATCTGGACGTAGTACGCCCGGCAGATGAAGAAGAAGCCGCCGGTGCTTGGATGTGCGCCATGGAGCGCAAGGACGGCCCCACCGCCCTCATCCTCACCCGCCAGAACGTACCCAGCCTCAGCTCCGTGCACCCCATCAGCGCGGAAGACCGCCGTCAGGGCACCCTGAAGGGCGCTTATGTGGCCCTGAAGGAACAGACAGAGCAGCCCGGCCGCATCATCATCTCCAGCGGCTCTGAGCTTATTCTTGCTCTGGAAGCAGCCAAGCAGCTCGGTCCGGACGTACGCGTGGTATCCATGCCCTCCATGTGGCGCTTCAACCGCCAGAGCGCCGAGTACCGCGAGAGCGTACTGCCGGCAGCCTGCACACGCCGCCTCGCCGTGGAGGCCGGCAAGAGCGATCTCTGGTACCGCTACGTGGGCACCGAAGGCAGCATCATCTCCATTGACAACTACGGCTTCTCCGCCCCCGGTGATGTGGTGCTTAAGGAGCTTGGCATGAACGTGCCGAACATCGTGGCACACGCCGAGAAGCTCTGATAAGACTTCGGAAAACAAATATAAAACAGAAAGCCGGGCAGCATAACAGCTTGCCCGGCTTTCTGTTTTTACCGGATGAACTCCGGATAATAAGAAGAAGTGCGGCTTACTTCAGCGCAGCCAGAACGGCATCACCCATGCCAGCCGTGCCTACGCGGATCTCACCCTCTGCACCGGTGCTCAAATCACCCGTGCGGTAACCGGCGGCGATAACGGCACGCACAGCAGCCTCCACAGCATCCGCGGCGGCAGTTTCATGGCAAGAGTAGCGCAGCATCATGGCCATGGAAAGAATCTGAGCGATGGGGTTAGCGATACCCTTACCGGCGATATCCGGAGCAGAGCCACCGGAGGGCTCATACAGGCCGAAGGTGCTCTCACCATTCTTGCACAAGGAAGCACTGGGCAGCATACCCAGAGAACCGCACACAATGGCCATCTCATCCGTCAAAATATCACCGAAGGTATTCTCCGTGACCATCACGTCAAACTGGTTCGGGTTGCGCACCAGCTGCATGGCAGCATTATCCACATACATGTGAGTGAGCGTCACATCCGGATACTGGGGAGCGATAGCATTCATCACCTCACGCCACATCACGGAGGAAGCCAGCACATTTGCCTTATCCACACTGCACAGGCGGCCGCTACGGCCACGTGCTGCCTCAAATGCCACATGAGCGATACGCTCCACCTCACTCTTCTTATAGAATAGGGTATCCAGAGCCACAGTCTCGCCATCACGCTCGCCATAGAACTTAGGCTCGCCAAAGTACATACCGCCCGTAAGCTCGCGCACGCAGAGAATATCAAAGCCCTGTGGGATAATGCTGTTCTTAATGGGGGAAGCATCCACCAGCTCCGGCAGGCAGATACCGGGGCGAAGATTCGCATACAGATTAAAGTGGCGGCGCAGGGGCAGCAGAGCACCGCGCTCAGGGCGTTCATCCGGCGGCAGAGTGTCCCACTTAGGACCACCCACGGAACCGAACAGGATAGCATCCGCCGCTTCACAAGCAGCCAGCGTCTCAGCAGGAAGAGCCTTGCCGCAGTTATCAATACCGGCGCCACCCACATAACAGGAAGCGCGTTCCGTGCGGAAGCCATACTTCTCTTCCACAGCATCAAGTACACGCAAAGCCTGCTCCATTACCTCCGGGCCGATTCCGTCACCCGCCAGCACTGCTATCTTATATGTATTCATGTCTGCCCCCATCATACGCCTTAACTCACCATCTGACAAGAGCTAAGTGCTGCACCACAGATATTTCTGTGCCTTCATGCACTCACTCTCATAGTTATATGTCCCACTTTCTCCCTTAAAACGCGATTTTCTGAGAGCGTGACCTCAGCTCCAGCTACTGCTGCGCCCAACCCCAAACCTAACACTTTTTTATTTTTTTCATAGAAAATGAATTTTGTGTGTAGAATTTATGGCACAGCTGCCGTTCTCCTCAACGTAAGGCGCCGCAAGGCTCTGAACCACTTCAAAATCTAACTCAAAACATAACACATGAAGAAGTCCATCATTCTCGCACTCGTGGCCGTTCTGCCCGCTTTCGCTCAGGAGGCTGCCCCTGCTCCCGCTCCCGCCGCCCCCGAGGCTGCCGTAGCTCCCGCCGCTCCTGAGGCTCCCGCCGCTGCTCCCGCAGCTCCCGCTCCCGAGGCTGCCGCTCCTCAGGCTCCCCGTCGTCGTGCAGAGGGTCGTCGTGGTCATGGCCGCGGTCATGGTCGCATGGGCCACCAGGGCCGTCGTGGTCATGGCAACATGAACCGTCAGGGCCGTCGCGGTCATCGCAACATGGGCCAGCGTCCTCAGGGTCCCCGTTTCCAGGGTCAGCGTCCTCAGGGTCCCCGTTGCGGTATGAACCGTCAGGGCCGTCGTCCGATGCCCTGCTTCCAGGGTCAGCGTCCCCAGGGTCCCCGCTTCCAAGGTCAGCGTCCTCAGGGTCCCCGTTGCGGTATGAACCGCCAGGGCCATCGCCCGATGCCCCGCTTCTTCGGTCAGCGCCCCATGCCCCGCTTCCAGGGTAACATGCCCCAGTGCCCCCGCTTCCAGGGTCAGCGTCCTCAGGGTCCCCGTTGCGGTATGAACCGTCAGGGCCGTCGCCCGATGCCCTGCTTCTTCGGTCAGCGCCCCATGCCCCGCTTCCAGGGTAACATGCCCCAGGGTCCCCGCTTCCAGGGTCAGCGTCCCCAGGGTCCCCGTCACGGCATGAACCGTCAGGGCCGTCGCCCGATGCCCTGCTTCCAGGGTCAGCGCCCCATGCCCCGCTTCCAGGGCAACATGCCTCAGGGCCGTCGCAACTGCCGTCGTAACTGCGGCTGCAACCACTAAAGCCCGGAACTAAAAATCATTCCTTCAAAAAGGCTTCCCTCACGGGGAGCCTTTTTGTATTATTTCCGCCAAAATATTACTTTATAAAATAATCTGTAATTGTTTGTAGATAACATAAATAAAAATTCGTTCCTTAAAACAGAGAGGCGATAGGCGCCCGGTAAAAACATAAAACCACACTCACAATTATGATAAAGAATACACTTATCGCGGCGCTTATCGTCACTCTTCCTGTTCAGGCCCAAGAAGCCACTCAGCCGGAGAGCATTCCTGCCACACCTCAGCACCGTCACCGGGAGGCTAATGGTATCATGCCCGGTCGCAACATGAGCGCAGAAGAACGCGCCGCCGTACGCGAGAATGTTCGGCGCCGCATACTGGAAAGATTTGACACGGACAAAGATGGGCAGCTGAGTGAAGAGGAACGCGCCGCCGCCCGCGCCCAGATGGGCAGCCGCCGTCCCCACGGCGAGCGTGCTCACCGCCCACAAGGACCTGCCGGCAACGCGCATCCCGGCAATCGCCGCCGCCCTCACAGCGAACGCCCGGAAATGATTCAGCGTTTTGATACGGATGGCAACGGAGAGCTGAACGAAGCTGAGCGCGAGGCCCTGCGCACAGCCGTGCAGAACCGCCGCAGAGAGCGAGCACAGAGAAGCCCGCGCCGCCGCCAGCGCCCCGAGGATCAGCAGCCCATGCCTCAGCCCACTGACGCTGATACCCCCACCACTCTTGAGCTGTAATTCACAGTTCGGAATAACACAGAATTGAAAATGACCGGCGGACGCAAGTCTGCCGGCCTTTTTTTTTGACGAGACGGAGACGCACCTCAAACATTCACACTATATAAACATAAAGGCTTTTGCAAATATTTTTCAAAAAAAAGATAAACATTCTATTTCAATAACTTACAAAACAATAACCTCTTTCTTGTTAATTTTTTTTCAGAAAAAAAATAATTTTTGTTTGTAGAATTTACAATACGTCTATCGTTCTCATCAGCGTAAGGCGCCGCAAGGCTCTAAACCACTTCAAATCTAACTCAATCCAATACATGAAGAAGTCCATCATTCTCGCACTCGTGGCCGCTCTGCCCGTTTTCGCTCAGGAGGCCGCCCCTGCTCCCGCTCCCGCCGCTCCCGCCGCTCCCGAGGCTCCCGCCGCTGCTCCTGAAGCTCCCGCTCCCGAGGCTGCCGCTCCTCAGGCTCCCCGTCGTCGCGGTGAGGGTCGTCGTGGTCATGGCCGCGGTCATGGTCGCATGGGGCAGCGTCCTCAGGGCCCCCGTTTCCAGGGTAACATGCCCCAGGGTCCCCGCTTCCAAGGTCAGCGTCCTCAGGGTCCCCGCTGCCAGGGTAACATGCCCCAGGGTCCCCGCTTCCAGGGTCAGCGTCCTCAGGGTCCCCGCTGCGGTATGAACCGTCAGGGCCGTCGTCCGATGCCCTGCTTCCAGGGTCAGCGCCCCATGCCCCGCTTCCAGGGTCAGCGTCCCCAGGGTCCCCGCTGCGGTATGAACCGTCAGGGCCGTCGTCCGATGCCCTGCTTCCAGGGTCAGCGCCCCATGCCCCGCTTCCAGGGCAACATGCCTCAGGGTCCCCGCTGCGGTATGAACCGTCAGGGCCGTCGTCCGATGCCCCGCTTCTTCGGTCAGCGCCCCATGCCCCGCTTCCAGGGCAACATGCCTCAGGGCCGTGGCAACTGCCGTTGCAACTGCGGTTGCAACCACTAAAGACCTGAATTAAGATTCCTTCCATCACAAGGCTTCCCTCCCGGGAAGCCTTTTTTTGTGTGCTATTTTCGGCAGGAAATCACCACGCAAAATAATTCAAAATTAATTGTAGACAACAAAAATAAAAAATCGTTCCCCTGAATACACGGGCAACAAACGCCCAACATAAAAAACAAAACCACACTCACTATATGATGAAGAATACACTTATCGCGGCTCTTATCGCCACCCTTCCCGCTCTGGCTCAGGAAGCTCCTCAGCCGGAGGCCACTCCTGCTGCTCCTCAGCCCCGCCACTGGGGTGCTGGTGGCATGATGCCCGGCCGCAACATGAGCGAAGAAGATCGTGCCGCTATGCGCGAAGAGATGCAGCGCCGCATGATGGAAAGATTTGACACGGATAGGGACGGTCAGATCAGCGCTGAGGAGCGTGCTGCTGCCCACGCTGAGATGAACAACCGCCGCCCGCAGGGCCCCGAGGGTAACGTACACCCCGGCAACCGCCGCCGCCCCCACAGCGAGCGCCCGGAGATGATTGAGCGTTTTGATACGGATGGTGACGGCCAGCTGAGCCCTGAAGAGCACGAGGCTCTGCGTGCTGCTGCTCAGAACCGCCGCGGTGAGCGTGCCCAGCGTGGCCCGCGCGGCGAGCGCCCGGAGGGTAATGTGCACCCCGGCAACCGTCGCCGCCCTCACGGTGAGCGCCCGGAGATGATTGAGCGTTTTGATACGGATGGCGACGGCCAGCTGAGCGAAGCTGAGCGCGAGGCCGCCCGCACGGCAGTTCAGGGCCGCCGTGGTGAGCGTGGTCAGAGAGGTCCGCGCCGCCGCCAGCGCCCCGAGGGTCAGCGCCCCATGCCCCAGGCTCCCGGTGCTGATGTTCCCACCACTCTTGAGCTGTAATTCGCAGTTCAGCATACACAGAATTGAAAAAAAGCCGGCAGACGCAAGTCTGCCGGTCTTTTTTACTTCTGAAAACTGAAAGCGAGAGCCATTTTAAGCTTTAGGCACGTGGGGCTGGAGAGTCTGCCTTCCCTCGCGCTCACGAGCACGGGCCGAGCGGCGGGCCTGAGTGTGTAGGTATGCCTGCATGGCAAAGGGAGCTTCACCATCCTTCCGGTGCACGGGAGAAGAAGTACCATCCGGACGAATGATGCAAGCTTGGGTATTATCCCGCAGGCAAGCATCCAGAATCCCCATCACGCGTGCAGCGAGCGCACGATTCTCAATGGGAATCATTAGTTCCACGCGGCGGTTCAGATTACGGCGCATCCAGTCCGCACTGGCAATGTACACAAGTGGGCTGCCGCCATTACAGAAAGTAAAGATACGGGCATGTTCCAGATAGCGGTCCACAATGCTCACGATACGCGTACCGGCCCGCCCCTCAGGTGTGCCGGGGGTCCAGCAGCAGATGCCACGAATGTTCAGCCGAATCTTCACTCCGGCAGCAGAGGCACGCTCCAGAGCGGCCATCATATCCGGATCATTCAAGGAGTTCATCTTGGCGCGAATCTCCGCACGCTCGCCGCGAAGGGCACGCTGTTCCTCTGCAGCAATAAGCTCCAGCAGGCGCTCCTTCATCATGACCGGGCTCGGGAACAGGCGGCGGAAGCGAGTCAGGCGCGTGAGGCCCGTCACGGAATTGAAGAATTGAGAAGCATCCGCCCCAAGGTGCTCATCACAGGTGAGCAGCGAGAGGTCACTGTAAATACGAGCAGTATCCTCGTTATAATTACCGGTACCGAAGTGGCAGTAGCGGCGCAGCGTGCCATTCTCACGGCGCACCACAAGCGTAATCTTGGCGTGAGTCTTAAAACCTTTCACACCATACACCACTTGCACGCCTGCGCGCTGCAAGCGCTCAGCCTGCCCCAGATTGTGGCTTTCATCAAACCGCGCTTTCAACTCCACGAGAGCCGTGACCTGCTTACCGGCCTCAGCGGCACGGCAAAGAGCATTAATAAAGCGGGAGTTCTCGGCCGTGCGGTACAGCACCTGCTTAATGGCCAGCACATCAGCATCCGCCGCAGCTTCCTCCACAAACTTCACCACAGGCTCATAGCTTTCAAAAGGATTATGGATGAGAATATCCCCCTCAGCAATATTTTCAAACATGGAGAGGTTCGGATCCACCCCCTCCGGGTATGCCGACACCCAGCTCTCCACCTTCAGGTGCTCATGTCCGGGCTCTCCGGCCAGCTTGCCAAAATCCACTAAGCGCAGTGGGCCGGGCACACGACAGGTGGAGAACTCATCCGCCCCCACCAGCCCGGCAATACGCCGTGCAAAATCCGCCCCGGTACTTGTGGGAAGCTCCAAGCGCACGCAGTCCGAGAACTTGCGGGCCACCAACACGGCCTCCATCTCCTGCGCAAAGTTACCACCCTCCTGCTCTGCCACGGCGATATCACCATTACGCGTCACTCGCAGCGGGCTACTCTGCACAATCTTCTCCCCCGGGAACAGGTGCCCGATAAACTCCGCCACCAGCGCCTCCAGCAGCACATAGCCATCCTTACCCAAGGTGGCAGCATGCACTCGGCGCGGCAAACACTCCGGCAGCACCACCGCCACAAAACGAGTCTCGCCCGTAGCGGAGTCCAACAAATCCACACCTAGGACGATGCTCAGGCTGGGCAGCACAGGCGGATGCTCCACCTCCAGCGCCAGCGGAGTAAGCAGCGGCGCCACATTCGCCATGAAATAATCCTCCAGCGCGCTGTACTGCGCCTCACTAAGCTCTTCCAAACTCAGAGGAGCCAGCCCAGCATCCTGCAGCAAGGGCAGTAGCTCATTATTCATCAGCATGTACTCCTCAGATACCATGCGGGCAGCACGAAGGCGGACCAGCTCAAGCTGTTCGCTGGGTGAAAGCCCCGTCAAATCCGTGCTGCTCTTACCGCTCTGCTGCAGCAGCATCAGCCCACCCACACGCACCTGGAAGAACTCATCCAGATTACTCGCCGTAATCGCTAGGAATTTCACACGCTCCAGCAGCGGCAGCTCACGCCGATAGGCCTGATTAAGCACTCGCTGATTAAACTCCAGCCAGGAAATCTCGCGGTTAATGTACATGCTGTTTATTCTCCTTTCTGCTGCTACCATGCGCCCTAGCGCGTCCCTCATATTAACACCTTTTCACCCCATACCGCAAGCCTAAAGTTCACTGTAGCATACCACAAAATCATAACTGTCCAAAAAGCGTCCTAAAGAAAAAGGGGGTAACAAGGAGAAAAATATCAGCGAAATAAAAGAAAACAAAAATGGAGATTGAGTTCTGGGGTGCCAGTTATTAAACTGGCGGTGCAAAAAAAAATGAACCAATCTCCGAGCAATAACCTACCCTTGTGTGCACAGCTTGTCAATGATTTGATAAGCCATAATGCATTTTCTTCCATTGTCAGAAAGCATCATTCCGACAAAAACGCCAAAAAGTTCAACTCTTGGAATCACCTTGTCTGGATGACTCTCAGTCACATTGTCGGTTGTAGAGGTATTCGAGACATTACCGGGCTCATGAGCAGCTTGCAGGGAAGCATCAATCACCTAGGAGGACAGCAGGCTCCCTCGAAGTCCACCATTGCCTATCAGAATCAGCATCGTCGCTGGGAAGTATTTCGCGATGCCTATTATGTAATCAGAAAATCTTTGGGTCAGCATCTCAAGCAAGGCTATAACATTCCGGAAGTGCACAGACGCATAAAGCTTTTGGATTCCACTACTATAACACACTCTCTCAATTCCTTTCCCTGGGCTACATATCAACACGAAAAGGGAGGTATCAAACTGCACACTGTGTTGGATTTTGAGCAGGCAACCCCGGATTTTGTGCATTTAACAAACGCTAATGTGCCGGACTGTATCGCCGCCCACGAGATAAATCTGCCTAAAGGCTGTATCGTGGTTGCAGACCGGGGATATATGGATTTTAAGCTCCTACAACATTGGGACAGCTGTGGCGTCAAGTTTGTAGTCCGCCACATCAAAAGCATCAATTTTCTGACAATTCAGGAGTTGGATTTGCCCGACGAGCATCAGAATGTGCTCAAGGATGAGATTATCGCCATGCAAGGTGAGCAAAGTAAGATCTACAAAGACGTCCTGCGTCGTGTTGTGGCGCACAACGATGATGGAGCTTATGATGTAGAGCTGCTCAGCAATGATTTTGAACTGGACTGTCACCAGATTGCAGCTCTTTACAGAGACCGCTGGCTCATAGAAAGTTTTTTCAAGGAAATCAAGCAACTATTGCGAATTAAAAGCTTTATGGGAACCAGTGCGAATGCGGTGTTGATACAAGTCTGGACGGCAATGATAGCATTTCTGCTCGTCAGGTATCTTCAAACGCTTGCTAAACAGAGAGAAATTAAGTGGAATACATCAAATCTTGTCGTGTTTCTACGGCTGAATTTGCTCAATAAAACTAGGCTATGGTACTGGCTTTACAACCCATATAAGAGCATACATGCAAAGCCCCCTGATTTACACCAGGGGGATTTATTTGCAAAAAAATGATAATTGTGGCTGTTAACCTTTGATACAGGCTTATCACTTTTTTGAGACTCACCTATTTTGGACAGCTATGAATGCGTGCATACGGCCTTCGCCATTCACACATCCACAAGAAAAGCCCAGCCAGCCCCGGTGTTATGCGGGACAGGGTGGGCGGAAAATACAAGAAATACGGGGGTGCTTACGACTCTACCTCCCAAGTAGCCTCTACCTGCTCGTAATCCTCGTTCAGCTTGGTGGTATAGGTGACCGTTTTCTCCACCCACACCAGGTCGAGAATCTCCTGCCAATTCCAATCCTCGGGGAAGTGGGGGTCTGCGTCACCATTGACCTTCGGGCAACAGATATTCGCCCATTCGCCACCCTCTCGCTTCAGCCAGATGCCGATATACTCATAGTCGCAATTGCTCCACTCATTAGAAGTCTCTTGGACGACACTACGCACAAACATCAAGCGGTCATTTTTACCGACATTCAGTAATTTGGGCATGTCTCCCGGTATATACATATCATGTTTCCACATTTTGAAGATATTACCCTCCCAGACGGTGATTTCCTCCTCACCATCTTCGTCGCCGTCCTCATCTTCTTGCTGGATTTCATAATCCCCCTCTGCTCCGGCTGCTTTCAACATTTCTACGCACGAGACACACCCTCGCGCTGCTGCGGCTGACAAAGCTGTATCTCCATACACATTCTCGACATTCACATCCGCACCGGCTTCAATAAGCAACTTAAGGATTTCTTCATTGCCGGTTACTGCGGCTCGCATCAAGGACGTAATACCCACACTATCTGCCGCATTTACATCCTCACCGGCGGCAAGAGCTGATTTCAAAGCTTCTACATCACCCTCCTCTACAGCACTAAGTAAGGCCTTATTTACTTTTTTCTTATTTACTTTTTTTGAGTCATAAATCCGTATTCCGTTGGTTGTTTTATCAGGAACCATGCCTGACATCACCCGACATTCTACCATCCGCCTGATATCGCATCAAGATAAAAGTTACGGTAGCGTACTATTTTGTTAGTCTATTCTGAAAACGCATTATTTTCCTTGAAATAACCTTGCAGCAACTCACGTTGTTTGGTATACTTATACTGATTTCATGAGTACTCTTAAATTACACTTTCTGGGCTGGGATAAACCGGCCATTGAGCTTGTGGCCGAGCATCTGCTGAGCCATCTTACGAACCCGGTCTCGGCGCATCAATACCGCCGCGCCACCGTGGTGGTTCCAACCGCAGAAAGTGGGCGCCGCCTGCGTGAATACATGGCGGAAAAAGCAGGCAAACCCATCCTGATTCCACGGATTATCCTTACGAGTCAACTTATCCCCACCAAGGGCGAGAACGTGGCCTCTGATATGGAGACGCTGGCGGCGTGGCTACAGGTGCTGGCTGCGGATGGTGCTGACCCGGTGGCGCAGTATGCGCCGCTCATTCCCCGCCGGCCGGAGACGCACCGTGAGCGCTGGGCTGTGGGAGTAGCGCACAAACTGATAGCTCTGCGTACCCGGCTGGAGCAGGAGGAGGTGGGAATCGATGACGTGACCGGCTTGCTGTGTAAGCGGGAGGAAGCAGTGCAGGCGGAATTAAACAAGCTTGCGCCGAAGGAAGAAGCAACCCGCAAGTCACTTCTTGCCCGAAAAGCGGTGTTTGCGAATGAACAAGTGCGATGGCGCCGATTGGGTGAGCTGTTTAACAGGGTAGATGCTATTCTGAAGGGGAACACGCTTACGAATTTTCAGGCTGATTGGCTGGAGGCTCCGGCCCTGCCGGGGAACAGCAAGCTGCTTATTATAGCTTGCGTGCCGGAATTTTCCACGCAGATTAAGACCTACCTGCGCCAATTGCGCAGTAAAGCCGGAGTCCGCGTGGAAATCTGGGTACATGCACCTGAGGAGGAAGCGGCTCATTTCGATGCCTATGGTCTGCCGTTGGAGGATTCCTGGTGTTCGCGTGAGATAGACATACCGGATGCACTGGTCTTCACCGACGCGAAGAAGGAGGTGGTGGACAATGCTCGCTCCACCATTCACCTGACGGATGATGCTGAGGCCCTGGCCACGGAAGCTGTGCGGCTGGCAGGCGGATTCCGTTCGGATGAGGTCGTGCTGTCCACAGGTAGCACGGATTTCAGCCCTGCCCTGTTGAATGCCTTTGCAGCACCTGAAGTTGGTATGGGTTGGCAGATGAATGCGCCCGAGGGTCGCTCGCTCCGTACGACAGAGCTTGGCAACCTGCCGGAGCAACTGGCAGATTTTTGTGCTGCAAGAAACAGAGATGGAATTGTTACCGACAAACAGGGCGGCATGCTGGAGCTGAATGCCTTTGTTGCCTTGCTTTGCAACAGAACCTTACAGCAAGTGCTGTATGCGGATGCCGAGGCGATGGCTAATTTACAGAGCCATGTGGAGCAGTTACGCGCTGTGCTGTTGCCGGCGTCCGTACAGTCGCTCTGTGATTTGCTGAATCCGGATTTTGAATTGCCTGTCAAAGCGTATCGTAGCCTGCAGAATGTTGCCGCCGAGCGGAATGTAACCTATTGGGAATTTGCCCGCCGGGTTCGGGATTTTGCTGAGGGATGCTGTCAGATTCAACTCTTACCGGATAAATTGAAGGAGTTGGTGTCGCGAGTGACAGCAATATATGCCGACTCTGCCTTGAAGCCGCTTGCAGACAAGTGTTGCAAGAGTGTTCGTTCCCTGTTGGATAAGAAGCTGTCGGGCAAAATCAGTAATCCGGTCATGCTGCTGGAGTTGCTGCGCTACGAGGTGCAGAATCTGGATGGCGCGCAGTCACGCCATGAGTCATTTGTCGGTAACGTGATAGGCTGGAGAGAACTTACTTTTACCCGTGGCAAGAGGGTGATTATATGTGCCATGCATGACGGCTGTATACCCGAACCTGTGGAGGATGATGAGTTCCTGCCGGAATCTCTGTGCCGGGAATTGAATATCAGACATGAGCCTTTCCGAATTGCGCGCGATTCTTATCTCCTGACGGCATTGCTGAACAGTCATCCGGCCGGTACGGTTCACTTTGTGACAGCGCGGCAGAATCCGGACGGCAGCAGTTCGGCGCCCTCCGGGCTGCTCCTGCGCTGCGGGGCTCAACTTCCCTACCATGCCCGTGCCTTCTTTGCGGAATCCTCCGGTGTGAGCGCTTTCCCGCCGACGCCGATTTATTCCTTACGAAGCTCCCGCACCCCGGAACTGACGGATGGGAAGTTACAGCCCGGAATGATGGAGAGTATTGAGCAGATAGCCCCGGGGAAAGCAAATCCTTTCCTCAATCCGGCTAAAACCTACTCACCGTCCTCTCTGGAGCTATTCCTTCAGTGCCCGTTTACATTCTGGCTGAAATATCTTTACCAATTAGATGCTGGGGAGGTGTATGATGATGAAAAGAGCGAGCTGGAGAGCAATGAATATGGCACGCTTGTTCATGCTGTTCTGGAGTCTGCAGTTAAACAATATCCGACGGAAGAAAAACTCAGAGCCGCATTCCCGGAGGCCATCTCTGCGAACGAGCTGACAGAGGCTCTGAATCAGCGCATGATAGCCATTGCCCGGAATGAGTGGGAGCGAGTGTATCTTCTGTTCACCGAGCGCGGTGTTCAGCCCCTGCCCATGGAGGTGCTGTTGCGAAATGTGGAGGGCACCATGGCAGCATTTGCCCGCCAACATGTAGAGGATTTGCTCGGCGGTTGGGAGAACATTGCGTGTGAATACACGCTTAAGCCGACATTGGTTCTTTCCAACGGCAAAACTGTCAAATTCCGAATGGTGGCAGACCGCATTGACCGCCACCGCAGCGGGCACTGGCGAATTATTGATTACAAGACCTCTGCTGATGATAAAAAACCGCTTAAAGTGCATTTCGAATTGCTGGAGGAGGGTGAGGACTCTCCCTACTACAGATTCATGAATGCGGCCGGTTACCGCTTTCCCCTGGTGGAAGCTGCGTTTAAGAACAATAAGGAGGTACGGTGCTACAGATGGAAAAATGTGCAGTTGATGCTGTATGCTTATGGCCTGCGGCAGCTCAATGCAAAGGATATTCGCAACGACCTGAAGCCGGAATCACTGGCCGGGGTTATGCCTGATTTGATTTATTATAATTTGCAGAGCAACAATCGGAGCATGCCCTGTTATCCGCTTCTTCAGTCAGGACGGCTGGAGCAGTTCAATGTCCGCAACTCCAAGGGAACGTTCAGGTATACACCGGAAGAATTGCTGGAGAACGCCATGGTGACGGTGGATTCTGCCATCCGCATGATTCGGGACGGAAAATGTCTGTTCTCTGCAGAATCGCTGAGGCTGAAGACCCGGCCTTTTTCCCGCCTGACCGGCGACACTTGGGACAAGAATGCGCCTCGATTCGGGGCAGTTTCTCCTACGGCAGATCCCCGCTCCATGTTCAACCTCCCGGAGCTTAACATCTAATCCTCTTTTATCCCATGCCCGAAACGAATCAAAACGCTCTCATTTATCATACCACCAGTTCCCTTATCTCGGCCTCTGCCGGAACGGGAAAAACCTACCAGCTGGCTTCCCGTTACATCGCCTTGCTGATGTTGGGCGTGGCCCCGGAGAAAATCATAGCCCTGACTTTCACCAAAAAAGCCGCCGGTGAGTTCCGTAGCCGAATCCTGCATGCCCTGGCGGAAGGTGCCTGTTGGAAACCGGAGGAAGATGATAAGGAGGCCCGCAATCCCTTGGCTGTCCGAGTCTGGGAAATCTGGAGCGGGCATACGCAGAAATCGCGCAACGAGTGTGAACCGCTGGCCAATGATACCCCGCTGTTGCCGGCGACTGTGGCCTTGGTGAAACGCGCTGCGGCAGAAGGAAAGTATCCGGAGGAGCTGTACGCCGATCCACAGGAAAAGGAGTTACGGGATTACCTCCAGCTGCCGGTACAGAGTGCTGCTGAGTTTGGCAGACTATTGCAGAAGGTGATTCAGGTGATGTCTAAACTGGAACTTTCTACGATTGACAGCTTTTTCAACACACTGGTTACTTCCAACAGCCTGGAATTGGGGGTAAACTCCGTTACTGCGCTCGACCCGGCGGATGCCACGAAAGCCCAGCGAGCCACGATAGATGACTATCTGGATGCCCGGACCACAGAACAGGATAAGCGTGAGGAGTTCCTGAAGCTTTTTGCTAAACTGACCGGCGGAAAGGGAACAAAAACCATTTCCCATTTAGAAAAGGAGCTTGAGCATCATCTTTCCCTGTACCGTGAAAATCCATCGGTAGATGCGTGGACTGATGTTTCTTATTTCGAGGAGCAGTGCCTGGGTGAGTTTGACGTGCTGTCAGCAGAAGAGGCGGCCGAATGGCAAAAAAGGGCTAAGGAACTGATCCTATTGCTGCGGGATTTTAACGAAAAGGACTTCCCCCGTTACATTTATTCCGGGCTGGGCAAACTTTCCCGGCAGGAGGTACCGCTTTCTGCCACCATGGAGAAATGGCTGCCCAATCTGGCTCTTGTGGAGGAATATGAACACTTGTCCGGCGTAAATAGAGTAGAGGCTCTTGCCGCTTGGTTGAGAAAGAAGCTGCCCGCCAAGTGCCTGTACGATGCGCAGGCTCGCACACGCAGTCTTTTCTCCCTGCTGCGAGATTATGCAGATGCGTATGAGAAGCGTATCTCTGTTTCCGGGGAGTTCTCGTTCGATGACATTGCACGCAATGCTCGCAGGCTCATGTCGCTGGAAAGTGAGGATGATTATGTGGATGATTCAGCATACTGCCGGGAGCATCTGGCTATCCGTACCGGGAAAAAATACCAGCACTGGATGCTGGATGAGTTCCAGGATACCTCAGATGACCAGTTTGCCACCCTATCCCCGGTGCTGGAGGTGATTGCCAATGATGCCGTGGCTGGGGCGGTCGACTTCTCCGCTTCTT
This sequence comes from Akkermansia sp., assembly GCA_045652085.1. GTDB lineage: Bacteria > Verrucomicrobiota > Verrucomicrobiia > Verrucomicrobiales > Akkermansiaceae > Akkermansia. The sequence continues at coordinate 127,342 of JAZRTR010000034.1, forward strand.
ATCCCCGCCCGCTGCCGGCGTCTCTCCTTCCTTACCATGAGGACACAAGCTACTGCGTGACAGATGGCAGCCTCTTTGTAGTGGGCGATGATAAACAGGAGATTTACGGTTTCCGTACGGGGGAAACGAAGGCCTTTGATGAGCTCAAAAACAACACGCAATGGAATGTCCCCGTGAAGGAGAAAAAACTCGTCAAGAGCTATCGCTCCTCCCCTGTCATCATGGGTGAAAATGGCTTTGTCAATCAGCTATTCCGGATGTTACAGCCCGTTGAGCTTCAGGACGCCGGGGCGAACGCCGTTGATTTGGAGTCTTTCACCGCACATGAGACGGCAAAGGAGATTCCCGGCTATGTGGAGGTGCAGGTTATTGCACAGACGGAGGATGAAAGCGGAGAGGAAAAGAGCATGAAAGCCTGTGCTTACGATGCCGTGTGCCGGGTCATGCGCCGTTTGACAGTTAACGACAAGACGCCCATCAACGGAATGAGCATTGCCGTACTGACCCGCTCCAACAGCGATGCGGAGGCCGTTGTGAACCAGCTCCGAAATGATATGCCGGAACTTCCGGTGCTGCTGGTGAAAGACACACTGGCTGCCACTTTCTGCCCCTTGGGAGAAATGCTCAGCTTCTACTTCCGCTGGCTGTTGCATCCGCATGAAAAAGTGGCTCTCAACGTCGTGAAAGCCTCATTCATGAGCTATATGTTCGCCGGTGCCGAAAGCGATAACGCCGTGTGGGCTGCCGGGAGAGAACAGCTCGATGAACTGGGCTACACCCGCGTGTTGCAGGGCATTTTTAGCAAGCTTGGTCAACAAGCTGACTATCAGTCATTGTCAGCAGAGCAGCAGCAAGCGCATCGTCAGTTGATGCGTACCTGGTTGGATGCCGCACGAGCCTTTGATGCCACAGGAGGTTCACTGGCTGCATGGGTACGCAGGATTTCCTCGCTCAGCACACAGGGGATGGCTTCTTCCCGCTATGTGCAGGTCATGACCATGCACAAGAGTAAAGGGCTGGAATTTGATGCGGTCATTCTTCCGTTCCTCTCCACGGATCCCATCGATAACGAAAGCGATATGGATTATTTCCGCTCTCCGGACGGTCGTTCCCTGCTGCTTGCTCCAGCCAACAAGGAGGCTAGGGCACAGTATTGGCCCGGGGCGTTCACCGGACTGACCAACGGTTGGAAACAGCGCAGTAGCCGTGAGGCATATAACCTACTGTATGTAGCCGTTTCACGCGCTAAACATGCCAACTATATCATTTGCCACGGTGCAGAGTTGCAGGACTCGAAGAAAGGAGAGCTAAAGTCCGCAGCTCGTTCTGTTGGCGGTCTTATTCGCCGGGCTTTCGGCGGTTCTCCGGCCAAACTGACAGAAATTGAGATATTGTCCCCCATGGGAACGGAAAACTGGTACGAGGCACTGAAAGACAAAGCCGCCGTTACCAAGGACCCCACGCCCCCGGTTCCCCTTGGCCCTGCCATCCCCCGCCGTACGATAGTTACCCCTTCCTCCCTTGCCAAAGAAGAGGATAAGGAGCAGAAAGAACCGGAAGATAAACCCACTCCCCGCTACTCCGATGAATCCGCCACCGATTTCGGCTCCTCGGTGCATGAATGCTGGGAAGAAATCACCTGGTATGATGAGTCTCTCCCCCATTGGATGAAGCCGGATTTCCCCCGCAACCCATATCAGGAAGTCGTCTACCAAGCCCTGCAACAACCGGAAATCGCTGCACTCTTCACCAGCAAACCCGGACAACAGGTCTACAATGAGCAAACCATTATCTCCGTCGACAATGAGAAGAACGAATGTACCCCCGGCACCATTGACCGCCTTGTACTCACACAGGATGAACAAGGTTGCATCACGGCGGCTCATATCATCGATTTCAAGACCAACAAACTCACCTCGACCGATGAAAGTGTCTACAGCACGCTGAAATCTGTGTACACCGGGCAGATGAAAGCCTACCGAGAGCTCATAGCACAAGCCTTTGAGCTACCTGCGGAGCACATTACAGTTTCGCTTCTCTCTTGCCCCAAAGGGCACCCGGCCAAAGTGGTAACCTTCACCGAGAAAGATTGGACTGCAAATTCATAAAATCCCCCTATGACCAGCAACCAGAAACGCCCGTATCGAACCATCAGCATCATTGTACCGTTCAATAATCCCGCCACCCGGGAAAAGCGTCAGCGCAACAAAAAGCTCTACTACCTGCTGCGCTGGCTGAGGTACGGTCTACACCAAGGGAACGGCAACGTATACTACCGAATCGAGCCACAGGATGCCCCGGCCACCATGCCACACGGAGCCTATCGACTGAGCGCTCAGCTTCAGTCAAAGATGGAGGATTTTCTCAACTCCGCCCCATTTACTGACTTTATCTCCCGCATGCAGGCTGAATCCATATCTCCGGCAGTGTACCTGGTCGAGCATAAGACAAATGGAGAAGATGTTGCCATGCCACCCATCCGTATAAGTAGTCATCACCCGCTCCCGCTGGCGTTGCCTATCCCGATGGAAGGTACCGAAATAGACCACTACCACACTCCTCATTTTGCCCGTCAGATGCTGACAGCCCCTCTCGATAAGCCGGTTGAAGAATACCCGGTTGATTAAAATTACCAAGATGAAACAAAAGAAACTGAAATACAGTCGCCCCATGACGAAACGCGAGAGGGCAGCTCAACGCCTCCGTCTTGAGGAGCAGAAAGCTGGTGCTCTCCGCATGGAAGAAGCGAAAGCCGCCTACCTCGAGAGCATACGCCAACGAGCTCTCAGCGTGCAGAATAACGAGGAGGTTCGCGCTCTTTGCCGTGATGTGTGGAGTAAGCGGCACTATTGCTCCGCGGCTATCAGCTTGACTGATAGCATTCTGAAAGGGCGTAGAGAGAAAAATGAGCTCTCGATGCCTTGATACAAGCACTTACCGATTCTTGATTATTAGGAAGGAAGAAGCCCGTCTTATACTTTTCCTTTTCGATTTTCTATTTGCGCCAAATATTATTAGCCTCTGTCCTACCAAATAGGCATTCACCCCAGCACAATTAAACAAAATCTCCCCACTATCGGCAAAGACAGTGGGGTGTTGTTTTTCATCAGGTTACTTATCTCATTTTACAAAGAATTCAGAGCATTTTCCATGTCTCTCCTTTGCTCCTTTAATCTTTCCTGCTGCTCTCTAAATGGTCTTATGTACTCGCTATAATACACATCTTGGAGTTGTTTGTCAGGAATTTTTATTCTATACTCTTTAAGGGGGATTTTACCAATCGTGAGTTTAGAAGTTCCATCTGCCAGATTATACTTCATCTCGTCTCTGAGAGAATCCAGATACGCAGCCATGAATTCCAAATTGAGCCTATTTCTCCATCCTTCCTTGGGTGTCAAAATCAGGCAAAGATTACTTGCTATAAACTTTCCATTCACATAATGAGTTCTCCCCAAAGAACCACTTGCTGCCACCGCATACACCAAAGCTTCGCAGTCATGTGTCCATTCTGTATGAGTTTTCCAATCTTCACCAGCGGTTACAAATGGATATTCGCCATCTTCTTCTGCCTTTTCACTTGCTAAACTACCCTTTTCAACATCAAACATTTCCCCTATAGAATGGTAGTTCTCTTCGTCATTTTCTTCTTGAACTCCCATAGGCATCAGATAACCATTAGGGGTATAAATTCGTCTCTTTACAGACACCCCCTCAATTTCTTCGTTATTAAGAATGGTCTCCACAGCCAAATCTTCCTTCTCTTGCCAATTGCCTTTCTTATCAACTCTTCCTTTATGTTGAATAGAAACAAAGCCGTCATCAGATAAATTATAGAACAAAACTTTTGAAGATTGATTGTGTGGGGTCTTTGTAAATCCAAAAATAGAAGTATTGACTGTGCGTTTTTGTTCTGTAAATAACTTATCAGGCATTCTGATAACAAAATCCAAAGTAGCCACATCCAAGATTCTCTGAGTCAATCCATTCTTTATGTTGAATGTCAGAGTCGGAGTAGGCATAATGATGACCAATTTCCCGTTAGGTTCTAGGTATTCAATTGCCTGTCTCACGAACTCAATTGACTTATTATCTTCATACGGAGGATTAATGATTACCTTTGTCGGTTTCGTACTTCGTATGAAGTTGAGAATTTCTCTATCATCGCCATTAACCAAGTGTTCTTTATCATCATCTAATAATGAACTTCTGAATATGAGGTTAGTTCTACCATCTCCATGTAAGAACATGTTAGAACATGCCAAAGCAAACAACACTGGGTCTATCTCAAATCCAATAAGTTGTTCTTCTTTAATTCTGCGTATCTTTTCGCTATTTTCTCCCGCTAAGGTAATTAAGTTTTCCATCGCTTCCATCAAGAAGCCTCCTGTTCCTGTGCAGGTATCCAATACAACATCATTGAGATTAAGATTTGCTAATCTTACCATTAATGACTTAATGTGGTCTGGGGTAAGTATAATGTTCTTGTTATCAACCTTGCCTGCTCTCTGTAAGAAAATCTTATACGCTCTTCCTAATACATCCAGTCGCTCCTCATTCTCAAACGGAATAAAAATGTTGTCTTCTATTCTTTTGATAATCTCTTTGTAGCGGTAAAGCGAACAGTCTATGTTTCTGATAAACGCAAACTTGTCAGACCAGTTGAATTTCTTACTATGATTGTTTATCTTACCCTCCAATTGTCTAGAAATTGCCGCTATTATTTGTTCATTCAAAATAGCAGCCTCAATCATCTTTTGACTACCTCCAATTGGTTTTTCAATTGTTTGGTAAGTCCGTCTGAAAGTTAAATCCTTTAACGCTATCATTAACCCAGAGAAGAATAAACTTCTCTCGGTATCTCTCACAATGTTATCCTTCTGAAACTGACTGTTTAATGAACTTAATGTCTTGGTTAAATTATCAAGAGAATCAGCAAATTTATCCCTCTTCTGCTTCAAATAAATCTTCTTTAAGTTTTCCACGCTCAACAATGATTTATCTATGTTGAGTTCAATAGGAGAACCATCAACTGCAAATTTGATAAAATAAGAGACTTGTAGCGGGTGTTTTCTCGTATTTTGTCCAGATACCGCAATGCCTATACTATCTCGTTGATTGGAGAACGCATTATTCTCCATGTAGAACAATAATTCTTCAACTGCATTATCGTGGTTTGTCGCCTTCGCTTCAACAACAAGTATAAGGTCTTCGTCTAGGAAAAAGTCAGGATAGCCTACATTATCGGTTTGGTTTTTGCTAATAAACCCATAACTTCTGGGAATGGCTGACTTTTCAAGAAATCGCTTCGCACCATGAAATTCACGGAAAATATTTTCCGTTACAGTTTCGCTTACCCTACCCCCCCTAATCTGTTTATTATCTATATTTTGCATAATCCCCCCTATTTGTTCTTCTGTCTACTCATAGTATACCACTGTTCTTACTTACTGTCAACATTGCACCAAAACCTAGAATTCTTCCATATTTTCTCATAAATTATTAGAACTTAATCGTCAATAGCACTCGAATTATGTAATACATTCGTGTATGGAAAAGATAGCATGAGCAACGAATCCATGGCTTTGTCTGTTAGTTCGCGGCTATTTGGCGGGACAGAGCCTATTATTAACATTCCGTGTTCATCACCTGGGCATCACGACACACGGCACTATTTCCCCCTGTACGCCTACACTTTTTGCTCATGAAAGTTGGCGAGGTTACATTTTTTGCCTTTGTTTCTATCATGACAGCTCTTTTTTTCCACAAGCAGCGTATACACCTTGGTACATTCATATTAAACTGGCGCCTTTCTTTCGACACTTAGGAAGCTAATTTAAGCCCCTTCTTCTCGTGTTCATCTGGCGTATGTGTGTGTTATATCACTCTGTATCCTCGGATTTCAATCCATTTTTGGCGCGATTTTGTAGCGTAGGTTCTGCGTCCCGAGCGGAGCGAGGGCGCGGCGCGTAGCGCCGCGAGCTGCGCCGAAGCGGAAAAATCGCGCCAAAAATTCGCCGGCAGGGAGCTTCCCGATTCTTCCCTGTACTGTAACGGGCTTTTATTGTTCAGCGAGGAATGCGGCCTTTCCCGGTTGTAGTATTCCAGCCATTCAGCCGTCATCTCATTCGCATCGGCCAGACTCCTTGGCTCTCGATGCAGGAAAAACTCATGCTTGTACGTTCTCCAAAAGCGCTCCATGATGATGTTATCGGCCCAGCGCCCTTTCCCATCCATGCTGATTTGTATCCCCTCTGCTCGTATAGCTTTCTGGCAGTCCGACGATGTGTACTGACTGCCTTGGTCGGTATTGAAAACGATGGGACGATGACCACTACTCAATGCCATTTCCTAAGACTTGAGACATAGGCCTACATCCATGTTTCTCCCCATGCTCCAACCCAGCACAAAGCGGCTGTCCCAATCCATAACCACGCAGAGATAGTAGTTGCGCTGTTCTATCTGAATGTAGGTTATATCGCTTGTCCATACCTGATCAACTTCGTTGATTTTCATATCATTGAGCAGGTATGGCTCTGTCTCTGCCTGTGGATTCGGTTTGCTTGTATCACGGTGTGGGTATAGTGAACACAGTCCCAGCTTCTTCTTCAAACTCTGGCACCTCTTTGCTCCTATTTTTATCCCGTAACGTGACTGCAGCAAAACGGGCATGCGACGGCGCCCCAATGTTGCGTCCTGCTCATAAAGCTCCAGGATTGCTTTTTCTGTTGCTGGATCATCCTTAGGTGCTTGTCTCTTGTAATAGGTACAGCTGCGGGACAGCCCAAGCAGCTCACATTGGCGTTTGCGCGGCGGGGCATCCCCGTTGATATCCAGGAGTTGGCGACGCTGCGCTACAGTCCCAACTCCTTAGCTTTTTTTTTGACAGCCAGTCCAATTCGAACTCACGCTTGCCAAGAAGACGCTCAAGATTGGCAATGCGTTCGTCCTTTTTCTCCATCTCTGTTTTGCGTCCGCCTCGGCGGAAACATTCTCCAAGCATCTCCTTTGCCTGTTTTTTCCAGTCCTTTACTAAATCCGGACAGATGCCGTACTCAGATGCTATCTGAGCATGCGTCTTTGCGCCGGTGAGCGCTTCCAATGCTACCTTTTCCTTGAACTCTGCGGCGTAGCGACCTCTCTTGTGTATTTTTTCGTTTTGCATGTCTGTGTGTTGGTTGGATTACACACGCACACGATGCTTTGCACAAGAAAAAGGGGGCTTAAGCAGGTGTCTTAAAATCAGGTGCCATTATACACAAAATGAATCCACCCCCACTTTATCCACCGCCTCCCACTATCCACCATCCCTTCCTCTACCTTTCAACTAACGAGAAACTTAACAAATCAAAGCTTCCAAAGTTCTGCAAAATCAGCTTTTTTGCTTGACTCAGGAGGACTTTTTGATACCCTTGTAAGGTAGATTTATAGAGAACTGTACTCCGAGCGTTCTCCCCGTCTTTTTTATTCTTACACCTCGATATTATGAAACTGCATCTCCCCAAGGGACTTAGAAGCGCTGTTCTCGCCTGCATGGCCATCGTCAGCGGCTTAGCCACAACAATGGGCACAGGCATCATAGCCGGCGGCGCGCTGGCTATTACATTCAGTGTACCCCAAGCTCAAGCTGAAACCTACACGGTCACAGTGGGTGGTGATTCCTTCATGCACAGCTGTACGTTTACCAGTGAAACGGACAACACAACAACCGTTGGCTGGCAAGTCGCAGCTGCAAACAACAACACACATACGCTTCACTTTGTAGCCCCGGCTACTGCAAGTAGCGATGTTAGCCTGCAAGTTCAGTACAACACCTTCACCGTGGGCGCATTCATCGTAGACGCCAACTCAAATGTGTCCGGCATCAGCCCGAACGGAAGCCGCACTTTCATCATCGGCGGCACCGGCACTTATGAATCCACCTTCAACCGAGACTTCACCCTTTCTCCCAACAATGGCCTCACCATTAAGGGCAACACCACGTTTACCGTAGCAGAAGGCAAGACGCTCAGCCTTGCACCCACCGGCGGCAACTTAGTGCAACAGGACGGCACCCTGACCCTTGCGGGCGCCGGCACTGTCTACCTCAGCAAGGCTATTACACTTAACGGTGGTCTGAATATCACCAACGGCATTATCGACCTCAGCTCCGCTATGGGTGAGGCCATCGTCGGCACGGAGAATGGCTTCCTTGGAGGGAGCAAATACGTCATTGCAACCGGTAGCAATGTTGCAACCGTAGCAGCCGGAACCATCTGGAAGGTAGACGGCATAGCAGTAAACGGCACGTATGCGGATAACACACTCCTCGTAACAGGCACCAGCAGCGTGTATGGCATCGTCCAAGCGAACAGCGAAACCGATTCCTCCAATGTGAGCAACGAGAGCGGCTACCTCATTAGCGGTGCAAATGCCATCCTCAAGCTCACTGATATCACCACAGATATTGCCACCAACCTGCCTGAAGGCATCACAGTAGATACCGGCGATGGCAACGCTGCCACGATAGTACTGGACAGCGAAGGCGTCACGATGAACGCCACGGATATCACTCGCGCCTCCGGTATACTTAACATTACAGTAGAAGACGGCAGCACCCTTGAACTCACTCAGAATACCGGCAGTCCGAACATCAACGGAGATTTGACCATTAATGCCGGCGGTACCGTTAACGGCACAGTAGGAGACGTATTCGGCTGGGGCGGCTCATCCACCAATGCTGTACACCTCATCGGCGCGGAGGGTAATGAAGCCACTCTGAACCTTGCAGTGCGTGCCACAATGTCCACCGATTTTGTTCTGGGAGGAAATGCCCGCATCGTAAGCACATCCGCAGCAGATGCCACAGATCCGGCCGCACTTGATACATTCGGCGGCACCATTACAGCCACCGGCACTAATAACACCATCGGAGTAGCCATTCGCGAGCGTGAGGCGCTTACCATTGACGTAACCGGCGCAGCTGATACGCTGGACATCACCGGACGCGTTTTCCGCTCCAGAAGTGGTGGTGACGGCTCCATCACTAAGACCGGCGCAGGTACCCTGACCTTCTCCTACAGCAATACTGAAAACACAAACGAGTTCTACGGCAGCATTGCTGTAAACGGCGGTACCCTGAAATTCGCCAGTGATGCATCCCTTTCTCGGGCAATAAAGGTAGCAGCCGATGGCACTTTCGTCAACGAAGGGACCATTTCTATAACTAGACTGGACACCCTGTCCCTCCTCTCAGGTGATACCTATGAGGACCTCACCGGCACCTCCTCCGAAAATGGCTACCGCAGCGGTCTCTTCATGGTTATTGAGGCAGAGGCAGGCGCCACCATCAGCGGCGTAGACAGCATCCTTGTCAACGGCATTGCCAAGTCCACCTCTGTAGATATTCCCACGGGCAGCATTCTGATTTCTGAGGTAGATAAAAGCACATACTGGGTCAATACCCAGCTGACATATGACAGCGCCACCATGGCCGATATCTCCTCCTTTACGGTGAAGAACGGCGCCATACTGACAACGACCGACACCAGCATGCTCAACAAGGTCACCCTTCAGGATGGTGGCATCTTGTACCTGACTAATACTGCCGGGGATGCCGCCCTGCAGTTCACAGGCAGCCAGAGCGGTGACGGCCTGAACATGACAGTAGCGGATACAGTGGGCGAGGACGGTTATCTGGCTGTTACCAACAATTCTATCGACAATGCAGCCTATGCCGGCAGCATCGTTGTGCTGAGCGGCACCAAGTTAATGGGTTCCGGCGGGAACGACTCCTTCGGCCGGAACTACCTTGGCAGCACCTCCCGCACCATTACTGTGCAGGGCGGAGCCATGCTGGACCTCAATGGCAAAGAAGCATACTACCACGTCATTCTGGAAGAAGGTGCCGTGGTATCCAACAGTGGCGGGGATGTGGGCACCGGTAAGCGATGCCTGCCTATCGTTGACCTGAACGGAAATGCCACCGTGCACGCGGACGGGCGCTTCGGCATTCTCGGCAATGGGTACGGAGCCACCAGTTTGAACCTGAATGGCAACGTGCTTACTAAGACCGGCGATGGAGTTTTCCACCTGAGAAACACAGCAGTCAATGCGGGTACCATCAACATTCAGCAGGGTAAAGTTGAATGGCTCACCGGCACAGTCGCGCAGAATGCCACCATACAGCTCGGCAATGGTGGTCAGCTTGATTTTGCTGACGCATCAGCACGCAATCTGGGTTCACTTATTATCAGCACCACACAGGGTGGAGGCACCGGCGGCCGCATTGACGTGTATCACAACGCCGGAGCACTCACAGTAACCGGAGCAACCCGTGCAGAAGAGCTGCTCACCAAGATAGGCGGCGGCGTACTGAATCTGAATGGCGCCACCACCCTTGCAGCCGGTCTTACCGTACAGAACGGCACCGTAAACCTTAACGGAGCAACATCCATCAGCAGCGCTATCACTGTGGCTAACGGCTGCACCTTGGCCATCGGCTCCAGCGGAAGCGTTTCCATCAGTAACATACTGGACTTTGAAGGCTACGTACCCACCATTCCCACAACGAACGGACTTTCAACATCCAGCAGCACATTCAAGGTGCTTGATAAAGCTGAAGGCGCAACTGTAACCAACCTGGCCTCCATTACCTACGGCGGTACGGCTTACACAATTGATGCCGATGGCAACGTCAGCCTGAATGATAGAATTTATTACGCAATAGAAAATGGCTCCATCGTAACAGTAGGCGGAGAATCCGCCACGGCCGGCACAGCGGAGGCTGCTGCGTTCTATGTAAAGTCCGGCGCCACGCTGGTCTTTGCTACTGCCCAGAGCGGCGTATTCTCTGAAGCAGTCAGCGGCGATGGCACCCTCCAGATAAGCTTCACCGACGGCAATCACAGCAAATCGGTAAGCCTCACCTCATTCACGGGTATTCTGGAGATTACCGGCGGCAATTCAGACATCACCACCTATCATTTGGATCCTTCCGTTCAGCTGAAGACCACAGCTGGTGAGCACTGGAGCCATGGCGGCGCCACCGATTTAGATATCCTTCTTTCCGACACCAAGGATTCCTTCGTATTCCGCCCCTCCGGAACATTCACCATGAATGGCGTGGTAAGCGGTACCTACCTTGACCTCGGCACCACCAATACCAACAGCGGTACCATCGTCCTCACCAACTCCGCCAACGACATCCAGCATGTAACGATGGGCACTGGCTCCAATACCGCCAAGCTGACGCTTGCTGCTGATATGGGCTTCACCACCATCAATGCTCCCAAGGCTGATTCCACGCTGACGCTCAGCGATGGCATCACACTCACACTGGGCTCCGGCACAGCGGAAGATGCCTCAGCTGTCACCACCCTGAGCATGGAAGGCGATGCCACTATCAACACAGCCTCTCAGGCCACGCTCACCATCACAACCCAACAGGGAACGGGTGAGCTGACCAAGGGCGGCGCCGGCACCATGATTATCACCGGCAGCTCTGAGGCCTCCTCACTAGTAATAACTGCGGGTGAACTCCATATAAACGGCGCCTCCATGGCAGCCACCACCGTAAGCGGTAATGGCACTCTGGTACTGGATACGGATACCACAGTCTCAAATGCTGTTGCCATTTCCTCCGCTCTTAACCTCGGCGGCTACAGCCTGACCGGTGACATCACAGCAAACGGCACCCTCACCTCCGGCGGCGGCGCTATTATTGGTAATCTGACCCTTGGTGATTCCGCCACTATCACGGACACAGCTTCCGCCGACAGTATCACCGTAGGCACCTTTACCAATACTACCGGCATGACCGCTACCGGTGACATCACCGTGGGCACCTCGCTTACGAACACCGGTGATATCACCGCAAGCTCCATTACCGGTGAAGGTGATGTGACCATCAACGGAGGCACCATCACGCTGAGTGATTCTCTGACCGCCACCGGTGATATCTCCATTTCCAATGCCACACTCGCCGGCACATGGGACACAACGGATGCCACACTCGGTACAGGTAACACAGTAACCGGCGAAATCACCCTTAATGATGCCACCATTAACGGTCTCATCACCAACACCGGCACCATCGCTCTCTCAGGAGACATCGACGTCGGCGTGGCAGGTGTGAATAACGACGCCACCTATACTCATGGCTCCGTCACCAGCGAAACAGGTAACGGCTTCCAGTCCGGCTCCACTTCCTATGCCATCATCAGCGGCGGCACAAGCTCTGCTACGGATGTGAATTGGACCATAGGCGGCCAGGAAGTTGGTGGCACAACCACATACGAGGACGGCACCCTTGTAGTGAAGACGCTTAACGACCCGTTAACCTACTGGGTAAACACCGGTACCGTAGAATACAATGGCAGCAGTGCCACCTGCAACAGTGAAATCGTCAATCTGACGAGCGATACTGCTTACCTCACACTCAACGGCGGCACGCTGAAGATTACAGGCACCGCGGCAGACAGCGTAGCCATTACCTCCACCACTACCGGCGGCACGATTGATATCACCGAGGGACAGTCCCTCGGCCAAGATTCTCTCGGTAATCTTCAGGGCAGCACCACACTGACGGGCAGCGGCAGCTATGAAATTCCCACCGGTACTGCTCTGGCGGATAATCTCAGCATTGGCACCGGCTGGACCGGCACCATCGTACTGGGCGACATTCAGGGAGACGTCATGGATCTCAGCTCTCTGACAAACGGCACCAACTCCTCCCTGTACATTGACTCCATCGCATGCGAGGGCCTCACCGTTGGAGGCAATCTCGAGATTGGCACATCTCTGACGCTCGGCGCAGTAGACACCGATATCATCACCATCGGTGGCAATCTGACGGGGCAGTTTGATGTAGCCATTGATGATACCCTGTTCAGCAATGTTATCACTTCCGGCATGGAGGGCTCCATCCAGCTGGGCACCATTGGCGGTGATACCACCGGTATTGGCCTTACCCTGAACGGCAAGTCCTCCTACAACCTCGGCGAATCCACCTACACCCTGAGCGTAACGGATGGCAAGCTGATATTGAAGGGCGCAGTAGGTGGCTCCGTATGGAACGGTACATCTGATACGTCCGGCACTGCGTGGATTAGCACTGAGCAGGCTCAGGAATCCTTCGGTGATACCACCCTTGCCACGGATGCTTGGCTGGGCGCAGTCCCCGAAAACGGCGAAACGGCTAACATGACCGGCACCGGCGATTACACTGCCGCCGTTCTCGGCGAGGTAAGCCCCGGTCACCTGCGCGTGGATGTAGTCGGCTCATACACACTTGTGGATGGCCAGAACCCGGCTGTTGATGCGGATTCCGCCATCAGCGCCACAGGCCGCCTGAATGTGGTGAACGGCAAGCTTGTGCTGGGCGTAAGCTCCATCACCTTCGCCGGTGATAATGACCCCGAATCTGATACGGATAACAGCCTCGTGCCCTCCAGCATTGAAGCCAATGGCGAACTCGTAGTTGGCCTCGGCGCCGCAGCTACCAACCGTAGTGAAGTTACCATCATCGGCGGTCTGAATAATAGTGGCACCACTACCATCACTGACATGGGCATCCTGAATGTGGTGGGTGGCACGCTGGATAATGACAGCACGCTGAACATCACGGGTACTACCACAGATACGGATACAACAGCCCGCCTCGTTGCCGAGCGTCTTGACAACAGTGGGCAGATTACCGTAGATAGCGCCATCGCCATCATTGGCAGTAGCATCTCCACCCTCGCTCTGGGGGAAGAGCTTGCTGTACTTAATAACAGTGGCACTTACGAAATCACAGGCGGTGGCAGCACCAGCGTATACGGCGACGTTACTAACACCGGCACCATCACCGTGAATGACGGCGTGCTTGATGTCTTTGGTAATGTGGACAGCACCGGCGGCACCCTCAACCTGCAGAAGGGTGAAATCAATATCTCCGGCAGCCTCACCGGAATCAACCTCGACACCGTGGGCGAAGGGGTTGACCTGAGCATCGGCAGCTACACAGATACTGACACCATCACCGTGGATGGCTCACTCACCATCACCGGCGAAAGCGCTCTCTCCGAAATCAGCCTCGGCAAGGGCACGCTTACTGTGGACGGTAGCACTCTTACAGCGGGCGAGCTGGCCTATGGTGAGCTGACCACGGAGTCTCCTGCTCAGGTAGGTCTGGTGAATGGCGGCAGTCTCGCAGGTGAAGCCGGCGCTCCTGTACTCATCACCGTGGGCAACACCGCGGAAAGCCTGAATACTGCTCTGGAGAGCACGGATCCCTTCAGCTTCCGCCTGATTGAAGGCGAGACTGATGAATTCGGTTACTGTCTGGATGACACCTTCGAGCAGAGCCTCCTTCGCGCGGCAAATAAGGCTGAACTTCTGGCGGATGGTACAACCCTGTGCCTGAACCTGCGCAGTCAGACAGAGGAAGAGCTGACTTGGAACACCTCTGACGTGGATTCCGTGGGTGGCCTGCACATCGTTGGCACGGATAACTCCCCCTACTATGGTTACGAGACTCTCAGCACCATCAAACATGTGAATGTGGATGCTGACCACACCATCAACCTTACCGGTGTGGCACCTGATGCCACCTACACCAGTTACACCATCAATGACCTGAGTGGTGACAAGCAACTCACAATTGTGGGCAATGGTGATGACCTCGTCTCCATCAATGGCGGCACCATGACCGGCGAGCTGGTAATCGAGAATGTGGCCATCAATGCCTCTGACCTCACCCTCGGCACACTCACAGGCGTGGGAGCGGACTACACCGTAGGCGGTGACATCACCATCACGAATAGTGCCGACCTCGCGGGCCTCTACTCTGATGCTCTCATTACGGTGACCAGTGGTGCTACAGCCAATCTGAAGCCCGGTGAAGGCCTCTCAGTAGCCGGCAGTGATGGCACCATCAACCTTCAGTATGAAACTGCGTCCACAATGACGGCTATCCTCACCACGGGAGCAGACGTCAACCTGATTGGCGCACCGGAGAACACACTCACCCTCAGCGAGCCCTCTTCCATGCAGGGCGGCAACCTGAACTTCAAGGTGAAGAGTGATGAGCTTGGAGCTGCAATCCTCGCAGGACAGCTGAATCTGGAAGGAACCGCCGTGAACATCACGCAGGCTGACTCCAACATCGTCATCGCTGACGTCAATCCGTACGTGAACACCATCGCTGACCTCGGTGCTACCAACGGCAACACCAAGGTAACACTCATCGGTCGCGGTTTCGACAAGTACTTCGAGAACGAACGTCTGGAGGATGGCAAGGTCGTCGCTGACCGCAACATGGACTATGTGGAAGAGACTGTACGTCCCACCACCCCCAATGGTGCTGCCGGTGCTGCCCTGCTCAGCGACTCCCTCGTCTACGTCAACCCGCAGGCCCAGCCTGAAACCGCTCCCATGCAGGCCGCTCTGCTGGATGCTGTGGATGCCGGCCGCATGACGGATGAGGATCTCGCCGCCGTGGCAGGCGCCTCCGTCACCACTCTGGGCATGGCCCTCAGCGGTGATACGGAACGCCAGCTGCGCGCCATCCGCAACCGCACCACCACCATGGGTGTGAACGAGTGCGTTGTGAACGAAGGCATGCCCTACTTCAATGCTTGGGTAAATGCTGAAGGAAACAACACCAAGCTGGATAAGGAAAGCACCTTCGCCGGTTACGACCTGAGCAGCTGGGGTGGCACCGTGGGTATGGATGTGGACTTCAACCCGCACTTCACCGCAGGCATGGCCATCACCGCCATGTATGGTGACATCACCGCTAACGCTGCTGACAGCGCTGAGGGTGACATGGACACCTACTACGTGAGCGCCTTCGCCCGCTACGCTGCCTCCGCTTGGACCCACACCTTCGTTGCCACGATGGGTATCATGGATGCCACGCTGAACCGCACGGTATACGCCGGCGGCAACAGCTACAAGACCGAGGGTAGCACCAGCGGTATGAGCTTCGGCCTCATGTACGAGGTGGGTTATGTAGTACCCATGAACGAGGACGCCACCGCCTGCCTGCAGCCCATCTTCAACGTCATGCTGCGCCACAGCTCTGTGGACAGCTACACCGAGAAGGGCTCTGATGCCGGTCTGGAAGTGGGTAGCCAGAGCATGACCACCATCACCTTCGGTCTGGGTGCCCGCATGCAGGCTGTGGTGGGTGAAAGCCTGTACAACCGCGCTTCCATCTTCGAGGCTCGCGCCCTGGCTAAGCTGGACGTGGGTGACCACAGCAGCGAGGCTGATGTGGCCTTCCTCGGCGGCCACGGCTC
>JAZRTR010000035.1:0-3888 GCA_045652085.1 Akkermansia sp.
TTACTTGCGGCGGCGGCGGGCAGCAAGGCCAGCCAGGGCCAGCAGGCTCAGAGGAGCCGCCTGTCTCGGCGTAGGGCATAAGCCCGAAGGCGGATGGTGGGCTCCCGTCTTCGCGTGCTGCCTGCGGCAGGCCTGCTACGCCGTGGCGGGACGCCCACCTTGCATGAGTTTTACTTGCGGCGGGGGCGGGCAGCAAGGCCAGCCAGGGCCAGCAGGCTCAGAGTAGCCGCCTGTCTCGGCGTAGGGCATAAGCCCGAAGACGGATGGTGGGATCCCGTCTTCGCGTCCTGCCTGCGGCAGGCTTGCTACGCCGTGGCGGGACGCCCACCTTGCATGAGTTTTACTTGCGGCGACGGCGGGCAGCAAGGCCAGCCAGGGCCAGCAGAGAAAGCGTAGCCGTGGTGGGCTCAGGAACCACAAGATTCGGGTTCGTAGCAACTACCACAGCCTGAAGCTTATCACCCTCCAAACGAAGGCCATTGCTGACGATCGTAATGGGAAGATTCGAATCCCCCTCAGCCAGTACCACGGGAAGTTCCTTCTCATACTTCTGCAGAGTAAGAGCGTCATTGATGACAGACTCGAGCTCCAGCACATCAGCGTCAGACAGACCGGAAATCAGGGTAATGGCATATTCGGTACCCTCAAAGGTAGCGCCCTCGGCCATCTCCTGCAGAGCTACATCCGTAAGCTCCAGCGTGAGAATACCGCCGCTTACATTAAGATTACCGGAGTCCGTCATCTGCACGGAGCCATCAGCATCCGTCGTGCTGCCGATTGTAAAGTTCATGGTGTTGGTAGAGTCCAGCTCGAGCGTCGTTGTCACCTTCATGCTGGCACCGTCTGCATAGGTGAAAATCGCGTTTTCACCCACATCGACCGTACCATTAAGAGTAGCACTACCGGTCACAGTAAGAGAACCATAGACGTTAAGAGTAGCGTCTGCACACTGAGTAATAGTATCTACTGTGATGGAAGCCCCCTTCTTAAGAGTGATGGTGCCAGAGCTCTCGTTCTGATTAATGGTATAGGTGGTGTTGATAGCCTCGAAAGAACCGGCCAAAGCATAACCTCTGCTGGGCAGTGCACCAGTAATGCTCGTATCATGCTCACCGCCGATGATGATTGAACCGCCACCGGTCTGGTTCAGAGTAATGGTGCCGGCCTTATAGAGATTACTGCCATATGCGAGATGAATTAAGCCATTACCGCTCTGATTGAAGACGAAATCACACTGAGGCTTAGACAAAACACTTCCTGTAGACTACAAACGGCCTACAACAAGTTTTGCATCATCCCCACTCTGATTGAAGGTAGTAGTTCCAGAGCCACCCATATAGATGGTATCACGGAGCACCATGATTCCGGCACCCTCCTGCTGATTAAAGGTTGAACCGGATTTCAAATCCATGTCACCATAAACCTTCATGGTGCCACCGGTCTGAGTCATCGTGAAGCTGCTGGAGGAGCCGAACGTAGTCATACGATGCTTCCCTCCGCCAATACCCTGCACATTGGCTGTGTAACCGAAAGAAAGCGATCCTCCACTCAGCGTCAGGCTGTTCTTAATATATGACTGCTTGGCATTAGAACCGCCGGCATAACTATTTCCGCTGGTGCAATTGCTGGTATTGGTGGAAACAGTACCGCCGCTCACAACGAGATTATTTGTAACAATTTTGGTACTGGTTAATGAACCACCGGTAACGGTGATAGCATTCGTAGTTTCCAAACCGGTGTAAGAGCTACCGCCATTATACTGACCACCCAGCACAATCTTACCGCCATTCTGAACAGTAAGAGAGCCGGAAACTTTCAGACCACTAGTGATGGTTGTATTACCTGAGCCACCATTAGGGGTAATCCATCCCCAAGATTCATTGAATGCACCCACATAATCAACATCGCCCGGAGTCTCAGCCGTATCACCTACAACCAAATCCCCAGTCCAAGTATCGGTGGTATTTTCCATACCTACATTCAAGTAGGAGTCACCGCCCTCTACAGGAGTTACGATATTATCAAATGTCAGCGTAACGCCCATCACAGGCAGAGCCAACACACTCATCAGAGCCACGCAAAGCAGCTTAGGTAAATGTAATTTCATGATTTTAAGTAATTTGTGATTTTAGGAGAGCTTGGGAAAAGAATTCCTCTTTTTGCTGAGCGTAACATGTTTTTACCCATTTTACATTCAACGGGAAAAAATCTATCATATATATGTTATATTGTACAGCAAAAATAATAAAAAAAAATAGTTTTTAACTCAAATAACAGCAATCATATAACCGATATTGTTATTTCATGGGGAAACAAACAAAAAATATCACGCGGAGAGAGGGCGGTAGGAGTAATGGAAAAGCCGCACCTGATAAACAGGTGCGGCTTTCTGAAGTATGATATGAGCGGAGCTCTTTAGCGGGAGTAGAACTCCACGATGAGCTGCACGTTCACGATGGGAGCGATCTCCTCCATGGAGGGGATGCGAGCCACCTTAGCGGCAAGCTTGGTGGCGTCCACCTCGAGCCAATCGGGGGTCACAGCGTTAGCGGTGAGCTCCTGAGCGCGGGAGGCGAGAGCCTGAGAGCGAGCCTTAGCAGCAACGGCGATAACGTCGCCGGGCTTGCAGCTGTAGGAAGCGATGTTCACCTTCTTGCCGTTCACGGTAACGTGACCGTGGGACACCATCTGACGAGCAGCGGCGCGGGTATTGGCAAAGTTGAGGCGATAGATGATGTTGTCGAGGCGGAGCTCCAGCAACTGAACGAGGATTTCGCCGGTCACGCCGGAACGACGGGAAGCCTCCTCATAGTACTTGCGGAACTGGCCTTCAAGCACGCCGTACATGAAGCGGAGCTTCTGCTTCTCAGCGAGCATGATACCGTAGTCGGACTTCTTCTTGCGGCCTGCGCGGGCACCGTGCTGACCCGGGGGGAAGGGACGACGGGCGAAAGCCTTGCTGGCGCCGAAGAGCTCAACACCGAAACGACGGCTGATCTTGGCGGTAGGACCTGTGTAACGAGCCATAATCTTGTGTAATCTTTCTTCTGGGTTATTAAACTATTAGGCGCGACGAGCCTTGGGAGGACGGCAGCCATTGTGGGGGATGGGAGTCACATCAGCGATGGAGGAGATCTCCAGACCCATGGTCTGCACGGCACGAACAGCGGACTCACGACCGGAACCCGGGCCCTTCACACGAACCTCGACCTCCTTGAGGCCGTGGCCCATGGCCTGGCGGCAGGCGTCCTGGCATACAACCTGACCGGCATAAGCGGTGCTCTTGCGGCTGCCCTTGAAGTTGAGCTTACCAGCGGAGGACCAGCCGATGACGTTGCCCTTAAGGTCAGTCACGCTAACGACGGTGTTGTTAAAGGTGGAGGAGATGTGCACGATACCCGTGGTCACATTCTTGCTGCCCTTAGCCTTAAGGATTTTCACCTTCTCTTCATCGTCCACGAGGCCAAGCTCGGCGAAGATGTCGCGGCGACCCTCGGGCTTCTTCTGCTCCACGGCGGGAGCGGCAGCCTCAGCAGCGGGAGCGGCAGTCTCAACTACTTCCTGGATGGTTTCTTCAGCCATTTTCAGTATCTTATATGTAAAAGGTTATTTCTTGTTGGCGCCGACAGTCTTCTTGCGGCCCTTGCGGGTACGAGCGTTAGTGCGGGTGCGCTGACCGCGAACGGGAAGACCCTTGCGGTGGCGGATGCCGCGCAGACAGTTAATGCTGGTCAGACGCTTCAGAGCCATCTGCTTCTCACGGCGGAGGTCACCCTCGATGAGGATGTTGTTGCTGGTGATAGCCTGAACGATCTTGGTCAGCTGAGCGTCAGAAAGCGTGCCAGTGCGCAGATCCGGGGAGATACCGGCCTGCTCAAGCACCTTCTT
>JAZRTR010000036.1:0-46276 GCA_045652085.1 Akkermansia sp.
CTCACTTACTTGCAAATTCAGCCTCCCGCCGCTGCCCGCTTTCTCAAATACACCTCACACGGCATCGGGCTGCATAAAAGGCTGATGTTCAGGCTCTCCGCCCCTTTCTCACCCTTTCTCACCCCTCCTGCCTCAGCTCAGCGTCCTCTCTACCGATACAGATCTGACAGCAGTACTTACTTTCTCAGAAAAAGAGCATGTTCAGACGTCAGAGCTCTGGTTCGAGCTGGGATACAGCGTACCCACTATCACATGGCCACCCGCAGCTATATGGGCCAATGGTGAGCCGGTTCTCCAGCCGAACACCGCTTATCGCATCGCACTGCGCCGAGAACCGAATGGTTCTCTTATCCTCAATCTGGCTTATGAGTATACCCTTTAAATTAAACCCGCTCGGCAGGGATAACGTATTCCCCACCGACTACACGCCACTCTACTTTCTCCAAGCCGTGCAAGGCGGGAAGAATAATCCTCTTTCTTACATAAATGTGCCCACAAATGTCAACAGCTTTGAGGATGATTTTGAGTTCTCCACTTGTCACGAAGTGCCTACTACTGCGCTATCAGCGGGGGCGCAGTATCAAGAGGGTGTGAACGTGTCACACTGGAGCATTCAGTGGATTTGGGCGAACAGTAATTGGCGCATGTTTACGACCATGGAAACTTTTGATACGGGATTAACAAATCTGGGCCCGGTCGTATTGCGGTGTAAACGCAAAAGCGAAACAAATACCATGGTGGCTACTGTTGGCCACATGATGCGAGAGTTGCCCATGAGCAGTGATTGCTTAGATATCCCGTTCAACGTGAACCCCATGGGCGTATTCTGGACGGCCAACAACCCCAAAATGGATAACGGTTTCGTTCATAATAGTTATGTGGCACTGGGCAAGAAGTGGTGGTGGAAATTCTACATTAACGGCAAATTACAAAACGATTTGCGCCCGGCTCTGGACGCGAGCGGTACGCCTTGCATGTATGACCTGGTGAACAGTACGCCCTTTTACAACGTGGGGCGCGTTCCATTTGTTGCCGGAGTTGAAACCATACAGCATCTCAGGCGCGTGCTGGATAACCTGCCGACCACCGGAGGCACACTCAGTCTCAGTCTGCCAGCCAAGGCCAACACGCCAGAAATTGCAGACATGCTGGCCGCTGCTTCAGCCGAAAAGGGCTGGACGCTTACTGTGTATGAGTACCGCACCACAGCAGCCACCACCTACTCCCTTCGTCGCGTACGTCAAGTAGTCTGGTGCCGCAAGCAAGCCGCAGAATACGGCTGTTATGAGGATGCCGCAGGCAACCGCTGGCAGCTGGAGCGCTGCGCCGCAATTTTTGGCGATAAAGGCGATAATCCAGCCGATTACGGTTATGAGCCATTCGACAGTGAGGAACAAGCCGCCGAAGAATGGAGACTGGAGATCTTTTAGAGAATAAATCAGGCGTTTGGGGAGGATTCCCCGACGCCTTTTCCATTAGCTGACGAATACGCTACCGTGAGCGTAGCAGCTCCCCATTGAGAATAAAAAGAAGAAAGAAGTCTCAGACAAATGGTCACGGAGAGTATTAAACTCACACATATTCCCCTGACATGAGCCGCCTTATACAGAAAAAACTAACACGGCCCTGAGCGCCCACACCTTCGCGCCAAAATTAGGATTGACATTCCCCCCTAAAAACAGTAATCTGGACTGGGCTTCAAGCATTGCTTAGTTTATTCATCAATGAAATAGCTGGTGGTCAGAAAATGGGCATCTACTTAGTTTTCAAAGTCTCGAAAACGGAAACACTCAACATATATCGCCAATAATAAGAGTTCTCACGTTAGCAATCGAGTCAGCAATGACATAAAGGACAGCACGCTCTAACATGATAGATATCAAAAAAGAAACGATTGGTGGTGTTAAATGGAAGTTTCTCCAAGCCTGCACACTACAACCGCTGACCTTTTTGTACAGCATGGTGTTAGCCCGACTCATTTCACCTAAAGAAATGGGCATTGTCGGGTTGACTGCCATATTCTTCGCACTGGCGAACACTCTCGCAGCTGCCGGTTTTGGTTCTGCGCTTATTCGTAAAATTGACCGGACTGATTTAGATAGCGATACGGCGTTCTGGTTCAATCTGGGTGGAAGTACGCTGATGGGTATCATTCTATACGCAATGGCACCATGGTTCGTCCATTTTTACAATCAACCAGAACTATTGTGGCTGACCCGCTGCGGCGCCATTATGATGATTATCAACGCGAGCGCGAGCGTTCACTGGACATTATATACAGCTAGGCGAGACTTCAAAACTCCGGCCATCATACAAACTGTAGCGGCTATAATCTCCATGCCAGTCTGCCTGACTCTGGCATATATCAATTGGGGCGTTTGGGCTCTAATGGTCGGCTCCATTGTAAGCTCAACAATATCCTCAATATCTGTTTGGATAACATCCCCTTGGAAACCGCGTTTTCGTTTTTCTCGAGCTTCATTCCGTGAGCTTTTCGGCTTTGGCTGCAAATTAACGTGCGCCAGTATTTTACACACGGCGTATAGCCATTTGCAAACGTTCATCATAGGCAAGTTCTACAAGCCCGAAAGTTTGGGCATGTACACAAAGGGCGCGCACCTAGCAGAACTGCCACCACGGACCATATCCGGCATGCTCCAAGCTGTTACTTACCCCATTCTTTCCACGCTGCAACAGGATCCGGAACGTCTAGCTTCCGTTTATCGCAAGTATATACAAGTCACCTCATTACCCATTATCTGGGGCTGCAGCCTGATAGTAGCTCTAGCGGAGCCTTTTGTGGGGCTGTGTTTTGGTGAAGTATGGTTACCATGTGTAATTTACGTACAGATAGTAGCGTGCGGCATGATGTTTGACCACATCTGTTCAATCAACATCAATCTTCTGCAGGTATTAGGTAAGTCAGATTGCATTCTGAGAATTGAAATTATCAAAAAAACAATCAGTACTCTCATGGTACTTTATGCAGCAACTATCAGCGTAACAGCTATATGTCTAGCAATGACGCTCTACGCTCAAATTGCTGTTTTCATCAATTGTTATTACACTGGTAAATACCTTGGGCATGGATATTGGAAACAACAGAAAGATTACTGGCCTTACATCATTTTGTCAGCTATATCTGTTACTCCGGCTTTCCTGCTAACTCTTACTGATTTACCATATTTTGTCACACTAACCATCGGTGGTATTGGCGCGGCTATTATTTACCTTTTACTTCTACTGTGGAAAAAAGACAGCACGCTGCTTGCTTTCTTCCCTATGCTGGAACAAAAACTCCCCTTCCTGAAAAAAGCGATAGTGTACATGCGCAATCGAATTGATAAAAAAGTGGTTTAATCCCTCTTCATAAGACAGCCACCAAATCAAATAGACCTTGACAAATCCAATACTCGGGTGTATCCTCGGGAGGACAAAATATTAACCAGTCCATCATCGTGGCCAATATGGTTCTCATCATCGCCGGCAGCATAGAAGAGTAACATCGACCTGCGAATGACTAGGATACCACTAAATTGCGAGCGATAATCAATCGAGGAACAAGTAAGCAAGAATCCACACGCAAGTTTGCTCAGGCATCTACAACTCTTGGCAGTACTGAGGTACATCCCCACAACCAAAGCCATGCAAAATTCTCAGAAAATGAAACATCTAGGATGGATTCCGAGCTGTACATATGGAATGGAATTGTCCTCGCATTAGCACATTGACAAGGTTCTGATTAACCATGAGCTTAAAATCTGTATTAAAGCACTTGGTACCACTTTCATTTCTCAAATGGCAGAAAGCGGCCCGCCAAAAAATATACACCGGCAGGGCTTATCAGTATCTGATAGTTCGCAGAAAAGCTGCTAAGATGAGAAAGAAGGGAGTAATTCATGTACTCTTCATAGCGTATACCCCCGCCATGTGGAAAACAGACTCACTCTACCGAGCCATGAAAAACAACCCGAGATTTGAGGTTGAGCTTCTGCTAGTTCCCCACATGGCAACAAAAGACCTTGGGTTACGAGTCAATGTACTAGAGGCTCTGCGCTCTTTTTTTAAAAAGAGGGGGTACGAGTACATCGAGTGGTGTGATATTGAGGGGAATACTCAATACCAAAAACTTCCGTCTAAATACGACATCATATTATACCCCCAGCCTTGGCGAGGCAACGTCCCATATCCTTTTGATTTCGAACAGAATGCTCAGCGATTAATAATAAATTGTGAGTATGCTTTTCATTCCATCAATCAAAAATGGCAATACAACAAATGGTTGCAAAACGCTGCGTGGCTAGATTTACACGAAAACGAAGTCACCTATCGTCTATCATGTAAAGAGAAAGACAACCGAGGGATAAATTCTATCGTGACGGGCCTGCCGATTGTGGATGAGTTTTTACATAAAGAGTATCATTCACCATGGAAGTCTCAACCACTCCCCTGCAAAAAAATCATCTGGGCTCCCCACTGGACCATTACTGAACACAGCAGCATTTTACCCTCATATTCCAACTTTTTGGAAATGGCTGATTTTATGCTTTCATTCTCCAGAGAGAATAAGGAAAACATACAGTTTGCTTTCAAGCCACATCCAAGACTTAAGCCAAGCCTCTACAACCACCCTGAATGGGGTAAAGAAAAAACGGACGCATACTACAAGGCATGGGAAGATGGCGAAAACACACAACTGGAGGAGGGCGAATATGTAGATTTATTCATGACCTCAGACGCGCTGGTTCATGATAGCTGCTCGTTCTGCTGCGAATATATGCTGACGGGCAAACCCGTACTGTTCATGGCGAAAAATGAAGAGTTACAGGTATCTGTACTCAACGAAATGGCTCGTTCGGCATTTCATGCTCAGTATCTAGGCTATAGCTTAGCTGATTTACAGCATTTTATTGAATCAAGAGTTATGGCATCTAGTGATCCCAAAAAAGAAGAACGTGTTGAAGTGGTTACCCGCTACCTTCTCCCCCCCAACGGCCGAACAGCGGCCGAAAATATCATACAAGCCATATTAGGAGCCTGACCATGGAGCCACCGAAAATATCCGTAGTCGTACCAGTATACAAAGCTGAAGCATACCTACCGGATTGTATCACCAGCATTCTCACACAAAGTTTCACAAACTTTGAGCTGATATTGGTAAATGACGGCAGCCCGGACGGTAGTGGCGCCCTCTGTGACTGCGCGGCAGAGCAAGATAGCCGCATACGGGTGTTGCATCAGAAGAACCAAGGCGTCACACGCGCACGAGCCAACGGCGTTTGGGCAGCACAGGGCGAGTTTATCACCTTTGTGGACAGTGATGATACACTAGTACCTGATGCTCTGGAAACGCTCATTGTCCATGCTGATGCCAATACTGATATCGTGCTAGGGAACATAATCCACTCATCTCCGAACACTTCCCCCCCCGGCGAACTAAGTTTAGGCGAATACCGCCAAATGTGTGTCGTGATGAAGACAATTCATAATGGCCCAGTTGCCAAGCTTTTTCGCAGGAGTTTATTCAATGAATGGGTATTCAATATGCCACGCGAATTACGCGTAGGAGAGGACGCCATCATGAACATACGCCTAGCCTATCAGGCTACAGGCAAAATATACAATACAGGGGAAGGCATATATGAATACCGAGCAAACGAAGAAAGCGTGATGCACACTCTTCAGCCTTCCCCGGAAATGGATGTGCTATTTGAAAAATATCGCTTATCTTCCTTCCCTCAGGAAGATTTAGCACAACATATCAAAGCAGGGCTATACAAGAGCCTCATCAGCCACTGGTTGAATGCCTTGCATCACACACCGAGACTACCATCATCAGTGCTCGAGCACAGGAGATTCCTCCTCAGCATAAAAAAAGAATCAGGGTACAAATTTAACCTGTATACTTATATACTCTTCCACTGCCCGAATCAAACTAGCCTGCAACTGTTCATCAAACTATGGAAACGCCTTACCTCTCATAAGAAGGGGGTAAATTAAAAGGCAAAACGAGAGTATCACCGCAGAGAGACCATGTGTTGACGCACAGTTAAGCTATTGCATTCTCCCAATAGATTACAGTAGCAAAAATGTCAATTTTAAAGCCATTCGGGCTTTTAGTAGAACTTTTTCAAAGTATAAACGGCAAAAAAAAACGAGTAGAGATGGCGAACATCTCTACTCTGGTTATTTGCTTATAGCTGCAAAAAATCAATACCCATCGGGTACGAAGTGAGCATCGGAACCGTGGTGGTAGTTGCCGTGCATGCCGGCGGAAACGGGACCGAACTCGCTGTATACGGGCTGTACGAAGGAATAGGTAGCACCGTTACGGCCGTCCACCTTCACGGTAACGCGCTGGCAGCGGGTGTTACCCATGGCGTCGGTCAGGTAGCGACCGGCAAGAGCACCGGCTACACCGAAACCGGCAGCGGATACAATACGACCGGAACCACCGCCAAGCATCTGGCCAAGGCCAGCGCCCAGAACAGCACCCACACCGGTACCTACAGCCCTAGAGGTGGAGGAGGTCTCACCCGTCACCTCATAAGCGGAAACGACAGTAGCGGGCAGCACCTGCTGAGTCACGCCGATTTTGTTAGAAGAAACTGAACCATAGCTGGAATCCCAAGCACAGGAAGAAAGACCAAGTGCAGCGGCCACAAGAAGAATGGTTGATTTGTACATAATATTCTTACTGTTCGTTATTGTGAATGATATGTGCCCGACTACGGGCGTCCACACGCCCCTCGTCACATCTATATCCTAGCTTTTTTGCGAGAGCACGTCAAGCAGAAAATAGTTCTGCATTTAAAAATAATACTTATACCCAAACTTGTGGTGTCTAGATTTAAAGCAACAGAATTCAGAGATTAATCACCTTCATATTGTGAAGCGAGCGATTAAGAAACGGTCGACAACAGCAAAAATTTTTGTACACAACCAAGCGATCAAAATACTTGCCGTTATACAAAAAAGCTCGTAGAGGTAAGGGCTACTCGTCTGCCACCCCCAATGAGCGCCAAGAATCATAGGGATGCGCTGAAAAATATAAAGAAAGAAAAGAGCTGGACCACCGGACCAACATAGAAAAACCGTTTTTCTCTTCAAGGTAATTCCGGAACAAGCAAACAGCACCCCCATTGCAAAAAGAATCGCACCAATATTCATCACGTAATAGCGCATACAAGAGATAGGGTTGCGATAAATCAACAGTCCAGCAATAAGCAAAAGAACACCAATACACCAAACAGGAAGAGGAATATACCGTAACAGCAGCTCTGCCTTTTCCCGCAATTCGCAGAATAACATACCGGCAGGAATGCACAAGCAGGTATCAACCCAATAACCAGCTTTTAGTCGTGATATGAGCTCAATAAAAACACAGAATAATATAGCTACAGATGCTACCACACAAAGATTCCCTCGTTTATGCCACAGAATATAGCTCAAAGAAATAAACAAATAAGCAATGAAGGTAACACCGATAAACCAATTACTGTTACCTACCGAATCCCACGCTACAATAGCACCCAAAATACGTTGGAGTGGGTATATTACACCAAGTGGGTATTGTACCGCCACGAAAATCAGTACAGCAACAGCAAAATGAAACCATAGAAAAGGCAATCGTCTTCTGAGTAAAGTCATACCATATACCCTACCTTTGTGTTTCAATGATGCCATTATGCCGTAGCCAGAAAAAAAGAAAAAGGTTGCAACCATGCACTGTCCAATAAACGTAACAGTATCCCTAAGCATGACATCCCCCGTTGGCATATCCATATACCCGCCAATGTGAGAAAGAAAGACGAACCATATAAACAAACCGTTTATCATGCTCGTCCGCTCCTTGGATATATACTCCCCTTCAGGCTGCAGTTTATTCCGAAACGAGGAAACGGAAATAACAAAAGAAACAAGAATAAAAATAAACAGCCCAACAAACATAACAGCTAAAAATGTTCTAAATCACCCAAGACTTATCATATCTATAGTGAGAAGTAAAGCGAAATAACCCTGAGTAAGAAATACATATAAAAACCGGACGGGGTATCAGCCAGATACTCCGCCCGGTAAATCTTTCGTGTTAATAAGACATTATTCGGCCTGCTCAGCCGCAGCTGCGGCCTTCTCAGCCTCAAGCTTCAAGCGCAGCTTCTCAGGCAGCTTGACCTGAATGTGAATGTCACGCAGCTGATTGGGCTCAGCGGGTGCGGGAGACTCACTCATAAGGTCTGCACCACGGTTATTCTTCGGGAATGCAATCACCTCACGAATGGATTCACACTGCCCGATAAGCATCACAACGCGATCCAAACCAAGAGCAAGACCACCGTGGGGAGGAGCACCGAAGGAGAATGCAGCCAGCAGGTGACCGAACTGCTCCTCAATGGTGGCGTCATCCAGACCAAGGGCGCGGAACGTAGCGTCCTGCAGGTCCTTCTCATGAATTCGGATAGAACCGCCACCCAGCTCATTACCGTTGAAGATAACGTCATAGGCCTCGGCGCACAAATCCGTGGAAATCTCACCCTTAAGCACCTTCTCCACGTCCTCGGGAACGGGACGGGTAAAGGGATGGTGAACGGCGCAGAAGCGCTGTTCCTCGGCGTCCCAGCCGAAGAGGGGGAAGCGGTTCACCCAGAAGAGGTCAATGTCGGTATTGCCCTTGAGCAGCTCCATGAACTCACCGCAAGCCAGACGCACGCGGCCGAGGATGGTGCAGCTCTGCTCCCACTCGCCAGCAGCGAAGAAGATGCAGTCACCGCTCTCAATGTTCAGACGCTCGATGAGGGCGTCAATCTCAGCCTGAGAAAGGCGCTTGGTGATGGGGCTCTTCCACTCCTTGGTGTTAGCAACGTCACGCACCTTAATGTATGCAAGACCCTTAGCACCGGCCTCCATAGCGGTCTGAGTGAGGGAATCCACCTGACCAACGGAGGGGTTGAAGCCCTTGGCGTTAATGGCCTTCACCACACCGCCATTAGCAACAGCACCGGAGAACACGCGGAACTCACTGTTAGCAAAGATGTCAGAGCAATCCGTAATCTTCATTTCGAAACGGCGCTCAGGCTTGTCAGAACCGTACTGGTTCATGGCGTCCTTCCAAGTCATGCGGGGGAACGGAGTAACGATGTCGCGACCCACGGACTCCTTGAACACGCGCTTGAGCATGTTCTCAATCCATGCGTACACATCCTCAGGAGTAATGAAGGAGGCCTCAATATCAATCTGAGTGAACTCGGGCTGGCGGTCAGCGCGGAGGTCTTCATCACGGAAGCAGCGGGCCACCTGGAAGTACTTCTCCATACCGGCCACCATAAGCAGCTGCTTGTACTGCTGGGGAGCCTGGGGAAGAGCGTAGAAAGTGCCGGGGTTCAAGCGGCTGGGCACGAGGAAGTCACGAGCGCCCTCAGGTGTGCTCTTGGAGAGGATGGGCGTTTCAATCTCAAGAAAGCCCTGCTCGTCCAAATAGTCACGCATTGTCTTAGTGATGCGGTGGCGCAGAATCATGTTGCGCTGCATAGCAGAACGGCGCAAATCCAAGAAGCGGTACTTGAGGCGGATATCCTCATTAGCGATGTTGCGATCCAGCTGGAAGGGAAGCACAGCAGCGCGGTTCAGCACAGTCATGGAGGAAGCATCCACTTCAATCTCACCGGTAGCCAGATCGGGGTTTGTGGCGTCCACCTCATCCGTCTTCAAGCGGGCTACAACTTTGCCGCTCACCTGAATAACGGATTCTACACGAAGATTTTCAGCATCATTAGCAAGCTGAGCATTATTCTCAGGGTGGAAAACCACCTGAGTTTTGCCAGCGCGGTCACGGAGGTCGATGAAAATCACACCACCGTGGTCGCGAACGGTATCCACCCAGCCCACAAGCGTCACCTGCTTGTCGACATCAGAAAGGCGGAGCTCATCGCACGAATGTGTACGGTAACTGTTCATAATATGATGCTTGATAGAGATTACGGCCGGCCAAACGAACACGTAGGCCGAAGCGGCCAAGATTCTACTCTCTGCAGGTTTATTGTCAAGACAAATTTGGGTATTTGGAAAGAGCTGCCACAAAAAAGCAGATGCGGCGAAGTCTTATACAGACTCCGCCGCAAAAATCACCTTCCGCAGTCAGCAGACGTGCAGAAAACAGCGTCAGCCCCTGCCCTCCAGTTTAGCGCGGATAAGTTCCGCACACTCTGCGTGTTTGTAACGTTCAGCCACACGGAGAGGCGTGCTGCCGTATCCATTAGGCTTGTCAGGTTGAATAGCCGGAGCAGCAAGAAGCTCCCGCACACACCCGGCATACCCCTTGTAAGCAGCATACCAGAGAGGAGGCCATCCATTATCATTCGGCATATTCACATCTGCTCCGGCAGCAATAAGCAGCTTCAGGCAGGGCACCATGGGTTCACGCAGGGATGCATGCAAAGGAGTGCGCCCCGTACTATCAGGCCTATGCACATCAGCCCCGGCGTCTATAAGAGCCTTCAGGCATGCTGCATCATTTACCTCAAGGGCAAGCCAGAGAGGAGTCCGCCCATTATCATCGGTACAATCAGGAGAAACACCCCCGCAGAGTATAGCACCCACGCTTTGAGCATCCTTTCTCTCAATCGCAGCAAAAAGCGCTGCGGGAGTCACTTCTGTTTTATCCGGCGTAGCTATCGCATCGCCAACAAAAACGGTTGATACAATTGTGTTACCGATATCTGTGATATCTCCATACTTGTCCACGCCCGCTGATGAGGTCTGCCATTTGCGATACGGCACCAGCATGAGGGCGCCTTCTGCTGCCGCCTCCGGGAAGGACGCCCAAGTACGCGTCTTCAATCCGGTACCGCCGGCTAACTGGGAGGAAATGTAAGCCAACACAGGAGTAGAGCCAATAATCAGCACCATTTCAGGCTTTTCTTCAGCAGCGGCTTTCTTCTCCATGTCCCGTATGGCTGAAGCCATGCGATTCACATCACCCTTCAATATTTTCTCAAAATCAGAGCGATTAATACCCGTGGCTGTCAGCACTCCATTTTTAACAACCCGGAAGACACAGGAATCAGTTGCAGAAAGCCTGCATTTCATTTCACGTATACCGGCAAGCACGGCCGTAGCGGGAGTCAAATCATCCCCTGCCCCCTGAGTTTTAAGCAGTTCACCCACATAATCAGCTAACCGAGCATCAATAGCTTCCCCACCCTCAGCATTATCAGAGTGAACGCCACGGGTTAAATAATCCTCAGCAGAGCAGCGCACCACATGGGCAATCTCCGGTACACCGCCACCCCAGTTCACGACCAGAGCACTGGTATTGAACGCCTTTGCTCCACTATAGCAGCAATAAGCAGCGCCAGCGGCCTCCACTTCCGGCACAATCATTACTCGCGGGAATCCTGCACTCAGAGCGGCTGCGCACATCGCTTCTTTCTCGGCAGCCTTAAATCTGGAAGGGCACGTCAGCACAGCCCCTGTAATTTCTATAGCTCCCTGACTTTCATCCTCCTTTACTCTAGCCAGAATCTTTTTCAGGAACTCGCGTAGTAAATCACAGGCCTTGTATTGGCCCAGCAGGCACTTATCGCTACCCAAATGCAATTTAAACGCACGGCAATAAGAGGCCGGATTTTCCAAGCCCATCTCATCAGCATCCTCACCGAACACCAGCTGCCCATCCTCACAGATGAACGCGGTAGAAGGAATGGAGGATTCATACCGGCCAAGACGGAAGAAATACGGGCGGCCGGTGTTAAAATTAGCCGCCGCAAGTGTTTTTGAGGTGCCAAAATCTATAGCAAGTGTCACTTCTTTTTTTGTCATTGCAGGAAAAATGAGAATAATTTCAGTTCATATCAATATGAGGAAGTAGCTGATGCTGTTTTCAGCAAAGCTTCACATTCAGCATGTCCATACCTTCCGGCCAAGCTCAGCGCGGCATCCCCCTCAGGCGTCTGCTTATGAATATCAAGCGAATCAGAGGTAAGAAGTATGCGAAGGACAGAGTGGGCCCCAGTACTGGCAGCATGGTGCAGTAGGGTCCAGCCATGCTCATCCACACGATTCACATCTGCCCCGGCATGCAGAAGCAGCCTCAGGCAATCCAACTTTTCAGCAAAGGCAGCAGACCACAAAGGAGTCCAGTTCAACTCATTGGCAGCATCCAGACTGGCGCCGGAATACAAAAGCTTACGCAGCACCTTGGCATGCCCAGCATAAGCAGCCTCATGCATGGGAGTATTACCACCATATCCAGCCTTCCCCGGGTCAATTCCAGGAGAAAGCAGCAGCAGTCCCACAATAGCTTCCTGCCCACAAGCAGCAGCACGGCATAAGGGAAGCTCACCACGAGCATTGGGCTGGTTCACATCCACATTACCGGTATTCAGAAGGGCGCGAACAGCAGCCTGTTTATCTGCGTAAGTAGCAGCCCAGAGCGGAGTCCACCCCACAGCATCAGCCGCGTTCACATCCCCACCATCGGCTATAAGCTTGCGCAGCAGCTGCACCTCTCCCTCCGCCGCCGCGGATACCACATCAGACGGCGTAGATGGAAGCCTCTTCTCCGGGAGAGGCTGTGCCACAGTTCCCGTGGAAACGCGGGGCTGTACAGGCGGCTGAGGGACAGGAGGAAGTTTAGGAGCCTGAGGAACAGGCGGGAGTTTGGGTACCTGCGGGACAGGAGGAAGTTGCACGACCGGCTCATCCGGAACACGTAATATCTCAACACCAGCCTCGGCAAGCTCGGTAAACAGCTCTTGGCGCTGCACATGAATACAGGCGCCTTTTACCGCCGCCCCAACAGACCGGTACAAGTGCACCTTAGTTTTTGGAAGCTCAGCAGCAATCATTCGCCCGGCAGCAGGAATATCCGCACCGGGCCCACTCAGAAGAATCTGCCCAGGAGGGGAATTCCGAAAATTCGCTCTGACAAAACGGCGCAAAGCGACTCCCGCCTGCTTCATATAGGCAGATAGAAGCTCTTCGTATTCTTCAGCAGTACCAAGCACTGTAAGCTTCTTACCTCTCAGGCTCAGGCGGATTTCAGCTTTCCCCTCTGCGAGAAGCTGTTTTCTGAAGTCGCGCACAAGATTCATGAAACGCGGCCAAGACAGGCCGGTCACTTTAGCCTGAGCTGCCATTTTAGCCAGCAGGTGCAGAGCGAGAGCATCATCCAACTCCTCACAGCCTACAGTACATACATTAAAGTGACGGCCAAGCTTACATGAGGCAAAATCAGGAGCCATTGTCACCTGCAAGCCTTCCAATGTTCCATCACCCCAGAACAGCATCACCACATCCCGTGAGGCAAATACCTTGCGCCCGCCATGCATGCATACTGACACCAACGCTTCAGACTGAGATATGAGCTCTACGGCAGGAAAACCGGCGGCTAGTGCGGCCTCCTTCAAAAGCTGTCGCTGTGCAGTACTGAACGCGACAGGATATGTAAGCATCACACCAGAAACCTGCCTACCCTCAGCCAGAGATGAACCATTCACCTTACGAAGAATCCAGGCGAGATGCTCTCGCACCAAATCAGCAGCGGTAAACTCACCGAGAATAGGTGCCGGACTGCCCAGCTTCATCTTGTATGCGCGGCAGTATCCGGCAGGCTCCGAAAGCCCCATCTGCTCAGCCTCATCACCAAAGCACAAGCGTCCACTCTTCATCAGATAAACAGAGGAGGACGCACAAGCGCCATTACTGCTCAGTCGAAAAAAACGCGGCTTTTCCCCCGGCACAACCTCAGCAACAATAGATGAAGTTGTACCGAAATCCACAGCCAGTCTGATATATTCAGTAGACATATTGCCTCATTAATTTGCAAGTAAATCCTTTTGATATCAAGCGCTTCTTAGCAGCCATGCAGGATAAACTTACCGGGTCTCCTTATACCATACGAATCATCGCGTTGTCAATCATATTCTGAAGTCCATATCCCCCCCTGCAGCAGAAATAAAGCGCCTGCCTCACGAATTATTCTGAAACAAAGCGTTGTAGATACCACGCAGCAGCAGAGCTGCCAGAATAGTCACCACAAAACCACCCCCAGCCTCCATGCGAATAAGCACAGATGCCGTTATCACCACAGCGAAAATCATTATAAACAGTACTACTTTCATTGTTTTTTCTTTCTTTTTAAAGTTTTTTCAGGAGAGCGCCCTAAGTGAGCTATCATATATTCCCCCGTCTGCTTAAATAGACACCCATCCCCTGTTCTTCGTTCAGTTTTTCATTCTTTGTTAAAAAACTAACACCGCCTCTCCTGCAATGAGGAAAGGCGGTGCTGTCAATACAGATTGAAACGGCAGAAAATTACTCTGTCACGCGGAGAGCAGCGGCCTGCTCTTCCGTGAGCTCAATGCACTGCCAGGGAAGCCCGTACTGATTCAGAGCCTCCATGAAGGGATCGGGGTCATTCTGCTCCATGTTGAACACACCCTCACCGCTCCAAGTACCGGTCATAATCATGCGGCCACCGATGGCGGCGGGCACACCGGTCGTGTAAGAAATGGCCTGAGAACCTACCTCGCGGAAGCACTCTTCGTGGTCGCAGATATTGTAGATGTATACAGCCTTGTACTTACCATCCTTCTTACCCTGAATCACGCAGCCGATGCAGGTGCGGCCGTGAGTGGTCTTACCGAGGTCACCGGGGTTCGGGAGCACAGCCTTGAGGAACTGCAGCGGTACGATTTCCACGCCATTGTACACCACGGGGTCGATGCGGGTCATACCCACATTCTTCAGCACGGTAAGGTGGTTGATGTAGTTCGGGGAGAAGCTCATCCAGAACTGTGCACGCTTAATGGTGGGAATGTGCTTCACGAGGGACTCCATCTCCTCGTGGTACATGCGGTAAATCTCGTAAGTACCCACGCCATCCGGGCAGGTGAACGGCTGGTGCATGCTCATGGCACCAGTCTCACGGAAGTCGCCATCCTCCCAGTGACGGCAGGGAGCGGACACCTCACGGATGTTGATTTCCGGGTTGAAGTTCGTAGCGAAGGCCTGACCATGGTCACCGCCATTCACGTCAATGATGTCAAGGTACTCAATCTCATCAAAGTGGTGCTTGAGAGCCCAAGCGGTGTACACATTGGTCACGCCGGGGTCAAAGCCGGAACCAAGAAGGGCGTAGAGGCCGGCCTGACGGAAGCGGTCCTGATAGGCCCACTGCCAGCTGTACTCAAACTTAGCCACATCACGGGGCTCATAATTAGCGGTATCCAGATAATTCACACCAGCCTCAAGGCAGGCATCCATGAGAGGAAGGTCCTGATAAGGCAGCGCTACATTCAGCACGAGGTCGGGCTGCACTTCCTTGATGAGAGCCACCGTGGCGGCCACGTCATCAGCATCCACCGCGTGGGTGGTAATCTGCACGCCGCTGCGCGCCAGCACATCGGCCGCAATCGCATCGCACTTGCTCTTGGTACGCGAAGCCAGATGGATGTTCTTGTAGACATCTGCCATCTGGGCACACTTGTGAGCCACCACATGGCCCACACCACCAGCTCCGATAATGAGTACAGTGTTGTTCATTGCGCCGCAAGAGTGCACTATAACGAGCAGGAAGTCAATGCGAAAATACTCGCGCAAATAAATAAGTCGGTCATACCATACGCAGCAGGGCGGCCCAACCGGACCGCCCTGCTCAGAAAGCACTCTGTTATATCAGCGCAAGAAGAAGCGTAAAAGCTTCTCTGCAAAGGAGGTATAGGGATGATATCGCATGGGCAAATCCAGCCAATTAGCCTTCGTCAGCACAGACTTGTAGTGCGTGAAGGTATCAAAGCCGGCCTTGCCGTGGTAAGAGCCCATTCCGCTGTCACCCACACCGCCGAATGGCAGGCCATGCACAGCAAGGTGAATAATGGTATCATTCACACAGCCACCACCAAAGGAAAGATGGTTCACGAAGCGCTTTTCGTTCTTGGAGCTGGTGGTGAAAAGATAGGAAGCCAGCGGGCGCGGACGGCTGAGCACGAAGCTTTCAACCTCCTCCCACTTATCCCACGTAAGCATCGGCAGAATCGGCCCGAAGATTTCCTCCTGCATGCAGGGAGACTCCGGCGTCACATCATCCAGCAGCGTGGGCTCTATACGGAGAGTGGCCGCATCCCCCTTACCGCCGATGACGACAGTAGCCCCCTGCATGAGAGACATCAGGCGGTTAAAGTGCTTCTCATTGATAATGTGCGTGAACGTCTCATCCTGAAGCGGGTTCTCACCGAGCATGCGCTTAATCTCCTCACGGTAGGCAGTGATGAACTCCTGCTTGCGACTGCTGTGAATGAAGAGATAGTCCGGGGCCACGCAGGTCTGGCCCGCATTCAGAATCTTACCGAAGGCGATACGGCGGGCAGCCACGCGGATATTTGCCGTTTCATCCACGATGCAGGGGCTCTTGCCGCCCAGCTCCAGAGTAACGGGAGTAAGATGGCGGGAGGCTGCCTCCATCACCACATGCCCCACCACGGGGCTGCCGGTGAAGAAGATGTAATCAAACTTCTCCTTCAGCAAGGCACCAATTTCGTTTCGCCCGCCCAGCACAGTAGTCACATACTCCGGCGGGAAAATACTGCCCAGCATCTCAGCTATCACAGCGGAAGTTGCGGGAGACATGGAAGAAGGCTTCACCACAGCGCAGTTACCCGCGGCCAGAGCAGCGGCCAGCGGATCCAGACAGAGCAGAATGGGATAATTCCACGGGCTCATGACAAGCGTCACGCCATAGGGCTCCGGCTGCACGCGGCAGGTGGACGGGAACTGAGCAAGCGGTGCCATCACCTTCTTGGGGCGGCTCCATTTGCGCAGGTGGCTGATATTTTCACTCAGGCCGGCCAGCACCATACCGATTTCGGTCATGTAGGTCTCCGTGCCGCACTTGCCGAGGTCAGCCATCAGAGCCTCAGCAATTCGGGGCTCCCACTCCTGAATAGTTTTCTTCAGCTTCTTCAGAGCGGCAAGACGAAACTTAACGTCACGCGTGGCATGCGTGAGGAAAAAACTGCGTTGTTTTTTAACGATATCGTGCATATCAGTAAGCGGCTTTAAGGATTTCAATGACCTGATTTTCGTCAGCAGTACGCGGGTTCACAATGAGGGCGCCGTCATTGATTGCCACCTGTGCCACCTGAGCAAAAGAATCCGGGCTCACGCCGGCATCCTTCAGCGTCAGCGGAATACCGCAGATAGCCGCCAGATTACGGCAGAGTTTTTCCAACGCCTCAATAGCAGCTTCTGCTCGCTCGGAAGCAGGCACACTCAGCGCCCCCTCCATCCCCACCAAGTAGGGCAACAGCTCAGCATAGCCCGCACGGCAGTGGCTGAGATTGTAACGCATTACATGCGGCAGCAGAATCGTCATAGCAACCGCATGGGGCACATGGCACACACCACCCAGCGCATGGCCAATAGCATGCACGGCACCTACCATGGAGTTTGAGAACGCTATACCGGCCATGGTGGAAGCAAGTGCCATGGAGTAGCGAGCCTGCTTATCCTTACCATTGCGAGTGGCGGTTTCCACATTTTCAGCCAGGAGACGGATAGCTGCCGTGGCATACGCGGAGCTGAGCGGATTCGCCTGCTGGCAGGTATAAGCCTCGATTGCATGCACCATGGCATCCATGCCGGTGCTCGCAGTTGCCTTCGGGGGGAGGCCGATGGTCATACGCGGGTCAATTACCGCGATATCCGGCTCCACATAAGGTGAAAGGAACTCCATTTTCACGCCGTTATCATCATTGCGGATAACAGCTACCCCTGTGCACTCTGAGCCGGTACCGGCCGTGGTGGGCACCACGATGAACGGCACGTGGCGACCACGCACCAGATTATTGAGCCCACTGAGAGAAAGGATATCCTGCTTATTCTGCGAGAGCACGAGGCGCACCCCCTTAGCAGTATCAATCACAGAGCCACCTCCCACGGCCACGATGGAATCGCACCCCTGCTCGCGGTAGAAAGAGGCAATCTGATTCACCACGGCTAAGGAAGAATCCACCGGGATATCGGAAAACACGGCGGCGGGGCTCACCCCTTCGGATTCCATCGCGCAGATGACTGTGGAGAGCGTGCCGATTTTTGTCAGCACAGCGTCGGAGAGCATCAGAGGCTTCTCCGCTCCCATGAGTTCAAGCTCAATGGCGATGCGCTCCAAGGACAATTCGCCGCAAAGCAGTTTCACGGCATTCTGAAATTCAAAATATGGTACCATAATCAACGGGAAAGTTTATATTTACAGGTCAGGAAGCCCAGCGCGATGCGGGCATAGGCGCGCAGGAAACACACCTCAGTCTCCGGCACATCCGTCATGATGCGCCGCGTGATTACCTTCGGGAACAAGTAGGACTCCACCAGATTTACCAGACGCGCCAAGCGCATCACATCCGCCACTTCACCACCCATGGTGAATGCCTGACGAGCATACGCCTGTGAAAGCCCCATCTGCCCGGTGAAAAGGCGGAAAGAAAGCGGCATACTCTTAATACGCAGGGCGCAGGAAGGCAGCGCCAAATCCGCAAGGCGGTGCAGCTTTCCATCCTTCCACTGCACATGCAGCACAGGACCGCCATGACCGGTGCGGATGCTATAGCTAAGACCTTCCGGCATGCGGGCGAACTCCTGAGCCACCCGACTGTCCAGCGCCATAAGCTCCACCAAGGCTGCATGCACCACACGCAGCACAATAGCGACGACAAGGGATTGAATGGTTCTCATGCGCGTTTACGACTCTTCGCGTTTGGCGGCTGCACGGCGCAGGCGGTCCATCATGGCACAGCCAAGCCCCGTCTCCGGCAGCTCTTCCGCCACGATTACCTGCACATTCTCATTCTCATCCATGGCGCGCATCACGGCAAACAGGCGCACAGCAGCCTCTGCCAGCCTCCCGCTACCGGGAGAAAGGGGCATCACCTCAGCCCAGCAATCCTGCTGTGCCAAGTCAGATTCACCCTCATAACTAATAAGGCCATAGCTCACACCCTCCTCAGGCACAAACTCCTCACGGGGATTGCAAAGGATAAGAGGCTTACCAGGGGCATAATGGCTCTTAAGCTGCCCGGGTGCATTCGGCAGGAGCTCCTCGGCGCCCTTCCCCTTGCCGGGCTTAATCACGCGGCAGATACCGCGAAGCTTCTCACGCGTGATGGGGCCCTCACGCAGCAAGCGCACCGCGGGCTTACCCTTCTCATCCACACAGGGCATAAGAATAGTGCTCTCCAAGCCCTCAGAACAGGCTCCGGAATCCAGCACCAAAGGAATGGAGCCGCCCAACTCCTTCTGCACAGCTTGGGCGCTCGTGGGTGAAATGTGGCCAAAACGGTTAGCACTCGGCGCCGCAATGGGGTGACCAAGGGCCTTCGCCACACCGCGCATCACCTCATGAGAAGGCACGCGGCATGCCACTGTGGGCAAACCACTCGTCACAATATCAGGAATAATCGGCTTGCGTGGCAGAACCAGAGTCAGCGGACCCGGCCAGAACTCCTTTGCCAGTGTATCCACAAGCGGCTGAAGCTCTGCAGGCACATCCGTATATTCTGCAATATCCTTCGCACGGGAGAAATGGCAGATGAGCGGGTCAAAACTCGGGCGCCCCTTTACTGCAAAGACATTCGCCACGGCCTCCGTGTTCAGCGCATCCGCGCCCAGACCGTACACCGTCTCTGTAGGCAGAGCCACCAGGCCACCTTCTCCAAGCACAGCAGCGGCCTCTTTATACACACTCCGGCAGTCCTCCAACGGATCTACCTCGATTACTCGTGTTTCCATGCGCCCATCATACTCCCGAACAGTACATTTGTCAACGACAAACGCACAATCCGCACCGCACTACACCCTTGAAAGTGCTACAATTGGCGCAAAATCAGCACTCAACGCGCTGCAAATTCTTGAGCTAACTCTATATATCCCCGAGCATGGAGGTAATTCTGCTCCTCCACTTCCGGGGAAAGTTGCTTCACCACCTTAGCAGGCGAGCCCAGTACAAGACTATGAGGCGGAATGATGGTATTCTTTGTCACAAGGGCATGTGCGCCAACGATGGAGCCATGCCCCACCACCGCACCATCCAGCACGATAGCCCCCATACCAATCAGGCATTTATCCTCCACCGTACAGGCATGCAGAGTAACACTATGTCCCACGGTCACATACTCACCCACATGGCAGCCCAGCTCATAATCCACATGCAAGCAGCAATTATCCTGCACGTTACTGCCGCGGCCGATGCTGATGGGAGCCACATCCCCGCGCACGGTGGCGTTATACCATACGGAAGCCTCCGGCCCCACCTTCACATCACCGATGATATCTGTACTGCTAGCGATGAATGCAGGTGCCTCCATCTGCGGATTCTTCCCTCTGAACTGCTCAATTGCCATACCAAGACTCTACCATACCGGAATGGGAATGACAAGCAAATCCGTTTCCAGCTACCGGCATATATTACATCAGCGAGAGCGAACATACCAAACTCTATCGTTTACAGTTTGTAAAAGCAAATAACTAATCAATTTACTCTTGCAATTAATGATTAAGTATGATAGCATGCGCCCCGTTCATGATTACTGACTCTCAGGCGTTGTTTGAATGGAAGGTGCGCGCGATGGCGCAGCCGAAGGGCCGCACCGTGCTGGATTTGGAAGCTGACAGCATGCACCGCCACCATGAAAAACTCTGTCTCATCCAGTATGCCGATGAGCAGGGAGTGGCTATCATTGACCCACTCACCATTGAGGACCTCCGCGCATTCGCCGTCTGGATGGAAGAGGCTGACGTCTGGATGCACGGCGCAGACTATGACATGAACCTCCTGCAAACCGCATTCGGCACCCTTCCCCACCTTATTCTGGACACCCAGATAGCTGCCCGCCTGCTCGGCTTCCGACAGTTCGGTCTTGCAGCACTCGTGGAACACTTTTTCAATGTAACCCTCAGCAAGAAAAATCAGAAGGCTGACTGGGGGCTGCGCCCCATGAGCGAAAGCATGAAGGAATACGCTCAGGGAGACGTGAAGTACATGCTCAGCATGGCGGACATTCTCGTGGAGCGCCTGAAGAACGCAGGGCGTTATGAATGGTTCATAGAAAGCTGCGAACTGCAGATGCAGAAGGGTCGCGAGCGACATCTCGCCGCGGATACAGAACCTTGGCGCATCAAGGGTAGCGGCAATCTCGAGGCTCGCGGTCTTGCGGCACTGCGCGAGCTCTGGAACTGGCGTAATGATGAGGCCTCCATGTGGGATCGCCCTGCCTTCATGGTATGCTCCAATGATGACCTCATCCGCTGGAGCTACTCCCTGCAGGAGTTCCGCAGCGTGCACACTCCGCACTACTTCCATGCCCACCGCGCCTCACGCTTCCGCCGCGCAATTGATCGCTTCCAGCTGCTGGACGAAAGCGAATACCCCCAGCCGCCCAAGCGTACTCGCCACGAGACAGACCCCGAATTCGATGAGCGATTGGAGCACTGGCAGAAGCGCCGTAATGCCTTGGCTGAGACTCTGAATCTGGAGCCCTGCATCATTGCCACTCGCAGCCAGCTGGAATCCATCGCTAATGACTACGAACGCGGCATGAGCAAGCTCATGAACTGGCAGCTGCAGCTGCTGGAGCACTGATTCCCCCTCCCAGAGCGTAAAAAATTAGCCTGTGACCCGATTTTATCTTGAAAGCTGAAGGCTGAAAGGGTAGAATACAGGCAGGAAACAGGAGGCGCACTGACGCGCCCCCTCACGTAACGCACACCATGAAAACGCTCATCACAAATGCACGCATC
Organism: Akkermansia sp.; assembly: GCA_045652085.1. Taxonomy (GTDB): domain Bacteria; phylum Verrucomicrobiota; class Verrucomicrobiia; order Verrucomicrobiales; family Akkermansiaceae; genus Akkermansia. The sequence goes on from JAZRTR010000036.1 coordinate 21,787, forward strand.
ATCTCCCCCGGCGTAGACATCGCGGGCGGGTCCGTACTTATTGACGGCAAGAAGATTGCCGCTGTTCTCACACCCGGTGAGACCGCCGAGGCTGATAAGACCATCGATGCCGACGGCGCCATGCTCATGCCCGGCTTTATCGACATCCACTCCCACGGTGCCGGCGGCTGTGATACCTGCGACTGCAAGGTAGAGAGCATCCGCACCATCGCTGACTGCAAGATGAAGGAAGGTGTGACCACTTGGCTGCCCACCACCCTGACACTCGGCACCAACACGCTGGCCGATGTTTGCCGCGTGGTGAAGGAATACTCCGAGAGCCCGAACGGCTCCAAGACCCCCGGCGTACACTTGGAAGGTCCCTACATCAACCCCAAACAGTGCGGTGCTCAGAACCCCGCCTTCGTACGCCCCGCAGACTTCGAGGAAGTCAGCATGCTCAATGACATCTACCCCGTGCTCTACATCTCCATGGCTCCCGAGATGCCCGGCGCCGTAGACTTCATTGCCAAGGCAAGCGCCATCGGCATCACCTGCTCTGCCGGCCACTCCGCCGCCAGCTACGCAGACTTCAAGAAGGCTAAGGCCGCCGGCCTGAAGCACCTCACCCACTTCTGCAACCAGATGAGCCCCCAGCACCACCGCGAAATCGGCCTCGTAGGTTCCGGCATGTTGGATAAGGACATCAAGATTGAGATCATCTGCGACAAGATTCACCTGTGCGAGGACATGCTGAACCTCACCTTCACCAACAAGGACATCTCCCAGATGATTATGATTACGGACTCTCTGGCATGCTCTTGGATGCCCGATGGCCCCGGCCAGCTGGGCGGCCTGCCCATCATCGTGAAGGGTGGCGTAGCTCGTCTGGAGAGCGGCAATCTGGCCGGTTCCACCCTGCGCTTCGCCAAGGGGCTGAAGAATGTACAGGAGATTACCGGCAAGCCTCTCAGCGAGCTGGTGAAGGCCACCTCTTGGAACGCAGCTCAGTCCCTGGGCCTGTACGATTTAGGCAAGGTAGCCCCCGGCTACACCGCCGACCTCGTTCTGCTGGACGCCGAGTACGACACCGTGATGACCATCATTGACGGCGAAGTACGCTACACGGCATAAGCCCATAGCACCAGTATTTCCGGCCCCCGGTAGCAACAAACACCTGTTACCGGGGGCCACCCACAAAACAGCACCACTCTACACCTGCGACTGCCGCCATGCTCATCTCTCCCTTAGCAGCGAAACTATGTGCCGCCCGCGGCATCAACCCTGCCACCCTCAGCGGTTCCGGCCCTCGCGGCAGAATCATGGCGGCTGACGTACTGACTGCCGGCAGTGCCCCGCAAAAACGTGGCGGCACCATACTGGCTGACCCCGCCTCCCAGCCCACTCGCGAAGCCAAGGATGGCTATTACATCTATGATGACGAGGTGGACATGAGCGCCCTCGTGGCTATCAGCATGCCCATCGCCGTGCAGTGCGAAAAGCTGCTGGAGAACCGCTATTCTCTCTTTGACTATATTATCAGGGCGGCAGTAAAAGCCTGCTCCACCTGTCCCTCATGGCTGGATCCCTCCGGCAAAATTGACGTTATGCTCTTCGAGCACAAAGGCAGCATGGTTACCGCCATTGAAAACGCCCAGAACAAGAGCATTTACCGCATAGCTAAGGAAACAGCCACTCCTCAACCGGTTCCCGAAAACTTCGCGCCCCACATCATCGTGTGTGACGCCCACACCTCACGAGACCAAGTGGCCGCTCGCCTTCAATCCGGCAATCGTCCTGGCTTTGCCATGCTCGCACGCGGCAGCCGTGAAAAAGACGCCATCCGAGCCGGTGCTGATGAGAAGTACAAAAACACCCTCTCATATACCTTTTACGCAGCCTCCACTCTGCCGGAGCAGGAAGCCAACCGCATCGCCGCGGCGCTGCGTGCCCTGCTGTATAACCCGGTCAGACTGCTGTTACTCTCTTGATATTGACCTTCTCTGACCTGTTTTTCAAGGAAAGAGAGAAGAAAATACAGGAATCTCATTGACTTCACGCCGGACTTACGGCATAATATACGCATCATTAAACACACTTTTACTCATGTCCTTCCTCATTCAGAACGTAGAAATCGGCGGCAAGGCTCCCTTCTATCTGCTCGGGCCCTGCTCTCTTGAAAACGAAGAATTCGCTTGGCAGATGGCTCGCAGCATTAAGGAAATCTGCACCCGCATGGGCGTTCCCTTCATCTTTAAGGCCTCCTATGACAAGGCCAATCGTACTAACGTGAAGAGCTTCCGTGGCCTCGGCATCGCTGAAGGCTGCCGCATCCTTTCCGAAATCGGCAAGGAACTTCAGATTCCCGTAGTAACGGACGTGCACACTGAAGAACAGGCTGAATACGCCGCTCAGTATGTGGACCTGCTGCAGATTCCTGCTTTCCTGTGCCGCCAGAGCGACCTGCTGGAAGCCTGCGCTAAGACCGGCCGCCCCGTAAACATCAAGAAAGGCCAGTTCCTTGCCCCTTGGGATTGCAAGAACATCTGCGAAAAGATGCACGCCTTCGGCTGTGATAAGTTCATGCTCTGCGAGCGCGGCACCACCTTCGGTTACAACAACCTCGTGGTAGATATGCGCGGCGTGTACTGGATGCGCCAGTTCGGCTGCCCCGTAGTGTTTGACGCCACTCACTCCGTACAGCGCCCCGGCGGTCTCGGCGGTGCTACAGGTGGCGACCGTGAGCTGGCCCCCGTACTGGCCAACGCAGCTATGGCTGCCGGCATTGATGGTGTCTTCATGGAAGTACACAGTGACCCTGACAACGCCATGTCCGATGGCCCGAACCAGGTACGCCTGGATGATCTGGAGCGCGTGCTGACCAATATGCAGCTCGTGCGCAAGGCATACGACCAGATGTCCTAATGAAGCACGGCCTTATCACCCTTTGCGCCCTTTCGGCACTTGTTTCCACTGCTGTGGGAAAAGTGCCGGAGGATGATTTGGTAGGTAATGAGTTCCCCGGCCTACAGCTACTGCCGCCCGGCAGTAAGGTGAGGGGCATTTCCCTGCCACGGTATGAAAATCACCGCGTATCAGCCCTACTGATGACGGATTTGCTGGAAATTCTGACCCGTTCTGAAATCAGATTCACCGGCATCCGCGCTCAGCTCTATTCAGAAAACGGTGAAATCACCACCGTATTATGTCCTCGAGCTGATTATGATTTCAGCAAATCAGCCGTAACAACGGCTGACAGCGCAGAGGTGGACAGCACCCGGTTCTCCGCCCGCGGTGCAGGCGTCATTTTCAGCACAAACACAAATATGGGCATTCTGCGTGGGCCGGTCCGCACCACCGTGAATAACTCAGCATTCAACCGAAAAAACGGGGAAAGATGAAACCTCTGCGCGCCGTCTTATGCCTACTGGCCGCTGTGTCAGCCTCTGCAGCCACGCCTCAGAGGCTGCAGCAAGCCATGGAGGAACGCATGCAGACTCTGGAGGAGCTGCAGCTTAACAGGAGAGCAACTGATGAAGCCATCATCAGCCTTATCGGCGCTCTGCCGGCCCCTTCCAAAACGCCTGACACCTCCATGCCGGAGCGTGATGGCACGGATACTGTGGCCGTAGCAGATGGAGGCTTGCTCTTTGACGCTAATAACGCCCGCTTGGTATACCTGAACAACGTCCGTGTGGCGGACTCCCGTCTGGAGTTGCGTTGCGCAGACCGACTCTACATCCAGTTTCCGCAGCGTTCAGAGAATGAAACGGCAAGCGAGCCCCAAACAAGCCCCGCTCAGCAGCCGGCTGCCCAGCCTGCACCGGAAGAAAAAACAGAGCAAAACGTCATCCTGACGGAAGAACAGGGGGAGCCGGTTAGCATCAGTACCGGCACGGCCATAGTGGATGCCATTAAAAACCTGATATACTTGGAAGCGGCCAACGAGAGCGCCTCACGCCTCTCTATTACCCACGGGAAATCCCATCTTGTTCTCACGTCCACGCAGGAGGCTCCGGCAGCAGTCCTTGCAGATACGAACGGAGACATTCTTTTCCGCTCTGATTCCATTGACATGCAGTGGGTGGACAGCGAAGGCCGCACCAGCACGCTGATTAACCGGAATGGCACAGCCTATTACCGGGCAGAAACACACACACTGCACTTTACTGGTTCTACCAGCCTCAGCACTCCTGATGGCACCATATCCGCCGAAGAAAGTCTCGTACTGAAGCTCGTGGTAAAGCAGAATGCAACAAGCTCAGACTTCATGCCGCAATTTACCAGCATGACGATTGAGGGAGTTGAATCCGGAACGGCGCGCGGAAATGTAGTAATGACCCGCCCGGCGATTGATGGCCGCCCCGCCTCAGAAGTTCACGGTGATGAGCTCGCATATAACGGCGCCACCGGAGAAGTCAACGTCAGCGGTGAAGAAACATCACTCGTATATGGTGAGCAGAGACTCTGCACAAATGGCTTCCTGAAACTGGACAGCAATGGCGATATTACCCTGCAAGGTGACGCTATCCACGGCGTATACGCCCGCCCCGGAGCGGAGGAGGAGGATGCAGCTCTTCCGGGCACATTCAGCACTTCCGGTCTCATCACATTCACAGCAGCCACGCATACTATCAGCCTGCCAAACGGCCTTACAGCTGAGGACGCACTCAGCAAAGTCATTGCCCGAGGACGAGTGGATATTCTGCTCCAGCCGGACGCTGATGCTAACACTCCGCAACAGGAGAACACGGGGATGCTGAATCTAGCCATTGCCGGATATAGAGATATCGCCGGTATCCGCACAACCGGTGGGCTCAGTATTCAGCACCGCACCAACGAGCAGCAGGAAGGACTTTCCATTACTGCGGATGAAGCGGATATCAATCTTCTGACAGCAGAAGCCACTCTTACGGCCGCCGCCGGTAATACAGCTGAAATCCGTTACAACGGCCACAGACTCGCCGCGACCTCAGAGAACGGAACGGCCACTCTTAATCTTGCCACTAACGGTGATTTAACCATGCTGGGTGAACAGCTCACCGTAGAACTCCCGGGCAAACAGTCCCCCACCGTTGCTACATGTTCGGAAACGCTCACCCTGAACCGAGAAGCCGGCAAAATACACCTCGGCCCGCGCGCTCAGATGAGAGCTGATAGCGGTAGACTTTCCGCAAATGGGGAGCTGGAGCTCTCTCTCTATCCCGGCCCGGAGGAGGAGGACAGCCCCGTCATGGCGCGTTATCCCCAGCTCGTATTCAATTATGCTGGTCTGAGAATGGCTGACACCTCGAGAGGCGGTACAGTTCAGACCCCGCAGGGTTCCATGCAGTGTACCGGTCCCATTCATGTGGAATTACTCCCGCCCGATGCCCATCAGGACAATGGAACAGCAGGGATACGTGTCGCGACAGCTGAAGGCAATGTTGCCATCGCTGGTAGAGATAGCTCCGGCCGCATGCTCAGGGCCACCGGTGACAGGCTCAGCATCGACGGCGCCACCGGTACCAAGACCCTCAGCGGAGACCGCGTCACCCTGCAAGATGCACGCAACACTCACATCGCCTCCGGTGGTGGAGCTCGTGTAGTGGTGGATCGTAACAATAATGTGCGTATCAGCGGCGCACGGCAAAGCACCTCTGCCACTCGCGTCCGTGACCAGATTGATAACTAAAACGACTGATAACTTTTTCTATGGACAAAGAGATTTTACTGAAAGCCGAAGGGCTGTGCAAATCCTACAACGAGCGCAAAGTAGCTGACAATGTGAGTCTGGAGGTACACGCCGGTGAAATCGTGGGCCTTTTGGGGCCAAACGGTGCCGGTAAGACCACCTCCTTCTACATGGTAGCCGGCTTGGTGCGCCCTGACGCCGGCAGCGTGATGTTCGCCGGGCAGGACGTTTCCGGCCTGCCCATGCACCTGCGCGCCCGCCTCGGCATGGGCTACCTGCCGCAGGAAGAATCCATTTTCCGCAAGCTTTCCGTCATCGAGAACCTGATGGCTATTTTGGAAACACGCAAGGACCTCACATCCAAGCAGAAAAAGGCAAAAGCTGATGAGCTTCTGGAGCGCTTCAATATCACCAAACTGCGTAACAGTCAGGCCATTCAGCTTTCCGGTGGTGAGAAACGCCGCTTGACTATCGCCCGCGCTCTGGCCAGTAACCCCACCCTGCTCATGCTTGACGAGCCGTTCGCCGGTGTGGACCCCATCGCCGTGCAGGATATTCAGCACATCGTTGCCTCCCTGCGTGAGACGGACGGCCTCTCCATTCTCATCACGGACCACAACGTGCGTGAAACCCTCGGCATCGTTGACCGCGCCTACATCCTCTTCGAAGGCAAGGTTATCAAACAGGGTAGCTCTGAAGAGATTGCTAACGACCCCAAGACCCGCAAAATCTATCTGGGCGAGCACTTCAAGATGTAAGCAGTCCTCCCGCCATCCTTTCACTATCAGCACACGGCCAACGCTGTGTGCTGATTTTTTTTGCCAGCATCTTCACCGAACGCGCCGAAAACAAGTCCCCATCACCTACCCGAAACGGCCCCTACAACAAAATTTAGAATTATTTTAATCTTGCTTTTTTAAAATTTCCATGCTATATTACACACAGCCGCTAAAGTAGCGGAGAAATTCATACACCAAGATACAGCATTATGAAAGACCTTAAAGGCACCAAGACTGAGGCAAATCTGGCCGCCGCTTTTGCCGGTGAATCCCAGGCACACACGAAGTACCTTTACTACGCATCCCGCGCAAAGAAGGACGGCTACGTGCAGATTGCCAAGCTCTTCGAAGAGACCGCCCACAATGAGAAGGAACACGCCAAGCTGTGGTTCAAGTACCTGCATGGCGGCAGCGTGCCTAACACCATGACCAATCTGGCAGATGCTGCAGCCGGCGAAAACTACGAGTGGACGGACATGTACAAGACCTTCGCCGAGGAAGCACGCGCCGAAGGTTTTGACGAAATCGCCGAGAAGATGGAGGGTGTAGCCGCCATTGAAAAGGAGCACGAGGAACGCTATCGCAAGCTGCTCAGCAACATTGAGGAAGGCATCGTCTTCTCCCGCGAGGGTGACACCATCTGGCAGTGCTCCAACTGCGGCCACATCTGCATCGGCAAGAAGGCTCCCGAGGTATGCCCCGTGTGTGACCACCCGCAGGCACACTTCGCCATTCTGGCCCAAAACTACTAATCAATTAGTAACCACTTCACACAGCGCGCAGGTATATGCCTGCGCGCTTTTCCCATACAGGAGAAACACATGTTCTGGCAAGCAAACAAAACAGCTATCATCATCCTGCTGCTCGGGTTAGCAGCCTCATTCTCAGCCTATTTCATCATCGGCAGCGGGCCTGAGGGAGATATCGACTTAGCAAAGAAAGTGCTTTCCACATCGCTGTGCGCCGTGCTGTTCATTACGGCCCTGCTCTCCTTTGTACTGGCGAAAAAAGCGCCGGGCCTTCAGGTGCTCGGCGAACTCACCGAAGAACACTTCGAACAGATGGCGGCGCTGGAAAAGAAGTATTACGGTGAGGACTGCATCACTCCGCCTGCCGAGGCTTACCGCTGGTACCAGCGCTACCCCGGCACCACCATTGCTGCCGCCATGGGGAATGAAATTGTGGCCTTTGTGAATCTCTTCCCGGTAAAACAGCCCATTTACGAAGCTCTGCGTGCCGGCACCTACAACGATCACACCCTCACTCTGGAAGGGCTTGCAGACCCGGAAGACGGCAGCGAGGAGCCGCTGCACATGTTCCTGTGCTGCGTACTCACCGAACCGGCATACCGAGGGCTGGGACTCACGCGCCACCTGCTCTCCCTAGCAGTGGAGCAATACGAGCCGGTAAAGCACCGCTGCCGCAGCATCATCACGGATAATGTCACCCCTGAGGGTGCAGAGTTCTCCCGCCGCTACGGGTTCAAACAGGTGCAGACCAGCGAACATGCGTCCCTCATCTTTGAGCAAGACTACGCCGCCTTCGCAGCACGCGTACTTGGCACCGAGTCTGAAGCCCAGTAATCAGGGCGAATACTAAGTGCTCAATCCGCGCAGTCATTAAGCTTCACTGCCGTACCGTACGCGCATACTTCAGCCACGCCCGTCCCGATATCGGAAGTCGACAAGCGCAAGCCAACCACGGCATTTGCCCTAAGCGCAGCCGCCTGCTGCATCAGCCTGCTCAAAGCCGTCTGACGCGCAGTCTGCAGCAGCGCATTATAGTCCGGCACATCACCGCCACCCAGTATCTGCCCCAGCCCGGCTGTCAGCCCTTTGGAAATCCCCAGTACCTGAGCACTACTACCCATTACGAGGCCAATTGTCTTGGCTATCTCACGCCCGGGGACGGAATCAGTCGTTACCATAAGCATGCCACCGATGCCGGTGGGCATGACTACTTTATTCACTTTACGGGGAGTTGGTATTTTTTTCTCTTGCATGGTAGCACTAAAGTTAACCGGACTCATTCTACAGAAACGCCCCGTACTTGGCAAGAAGAATCCTCCGTGCTGGCTCATTTACGCGCAACAAAACATTGACACCCCGCGCCTTATCTGCTAGGCTTCTATGCATGAACTCAATCACTGCCGATGAACAAGCCCGTGTACAGGCCATCCTGCGCCCGCAGGAGGAGCTAATGTGGGTCGGCAAGCCCCTAGCCACAGCCCCAACGACAGCGGCCGTGCAACCGGAAGGCTTTATGGCTAAGCTGAAAGGACTTTTCGGCGGCCGTCCTCACCCTGCCCACAGCGCTGCAGCAGGCCCGCTTTACATACTCACTGCTAAACGCGCCGCGGTACTCCTCGCCAGCGGAGAGCTGCAAGAATGGCCCCTGATGCTCGGCATGATTCAGAAGGTAAATGAAGAGCCGGATGGCAGCGGAGATGTCATCTTCGATCACGATTATGATGAGCGTACCGAAACCCGCACACCGCGCGGCTTCCTTCGCGTGGCAGACGTAGACCGCGTACGCATGCTCGTCAGCTCTGCGGCAGACGCCGCTTACAATGCCTCCCCCTGGTCCGTATGATGACCTAACTCTCTGTCCCGGCCATGGCTATACGACACCTGCTCCTTCTGCCCCTTCTTTTCATGGGTATGAGCCCGGCTCAGCCAACGGCTCAGCCAATGGCTGAGCTGCAGGCTCACCCATTTTTCCGCGCGGAGCAGTACCCACGCTGGTCGCAGATGACACCGCAGCGGGCACTGCGAGATGTGCACTCTGCACTGGAAGAAGCGGCACGTCGGCAAGCAGCCATCGCTGAGCTGCAGCCGCATGAAATGACCTTTGAAAACACATTTCTGGCCTGCTATGAATCAGATGAGAACCTGCGCCAAGTACAAAGCTTTCTCTATCATATCTCGAATATAGCCAGCCACCCCACATGGCAGCGAGTCATGAACGCCATGGGGAACGCCATTGCAGAGCATGAAAAAAACCGCCCGAATCCCACGCAGATATGGGCTGTACTACAACAAGCTGCTGCAGCGCCCTTCATGCAGGAGCAAAGCCCTGCTAGGCAGCGTTTTGCCCAGCGTATTCTGGATGACATGAGGCTCTCCGGAGTAACACTCCCCCCGGAGCAGAGAGCAAGACTGGTTGAAATTGAGCAAGAGCTCAAACAGCTCGGCTACATCTTCAATTCCTACGCTGCGCAGGGTACCTCACGCTGGCAACTGCTCATTACGGACCAGAGAGAACTGCACGGCATGCCAGCCCAATGGATGCAGCAAGCCTCCGCCGCAGCTATTGCACAAGGCAGTGCATCTGCGGAAAATCCGGCTTGGCTGGTGACAGCTCACAGCGCACATCAGGTGCTACGCCTCTGCACTGTGGAAGAAACACGCCGCAAGTGCTGGATTGGCGTCCACTCTGCCGGTACCATGCACGCCATGGCGGACAACGAGCCCATCATCGTGCGCATCATGGAACTGCGGCAGGAAAAAGCTCACCTGCTTGGCTTCAGAAACTATGCGGATCTACAGACCCGCACCCGAATGATGGGAAATGCGGAGACAGCGCTGGCCTTTGTGGATGACATGCTGGCACGCAGCAAACCCGCATGGGACGCCTATGTGGCAGAAAAACTCGAACGCCACTCCCGGCTGTACGGCAGGCCGCTTCAGCAGATTAATCCTTGGGATGAAGCATATTATGATACCATGCTGCCGGGACGCTCAACAGCATTCAATTCCGAAGCCATCACTCCGTATCTACAAGCAGATAGGGTACTGGATGGCTTAATGAAGCTCTGGGCCGGCATGCTCGGCATACGCTTTGAAGAACTACCCACAGCCTGCGTGGCCAGAGGCGCAGCTTACCCGGAGAATCATGTGGAAGTGTGGCATCCTCAGGTACGCGTTTTTGCAGTATATGATACTGAGAGCGGAGCCCACTTGGGTAGCTTCTATCTGGATTTATACCCGCGCCGGAATAAGCGGAGCCAAGCTTGGTGCATGCCCCTACGCTTTGGCAATCCGTCTCCTGCCGGAGGTGCGGGCACTCCGCACCTTGCATGTCTATGTGCCAATCTCACACCACCGCCGAGGCAGGAGGGACATCCGCACTTATTCACGCATAATGATTTATACGTTCTATTCCATGAGTTCGGGCACCTGATGCACATCATGCTGGCTCATGGAGAACTTCGCGCGCATAATGCCATGAGTGTGGAGCGCGACTTCGTAGAATTTCCAAGCCATCTGATGGAAACGTGGATTTGGAGCCCGGAAGTCCTCAGCACCTTTGCCCGCCACTTTGAAACCGGAGAGCCTATCCCTCAACACCTCGCGGACATGCTGGCGGCCAGCCTGAACCATCTCCCCATCCAGCAACACATGTACATGCTCTGCTCCGCCAAGCTGGATTTGGAGATGAACATGTACTACGATGAAAAGTTCAGAGGCCGCCCACTGGATGAAGTCACAGCCGAGATTCTCGCCCCTTGGAGCATGCCCTACAGCCAGCAACCTCCCAGCGTCATGCGTACCCTGACTCATTGTATATCGGATGGTTACGCAGCCAACTTGTACACCTACAAGTGGTGTGAAGTCATGGCGGCAGACGCCTTTGAACGCTTCCGCACTGAAGGGCTGCTGAACCCCGCTATTGGCGCGGAGTACCGCCGCACCATCCTGAACCGTGGTGGCAGTGTCCCCGCCGCCGAACTCATTCGAGATTTTCTGGGCCGAGAGCCCACCCCTGAAGCGCTCATGCGCCGTTACCAACCACACTCCACCCCCACGCCATGAAGACTACTGCTCTTATCCTCCTCAGTACCCTGCTCGGCTTATCTCCCCTTCTTCCTGCTGAGCAGCCCGCGCCCCAGCAAACAACTGCTGCAGAAGCACAGCAAACACCCTTCTTCCGCACGGCTCTATACCCTGCTTGGTCATGCATGACGCCACAGCAGGCGCTGCATGACGTCCGAATCGCTATCGCAGAGGCCCGTGAGCGCTACGCCGCTATTGCTGCCGTCACACCGGAAACTGCAACCTTCCAGAATACATTCCTCGCTTGGTATGAGGCAGATGAAAACCTCAAGCAAGCCATGAACTACGTCTACCACCTGCACCTCACTCTGGGAGACAGAGAGATGCAGCACATGATGGAGACATTAATGCAAGAAACCACCGCCTTCCGTGCGGATGGCACATATACGGCACGCATAGCAGAGGTGCTCAGAAATGCAGCTGCCGCCCCCTGGGTACAGGAACTCAGCCCGGCAAAACAGCGCTTCGTGCAGCAGACCATGGCTCAGCTCACCGAAAGCGGCATCTTCCTCAGCCCAGAGCAACAGGCCAGAAAAGCGCAGATTGAGCTGGAGCTCACCAGACTAGGCTTCCGCTTTAGCCAGTACGCCAAAGTATCCCCACAGATATGGGAACTCGTTATCACTGATCCCGAAGAACTCAGAGGAATGCCTCAGGGCTGGATGAATCGTGCCGCCCAAGAGGCTCAGCAGAGAGGCCTCGCCACCCCTGAAGAACCGGCATGGGTTATCAACCTGACTACCGCTCCCGCCAATGCTGTGCTGCAATACTGTGAAGTGCCGGAAACCCGCCGCCGCTGCTGGCTGGGCACAACCGCAGCAGGTACCTCCCGCACGCTCGATACGGAGCCGATTATCGCACGCATACTCGAGCTTCGCCACGAACTGGCCAATCTGCGAGGGTACAAGAACTTCGCGGATATGGAAGCAGCGCACCGCATGATGGGCAACGGTGAAACCGCCCTTGCTTTCATTAATGACCTGCTGGAGCGGAGCAAGCCTGCGTGGGACGCCTATGTGGCATCCGAATTGCAGCGCTATTCCCAAGCCTGCGGGCAAGAGCTAACCGCCGTGAACCCGTGGGATACGGCATACCTGAACCGCCACCTGCCCCCGCAGCGCAACCAGTTTGACGTAAGAACTATCACTCCTTACCTGCAGGAAGGCAAGGTGATTGAAGGATTATTAAACATCTGGAGCAACCTACTCGGTCTCAAGTTTGAAGAGCTTCCCTGCGTCTGCCTGAAGCCGGGTGAAATCTGCCCGGAAGGCAGCGTGGAAGTCTGGCATCCGAGTGTACGCTGTTTCACGGCAAAAGATGCCGAAACCGGCACACACGTGGGCAGCTTTTATTTGGACCTCTACAAGCGCCCCGGCAAGCGCTCCATGGCATGGTGCATACCGCTGAGGGATGGAACTCCCGCCGCGGACGGCAGCGTGGGCGAACCGCATTTGGCGGCACTCGTGGCTAACTTCGCGCCGCCTGCTCCCGGCCGCCGACAGCTGCTGCACCACGGTGACCTTTACATGCTCTTCCATGAGTTCGGGCATCTGATGCATATGATGCTCGGTCACGGAGAAATCAGGCCTCATTGCACTGCTGAAGTAGAGCGCGACTTCGTGGAAATGCCCAGCCACCTGCAAGAAAACTGGATTTGGGAACCGGAAGCTCTCGCCACCTTTGCTTTCCATTACGAAACCGGTGAGCCCCTCCCCGCAGAGATGGCCCAGCAGTTGGCAGCCTCACGAGGCTCCAACCCCATTGAATCCCACATGCGCATGCTGCTGGCGGCCAAGCTGGATTTAGAGCTCCACATGCACTATATGGAGCGCTACCGAGGCCGCCCCTTGGATGAAGTAGCAAACGAAATTGTAGGGCCTTGGCTGTTCCCATATACGGTACAGCCCCCGAGTGACCTCCGCACACTTACCCACGTCTTTTCGGAGGGTTACGCAGCCTGCCTGTACACCTACAAGTGGTGCGAAGTGCTGGCGGCGGACGCTTTCAGCCGCTTCCGTCAGGAAGGCATACTGAATCCGGCCACAGGGGCAGCGTATCGCCGTGCCATTCTGAACCGTGGCAGCAGCGTGCCCGCGGCGGAACAAATTCGCGAGTTCCTTGGGAGAGACCCGTCCCCTGAGGCTCTTATCCGCCAGTATACGCACCCCTGATTCCAGCCTCATGAAGGCCATTCTGTGGTATAGCCTCCTTGTTCCACTCATATTTTACCTGTGCTCCAGCAGCGGCATCCGACTGCTGGAGCATCTGGCTGCCGAACGAGCATGGGCTTCCGCTGCCGCGCCTTGGCTGGGGGATTCCCCGGAGCACCTGATATTCCACCCGAATGGCTATGACCATGAGAGTCAGGAATGGCGCCCGGTGTACTTCTCCTTCCCCGCTTCAGATGAATGGATACAAACCGCGCTGAGCAATCTCCGGCTTACTCCAGCCGAACTCCCTACCAAACACTACGCCGAAATTAACAGAGCAATCGCCCGCGAAGGTGGCTCCGCCGCCGTCAGCTGCGTTTACAACCGCAGCGAAAAACTCATCGTCCAGAGTGATTTTCCGGAATATACCTTGGATTGCACCCCATGGCTCATCCAACTCAGGGATGGGCGCTGCCTATACCTGACCGAATACGGAACTCTGGAGCCGGGCCGTAGCCCTAGCCCTGCCACATACCCGGACAAAATGTACCACGGCGCCAATGAATGGCAAAGATATGCCGAAACTGCTCTGCTGCATGCGCTGCTGGTCATACCGGCTCTCCTGTGCGGAATACCATATTTGCACAGCCTGAGAAAGCGGAACAAAATCAGCAAACTCGGCACAGCGTACATATGCCTGCTGCTACCCTTACTCACGTGCCTACTCTGGTATATCATATGCCCCACACCGAATGAAGATGGCATGTATCTGACCATTCCGGCTCTGATTTTAAACATCCCTATAGCCTTAACTTTCTCTATTTTGAGCATAGCCCCAAAAAAATAACGACTACCGCTGAACAAAACGGATAGTTTTTGAGTCACTCTTGTCAGAGAGCGCTTTCTGACACAATCAGTTTTCAGCTTTACGCTCACAAAAATCCCTTGACATATCAGGGGTTGGAAGGTATTATCGTGAATGATATCTTCTCAGAAGTTATCCTCTTTAATCATCATCATTTTTCTGAGATGGCACAGCTCGCCTCAAACCTGATCCAAGATACTTTCGGTGAAGTGAATGCATGGAAAATGCAGGACGGCTCCGTGAGAGTGAAGGCGTATGTACTGATGCGCCCTATTTTGGAACACGCTCAGACAGGCCTAGCGATTAATGGTTCTAGCTCCATGGCTGATATATACGGTGGGCCTCGCACAGTGAGTGATTTATTCGGAGGGATTAATTCTCCGAACTGTGTAGAGCCTGTTGCCAGAAGAATGGCGTCATTTCTTGCCGGTTTTGACAGAGAAGGAAAAACTTCAGCCATCTATTTTGGACTGGGTAAGAAGGATGAAAAGCGGGGTATCCATGAAGGCGCAGAGGTTCAGGAAATTGGTGAACTTGACCGCCACGCGGCTGAAACTCATTCTTTCACCCTACCGGAAAACGCAGGTCAGAGTGCATGCCTCGCACCGGCCATTCGTTATTTCCTGAACCACTTTAATCCCCACGGCTGGCTTATCTGCCTCTTCCTGACGAATGGCAGGATTGATGATTTAGAGGAAGTTAAAGCCCTTAGCAAAACCATCTGTCGGGAAATGAGCGAAGGCAAACGCGGATACACCAAATTTGTTCTTATGGGCTTAGGTCGAGAACTGAGTCTACCGAACAGCCCGGCAGCCCGTGGTTTCAGAGAGCTTGATGATTTGAATTCATCCTCCCATTACAACATCACGAGCCAAGAC
Organism: Akkermansia sp.; assembly: GCA_045652085.1. Lineage (GTDB taxonomy): Bacteria > Verrucomicrobiota > Verrucomicrobiia > Verrucomicrobiales > Akkermansiaceae > Akkermansia. The sequence continues at coordinate 36,947 of JAZRTR010000036.1, forward strand.
CTCTGGGACTTCAAACTGGCGGCAGACATGCGGAAGGAAGAGGAAATATTTGCGGAAGCCGCCTCAGAAAGAATCATTCTCTGCAAAGGCGCAGAGATTATTGACAGTAACGGTCTCCCTGTTAAGCCTGTTAGTGGAGTCCCCTTCCATGAAGCGCTCCCTGCTATAATGGACTTCACCATGTCCCCCGGCGCAACAGCTTTCACTCTTCGACTGCCGAATGGTCGGCAGGTTACCCAGAATATTTCTTCTGTCCTCTGACCTTCATCACCTTCAATTAACTTCTGGAAAGTCATGGATTTCGATCTCGACGCAGCAAAAAGTCAATATAGCGAGCTGGATGTATACGAGCTGCAGGATATAATTATCATGCGAGGGGAAGAGCTTGATAACCTCAGAGCCATGAACAGGCTGGAGGATATGGCATACGCTTGCGCGGACTATTCAGAAATGATTAAGTCCAAAATTATTAATAAGTTGATTGAGTTCGAGCGCGAAATCAGTCAGCTTAAAACTGCCGAGCCCGCTGGCCCCACGAAGGAAGAACGACTCGCAGCCATGGAAGCGGAAAAGGCTGCAACGGAAGAACGCCTCGCGGCCATAGAAGCAGAAAAAGCGGCGGCAAATAAACGTCTCGCCGCCATGGAGGCAGAAGTAACCGCTGCGGATGAGCGTATCGCGGCCATGGAAGCAGAAAAGACCGCCGCGAATGAGCGTATCGCAGCCATGGAAGCAGAAAAGACCGCCGCGAATGAGCGCATCGCAACCATGGAGGCAGAAAAGACCGCTACTGATGAGCGCATCGCAACCATGGAGGCGGAAAAGACCGCAGCGGACGAGCGCATCGCAACCATGGAGGCAGAAAAGACCGCAGCGGACGAGCGCATCGCAACCATGGAGGCAGAAAAGACCGCTACTGACGAGCGCATCGCAACCATGGAAGCGGAAAAGGCCGCTGCGGATGAACGCATATTGCAACTCGAACAGCAACTGGAAGAGGCTACAGTAAAATTAAAGAGCCAGCCACCCGCCCCAAGCATTGCGCTCATCGAAAATGATTTGAAAAGAAAGCTTACAACAGAAACAAACAAATGTAATCAACTCCAAAACGAATTGGAGATGCTTCAGCGCGAACTTATGCGCCTAAAAGGCTCCACCACTCCGATCATTGCCCCGGAAGACGAAAAACAACAGTTCGCTCCGGTTCAGTACCAACCCATCGGCGGAATTTTTCAATAACAAACAACTCACTATAAACATATATGATTCTCGACAAGAACATCAAAAATACCTTAATTGACTGGTATTGGAATCACGGGATAAAGCGCAAGGGCGCTTATGCTCTTTCCCGCGGTGGTTGGCTGGACCGCATACTGCGCATAGCCTCCGAAATACAGTCTGTGGAAACAGCTCGTACCACTTACAGCAAGCCCACCATCGCTCTCTGGGGCCCCTCACAGAGTGGTAAGTCCACCCTGCTGGCTCAGTTCATTGACGCCGGTGCCTCCGAGGATGGGCAAGGAAGCGCCCTGAGCTGGGATGACACACCTGCTCGCTTCAGCGGAGATAACAAGGGGGGTACCGTAGCTGTACTTAATCCGTACTCACATGGTGCTGACGCCTCCGGCTGCGTGACGCGTTTCCATCTGACTGATACCGTGAAGTACAAGGAGTATCCTGTTGAGATTCAATTTGCTGATGACCGCGAAGTTCTCCTTTCCCTTGCCGTGGGTTACCTGAGCGAAACCATCGCTAAGGTGGACGACAAGGAGATACACCTTCGCCCGGATGACCTGCCCGCCATCGTGCAGAAGCTTGCCAAGGATTACGTGGGCGGCAAACCGGACAAGGACGCATTCCGCCTGCTCTCGGAAGTGCTGGACGTGGTGGACGTCCTCATCGACATGGACCTGCCGCGCTACGTCAACCTGCGCAGTGAGTGGCAGGACCGCCGCAGCAACCTGCTGAACCACGATGTGCTCTGCTCCAGCGTGGAATGCGTGATGAAATTTGCTGCCGAGTTGCTCTGGGATAACTGGAGTAACATGACTGACCTCTACAAGCGCCTGCGCGAGACCCGCGCTCGCCTCAGCAGCAAGAAAATCTACTGCGGTATCGAAATCGGCGCCCTCATGCTCAACATCGCCTCCGCGGTGTACTACAATGAGTCCGAATACGTGCGTTCCCTCGTGAATGCCTGTAACCTCAAGGAGCTGGGCAATGGCGACGTTGCCATCGTGAAGGGCGGCAATGCCCCCCTCTTCACCAGCGATGTGGACTTCGCACTCGGTCAGGGCCTCGTCTCCCTTATCATGGTACCGCTGCGCAGCGATGTCATGGAGAAATCCCACCCTGCCGTTTACGAGCTACTCCAGAAGGCTGATTTGGTGGACTTCCCCGGTGTGGCCAATGAGCACAAGAACGCTGAGCGACTCACGAATGATAAGCTTTCCTTCGGTTATGTGAATGAGAATGGCGTACGCCCCATGCTCTCACTCACTCAGGTCATGAAGCGCGGTAAGACGGCCTCCATCGTGGTGAGCAGCGCTCGCAACCTGAATATTGACGCCTTCTCTCTGCTGGTGCGCATGCCCGCAGGCCCGCTTTACCCGGCTAACCCCGTGCAGCTGATGAACGGCATCCGCCAGTGGTTCAAGTCCATGGGTAAGGCCCACTCCCCCCTCAGCCGCGACCGTGAGATGCAGATTAACCTCATTCTCACCTTCTCAGCCTCTCTGCTGAACGTTGTAAAAGCCAGCGGCACCGGCATCAGCGGCCTCAGCGGCGTGTTCGGCAAGCTTAAGAGCATGGGTGACCTCGCAGACCCCGCCGTGGTGAATACCTTCAGCGTGAACTATCCCATGTTCCCCGACGGTAAGATTCAGATGGACACCACGGAGGAGAAAGCAGCGGTCATCAAGCAGATTCTTGCGGACCCCCACTTCAGCCGCCAGTTCAAGGGCGCAGAAGAAAGCCTCTCCCACATGGCCGACATGGAGGAAGGGCAGTTCGGCGGCCGTGTATACCTCTTCCGCAGCCTTCTTGCACAGGTGGGCAAATCCCGCCGCACCCAGCTGCTGGAAGACAAGATGACCAAGCTCACGAGTGACTGGCATGCCTGCATGGCTGAGGCTCTTCCCGGCGAGAAGGAAGACTCCCATGATGAAGATTTGGAAGCTATTATCCAAGCCATCGCCAATAATCCTGACGGCCTGAAGGACGTAGACATCGCCAAACAGATTCTGGACTTCCAGGATATCTCCCCGGAGGTGCTGGAAATCATACCGCCTTCACAGTCTGAGCTCAGAGATTATCTGGACGCTCAGCTCTCCGCTTGGCAGGAATCCTCCCGCCGCAAGCCCCTGCAGACCGCACTCGGCTTCACTGATATCGAGCATCGCTCTCGTGTCATCGCTTACCTTGTAGAGCGTTTGGACCCCTCCCCCTGCCTCAAGTGGCTCAGAAACCTCGTGGCGCTCAATGATGTGGAGCGCAGTGAAATCCGCCGTCTGGTTGCCACCTACTTCTCCAAGCTCATGTTCCCCAGCAACAAGGCTCACAAGCCCGAGGCTGAATGTATCAGCATGCTGGAGAAAATCAGCCAGAATAACATACTCTCCAAAGAAGAAATTAAACGAGAGGATGACATCTACTACATGAGCGTCACCCTTCCCTTCCTCTGCACCCTCGAATGCATTAAGTCTGAGGGCAAAGCAGGACAGCGCGGAGACCAGCCCGGTGACAAAGAACTGACGGAAATCTACAACAAGTAACTCTTACTCCTTTTTCATATGCCTCACGAACTTTATGTAATGCCCAATACCGGGCACCATTACTTTTTCATCGCATTCCCCAGAGAGTTTCTGGCTCAGCATGGTGGACAAAGCGGCAAACTGGCCAGAATGTGCAGAAGCAACAACTGCGCATGGGAAGCCGTGCCCAAGAATGCCGTGGTAAACAAGAACCGTCCCCGCCCCGTAAGCGCTCCTGCCGCAAGCAACGGCGATGTCCCTCCGCCCCCGCCCGCAGAAACAGCAAACACCACACCCAAAGAGGAGGTTCACAGCTGGCTCCGCTACCGCTTCGGTTCCAAGGGCGGCGCTAATAACCTCGGCGTCTGGATTGCCGTGGAAACAAACATCGGCACCGTAGAGCGCGGCACACTCTATGAAGAGCGTGAAATCGCTAAGGAGGAGATGCCTGAAGACCGCACGGCCTATAATCTCAGCCCGTACGCATACTCCCGCCCGGAAGCCATCGGCCGCACGCCGGCCGGCAGTGCAAAGGATGCCCTCTCCATCATGCTTTCCGTAAAACTGGATGACAAAACCATCCCGTTGGAGCCGGTGGACATCATTTGGCAGGTAGCACGCACAGCCCCGCGAGACGTGGACCTCATCGTGGACTTCGGTAACACCCGTACGGTGGTACTGGCTCTGGAAGACAACCCCGAAATGGCCACAGACGGCTCATTGGCTGCCGTTTGTAAGAACGTCCTCTTCCTCCCCCGCGGGCAGGAATATCCCAATCTGGACGAAGAAAAGCAGAAGTTTGAAAGCCACGGTGAAAAGATTGCAGACTCATGGTTCCTCATTCAGCAGCCCATGTTTGCCGAGTGGGATTACCCCTCAGTAGACGGGGAGCCCACGCCCTTCAAGACCAGTAAGCAGTACCGCATAGAGCCCATTGTTCAGGAGAAGAAGGAGGAAGGCATTCTGGCTAAAGCCAAGAGCCTGATTAATGATGCACAACCGGTAACGGAGCAGTACATCTGCACCGAACGCGTACCGCAGATGTTCGTGGAAATATCCCCTGCTCTGATGGGCCGCGAAGCCAAGAAACTCATGCACAACATTGACATGGGACGCGGCCTGCGCATCTCCATGAGCTCCCCCAAGCGTTACCTCTGGGACCGCGAGCAGTACGGCTTAACTCACGGCGAAAAGCCCTGGAACCTTAACTTTAACCCCTGGTCCATCAAGAAGGATCGCTCCTCCCTGCCGCCCATGCAGGGGCAAATCTGCCGCTACATGTATATGGACGGCCGAAACTGGGACATTGAGAATCCACCGTTCGAGAACCCGGACATCGCCCAGCGCCCCTCCGCTGTACCCGCTATGCCGACCTACCCCCGCTCCTGCGCTATGGTATGGTCAGCCCTCACCATTATTGAATCCGCCTACCGCCAAATTACCTCCGTGGAATGGCGCCGCAAGGATGACATGTACACCGCACGCCGCTTGCGCAGCGTGAATGTAACATTCCCCTCCGGCTGGATTGCCAAGGAGCGCGACTACTACCGCCAGGCTTGGCAGCAGGCCGTGAACATCTTCACGCTTGCTCACATGGAATCCCGCCAGACCATCGACTCCTCAATACCCTGCTCTAGTGATCAGTGTATTGCCGCTCAGGGACGCCCTGAACTCAGCATGGAACTGGATGAAGCCGTGGCCTCTCAGCTGCCCTTCATTTACACGGAAATCCGCCGTCTCCAGCCCAACCAGTGGATTTCTCTCTACGGCAGAAATGAAAGCGAGGATGGCAACAGCCGCTCCGCTCGCGTGCGAGTCATGACAGTGGACATCGGCGGCGGCACGCTTGATACCACCATCATTCAGTACCGCAATAACGCCATCGGTGAGCAGGTAGCCCTCCGCTACAAAGTGCTTTTCCGTGACAGCAGCACCTTCGCCGGTGACAGCGTCACTCAGTCCATCATTGAGCGCGTGCTTCTTCCCGCTTTCTTGGATGCCCGCGGTCTGGATGCTAAATCAGATGACAAGCTCGTGCGTATCTTCCGTGATGTTCACGCCGGGGCCAAGAAGTCACAGACGGATAAGGCCAAGTGGCAGCGCATTGTCACGCTTCTCTTCCTGCCCATCGTACGCCAGTGGCTTACGGATGTAGCCACCTGCCCCGGCGGCGTGTATGTGAGCGATGAAGGTGAGCAGTTCCGCAGCATCGAAGAATGCGGCTGTGATGAATGCGCCATCAATGAGCTCAACGAATACCTCAGCAGAAAGGGTATCGGAACGGATGATTTCATCAGCTCCACGGACAGACTGCGCTATCAGCCGGAAGATATCAACAAGTGTATCGAAGACGTGCTGCGTCCGGGTATCGAGCCGCTCGGCAAGTTCACCGCCGCCTATGATGTGGACGTGGTCACCCTCAGCGGCAAGATTTCCGAGATGCCGCGAGTTGTGGAACTTCTGCGCCGCTTCCTGCCTATTCGTCCCCAGCGTATCGTGCGCATGAAGGATTATCTGGCAGGCTCTTGGTACCCCATGACAGAGAACCTGCGAATCGACGATGCTAAGACGGTTACTGCCGTGGGTGCTGCGCTGTACACAGCCGGTAAGCACCACCTGCTCGGTGCCAGCTGGAATATCCGCGAGGACAAGCGAGAAGCTCACACCACCTGCAAGAACTACTGGGGTCTCATGAGGCCGAACGCCAGAATCGCCGGCTTTGCGGATGAAGGCATCTTCCTTGAACCCAATGGCCCCCACAAGGAAACCAACGAAGGCCGCACCTTTGAAGTGGACGGAAACATCTTCAGAGGTAACGGTATCATGATTGGTTCCTACATCGGGCGCCAAAAGTACATGGCAGATGACACCATGCCGGAGCGCCTCTACAAGCTGCGCTGGACCGGCCCGGCCAACGACAGACCGCTCTCTCAGCTCGCCATCGTCATTCGCCGCAAGGAGCAGTACTATGATGAAAACAGCTCTGATTCGTACGCCATTGATGAGGATGACATCGAACTCGTGTCCGTGGAATCCACTGATCCGGAGGAGACATTTGATCCCAGTTTCGTGGAGCTTCAGCTCAGAACGCTCTCAGAAGCCGGTTTCTGGATGGAAGAATGCTGCTTCAACATGAGCAGTTGCTAAAAACTGTCACCCCTAACGCTCCGGAATAATGGGTTTATTCGGAAAATCTGATACGGATGAAGAGCGCGCACGGCTCCTTCGGGAGCTGGAGATGATGCTGGACTCAAAAACACAGCGTCTCACCTTCATCGAGGAGAGTCTGGCGGGCATCACAGAACTTCTGCAGAAGGAAGGCGGCTCCGGCCGACCTTCCATGCTGCTGCAGCAGGAATGTGAAGCGGCAAAAGATGAAGTACTGAGGCTCTCAGAAAAAAACACAGAACTTCTCAGAAAACTGAGGGTTTATGAGCGGGCCGGTGATACCGCCATAGCCGAAGCCGCCACCGGTGTTCCGGCGGCACAAGATGAGCTCATCAGCGCCCTCAGAAGCAGGATTACCGTACTGGAACAGGAATTGGCCAACACCACCGCTACTCCGGCACCTGTTGCCCAAGAGAAAACTGATACAGCCCCCCTACTGGCGCTCTTCCTCCCATCCTGCCTCAGCATTGAGCCGCTTGCTCCCTTCATCGAGAGCTGGAAGAGCAAACTTACCTCTGCCACACCCGACTACAGGCTCCTCTCCATGCTGTCTAACCTCCTTACATGGTCCTGCGCCGTGGAGACGGCTCGCGAGAATCCGGAAAACTTTACGACAGCTCTCGAGAAAGAGTCCATGAATGCGCTGTTCCTCTTCGGGCGCTACTTCTTTGAGCATTTGTACCAGTGCGGCAAAGATGCTGAAGAGGCAGAAAACATCGGCCGTCAGCTCCTCGAAAACCTGAACAAAGTTCTCAAAAAGATTTCCGCTGGCTACGAACTCTTCATGCCCTACCTGAGCGAACCTTATGAAGCTAAATACATGCTTCAGGATGCTAGAGGAGCTCAGACCGGTGAAATTGAACTCCTCCGCTCCTGGGGAATCAAAAACACGGAAAACGGCATGACGTATAACAAATGCCATGTGCAATTGTGCTGATTTTTTGAACGACTCGTGTCTATCTGGCCTCTAATTAACAGATATCGCCATGAACATCACTCCTATTGTCAACAAGGGCCTCAGTTTTAACCTCAATCATTATTGTGAACTGAAGACTGAGCGTAATGGCCCGAACTTCTGGTTCATTGATCACAGCAACACGCTGCGCGACAAACTTGCCCCCTTCCTGCCCCGCATGGACTATGACAGCAAAACGAGGACTGTCACCGCGTCTATTGTAGAAAACGGCAAGGAACTCCTCAGCACCAGTGAGGCTGCTACACCTTCTCTCAACAATGTTCCGGCCGAAGAACTCGTGAAACTTCGTGCCAAAATTAAAGCCCTGCTCGCCGACACACAGCTTCCGGATGAAGTGCGCCGTGTTGTGGAAGCCTTCACGCTCCCCAAGCCCGGTAAAATGTCCGAATGTTACCGCGTATATGGCAGCGGAAACAACAAGCGTCTCGCCATCGTATGGGGCCTGAGCCTCAAGGATGCCGCCGGCAAAGAAGATTTGGAATCCGTACTCCCGCTCCGACACTTCTTGGGATACATGGAAGACAACGGTGTAGTCCCCTCCTCTCGCAGATGGAAGTGGATTTTGCTCGCCCTAGCAGCAGCCGGTATCGCATTGTATGCCCTGAACTCCGAAAATACGGACACACCGGAGGGTAACAGCAGCCAAACACTCGACCTCGGCGCCGATACCACGAGCGGGAATACAACTGCAGCTAATAGCGGACAGACCCTCGACCTCGGCTCCGATACCACGAGCGAGAATGCGTCTGTAGCCGATAGCGGACAGACTCTCGACCTCGGCACCGATACTCCGAGCGGGAATACGACTGTAGCTAATAGCGGACAGACTCTCGACCTCGGCTCCGATACCACGAGCGAGAATGCGACTGTGGCCGATAGCGGACAGACTCTCGACCTCGGCTCCGATACCACGAGCGAGAATGTGACTGTGGCCGATAGCGGACAGACTCTCGACCTCGGCTCCGATACCACGAGCGAAAATACAACTGCAGCTAATAGCGAACAGACTCTCGACCTCGGCTCCGATACCACGAGCGAAAATACAACTGCAGCTAATAGCGAACAGACTCTCGACCTCGGCTCCGATACCACGAGCGAGAATGCGACTGTGGCTGATAACCAGAACGCCGGCTCTTCCGAGTCCGAAACGGAAACCGTAACGTCCTCCTCCACGGGCAATCAGAGCGCCGGAACTAAGACGCAGAACACGGCTTCCTCCGCTACCGATAACCAGAACGCCGGTTCTTCCGAGAAGTCGGAGGCCAAGCGGGCTTAGGAAGACAAGAGGCAAGTCCAACTCCTTGGCTCACAGAACGACATGGCTACGATCCGACTTCCGTAACGTCCTCCCCCACGGGCAATCAGAGCGCCGGAACTAAGACGCAGAACACGGCTTCCTCCGCTACCGATAACCAGGACGCCGGTTCTTCCGAG
>JAZRTR010000037.1:0-38578 GCA_045652085.1 Akkermansia sp.
ATGGCGCGCATCTCAGCCGGGGACTTCCAGTTGTTGGTGGGACCAGCGTCCTCCTGCTTCTCGGAGCAAATGAATGTGCGTTCCTCTACGCGAGCCACGTCAGAAGGAGTAGAACGAGCCAGGAAGCAGCCGGGGCGCTTCTCAGGATTCAGACGGATGTACGTGCCCTTCTCTACGAGCATGTCGCACAGCTTGGTGTTCTCTTCCTCGGAACCGTCGCACCAGTAGACGGAATCGGGTTTGCAGAGCTGGCGGATTTCCTCCACCCACTCAGCAGCCTTCTTGTGTGTAGTACCTGTAATCATGGTGCCCATAAAATAGCACACCGGAAGCGAACTTGCAACACGAAAAATCAAGATTTTTCGCCATAAGGGCATTTTTTGTTTGTAAAACAGCGCTTCTTTCCGTTATTTCCACACCGAAGGGCTCGTCAATTTAGCACAAACTGGGCACAATCTAGTGGACTATTTGGGAAAGATGCTTGACAAAGCTAAACAAATCGTGCACTATAATATCTGTAATGGGCAGCAGACTTACAAATTCCGGAATCAGGCGAGCCGCCACATTGGCCGCCGCCATCGCCACGGGCACAGTAGGCAGCGCATCTGCGCAGGATGTTGTGCCTCTTCCATCTGAAGTGTTCGGCGAACAGCCTCCGGGCAGCAACCCCATTATTGATGTAACGGACCGCATGACCGCGGTCACCCCCCTTTCCTTGGATCCGGAAATACCTGATACTATCACGGTCAACAATGAGGGCGGTGAAATTTTGTATAACAGCGAGAATCGCACACTCACCTATAAAGGAAGTGGTCGCCCAATCCATCTAGTAACAGATGAGGGGTTGGATGTAGCAGCCTCTGAGATTGTGATGGATCTCGAGAACCGCAATGTTCGCCTTCATGGCCCACTTACCATCTATCAGGGAGAAAGCCTCACGCTGGCAGAAAACGGCACGTATAACTGGGAAGAACAGAGTCTCGATGCGCGCAATGTCAGATCCAAGGTAACCGGCATCCTCGTTCGCGGTTCTCGTATTGAGTATGCAAGAGACGCTCAGGGCCGCAACTTCATGCGAGTGCATGACGCGTTCGCCTCTACTGACGATGCCCAGACTCCTGACACATGGATTGGCACAGGCGTGCTTACCATTTACCCCGGTGATTACGGCCACATCACCCGCCTCAGCGTATCCGCAGGAGATTATGATGTACCTATTCCCGTACTGGGCTGGTTCTCATTCTCTCACTCTCTCAATCCCAAGGAAGGCTATATGCCGAACATCGGCAGCAAATCCTCATGGGGCTCCTACCTTCTTAACAGCTATGGCTTCCTGCTGGGCAACCGCAGAGTGGAGGGCAACATGCCAGTATCTGACTATATTCTGACGCTTCATGCAGACGTCAGATCACGCCGCGGCATGGCTGTTGGCTTTGATATTGAGGATGTACTCATGCAGAAGCGAACCGCTACTGGCGGACTTCAGACATACTTTATTCTGGATGATTCGCCCAATATCAACCCCACTAACACTTACCGTCAGCCCACGGATCACGAGCGTTACAGAATCGCACTGAGCGGTATATGGAATCTGCCCGTAGAGGAACAAAATCCCACCACCAACTGGACTCTTGGCACAAACCTGAACATTCTTAGTGACCGTTATGTTCTGAGAGACTTCTTTGAAGATCTCAGCAGAATCGATGACAAACCGGATAACACCGTGCGTGTGGTAAGGCGAGGCACACTTAGCCAGACCATGCTCATGACCCGCTTTGCTCCGAATAATTACTACCAGACAGATGAGCGCGCGGAGTTGTCCTACTACAGAGCCCGAACAGCTTTCCGTAATACGAGTATTGCGTACGAGACACGTAACAGTTTTGGAGTCATGCGGCAGGAGTTATCCGCCGAAGAAAGAGCACAATACCAGTACCAGCTCAATAACTTAACGGATCCGTCTGCCCGTGCTTATTATCAGCGTATGCTGAACTCCGGCAGCTACCTCCGCGCCAACTCCACACATGAGTTCTCCACTAACTTTACAATACTCCGCTTCCTGAATATCACGCCTAAAGTAGGTGTAGGCTATTCCGGTTATTACGGAGTAGATGGCGTGGGTGACGATCACCGCTTCCTGGGTTTTGCCGGTGTGGACGTGAACATTAAGTTCCACAGACATTACGAAAACTTCCGAATTCCCAGCTTAGGCATGCGTGGACTCACGCATGTGATTAAGCCCTACACCACGCTGTCTCACTGCAGCATCTCTTCCTCTAACCCGATGGTGCCACAGGTAGACATGTGGGCAAGTAATTTCGGTACCAGCACCAGTAACCCCATGGAACTGGATTTGATGGGCTTCACCGGAATTGATAGTTGGGGCACTTGGAGCATCTGGCGCATGGGTGTAAGCAATGTGTTTACTACCACCGTAGATGGTGAGCAGCGTACCCTGCTGAACTGGAATTGCTTCATTGATTACAACGAGGAAAATCCGAACTCAGCTAATCAGTTCTCGAACCTTCACTCGCTGGTTGTGTTCAGACCTTCTTCTCAGTTCTTTGTTAGCGCTAACACGCTGACTCCCACCATCAAGAATGGTGATGGATACAGAGAATACCACATCTCCATGGGCTGGCAGCCGTTGGCAGCACTTGAAACAAGCCTTGGCTATAGTGTACTGAAAAACCACCCCATTCAGAGTGATGCTGAGCAGGTATCCATGCGCGCCAATCTCCGCATTAACGAACGCTATTCAATAGCCTGCCGCTGGAACTGGGATATCGAAAGAGGCCGCATGATAAATCAGCAGTACTCACTGTTCCGCAAATCCGGTGCTTGGTACATGGGTGCCACCCTCTTCTTCAGAAACAATGGCGGAAGAAACGAAACAGGTTTCGGTCTTACCTTCACCTTGGGTGAAACCGGCACATCCCTCCCCGTCAGCATCTTGTGATGTAATGAAAACAACTTTAATTAACCACCCCCGCCCGATTCCAAAGGTCGGGGGTATTTTTCTCTCAGTTTTTCAGCTATACAATAAAAATATAATGTAATACGCATTTTATGCTTGCTATTTCTCCGGAAATAAGGCAGCATGAGCCCAGACGTTGACCATGAACACTAAAGCAAATCTTAAAATCGGCATCATTCAGAACACTCCGCTGACCGCGGATTTATCCAACAACCTTCGCCAGATTGTACAGGGATACCGCGAATGTCTGGACCACGGCGCCAGCCTCGTCGTCGCCCCCTCCTGTGCCCTCTGTGGAGCAACCCCCGGAGCACTTCTCCAAAGAAACTCCTTCATTCGTCAAACCCAAGCAGCCTTAAAAGCTCTTGCCATGGAGATAGGGGATGTGCCGCTGCTGCTTGCAGCATATACACCCGGCTTCCAGAACGATGACGAGGATGAAGCAGAAGGCCCGTATGTGGATGACGGCATCAGTGAGATTGGCCCTGAGTACAGCCAGATTGTCCTGATTCCACATCTTCTGGAGAAAGGACAAGTCACAGAACTTACAGACTGTGACCTTTTTGAACTGGACGGCGTGAATATCTATACAGATGTGCAGGACGCGGCAGCGCTGCCGGTAGATTCAGACCTTGACCTCATCATTCACATGCCGACCCTTCCTTGGCACGCTACCGGAGCCCCGGAGGAAGAGGATCTTCGCCAATGGGAAGCCCAAACAAACAACGTGCCCGTTATCAGCGTGTACCCGGTCTGCACCGCAGATGGCAACATCTACGCTGGCGGCTCTGCCGCATATTCTGCTAATGGCACGACGCTGGCGCGACTTCCCTTCTTTGAAAGCGCCAACAAGGTTATCAACCTCTCAGGAAAAACACGAGCAAAGGCTCTGCCGGTGCCTAGCGAGCTCCTTTTCCTTGCCATTGAGCGCGGCATTCGAGATACGATGAAGACAAACGGCTACAGCGGCGTTTGCCTGAACTTGGACCAGCCGAATGCTGACGTGCTGGCTGCCATCTGCACAGAAGCACTCGGTCGTTCAAACGTAGTCGGCATCACCACTGCAGGCCAGAATCACATAGCTGAAGAACTGAACATCACTTGCCATAAACCGGATATCACCGCCCTGCTCTCTGCCGCGGATGATATTCTTTGTGATGCAAACGCTGACGCCTTCAGAACACGTCTAATCAATACTCTGAGCTACAGTATCGCTGAAAATCATGGGTTGATGTACCTCAGCTCATTGAGCCGACGCGACTTTATGCTGGGTGACTTCACACTGTACGGGGAATCGTGCGGGCTTCTGGCCCCTCTCGGTAACCTATATGAGATGGACTTGCACCTCCTGCGCAACTATCTCTCAGAAAGTTACACCAGCCTCTTCGGCCCCATTAAATCACCCGAAATCCCGGAAACGGACAGCATCATCCACGAGCTGGCGGATAGAAACATCGGCGCTTCCGACTTACTCAACGAGCATACAAGCCTGTTCCGTGAAAACGAAGTCCGCATTATTCAGCGCAAGATTATTGCTTCCGCGCTGAAACGCACCCAAATGCCTATGGTGCTGCATGTGGATAGGCCTCAGGAGCGACAGAATCCTCCGGTTTCGCACAGATTAAATGACTGATAATAGTCTAAACTAGCCTCTATCCCATGAAATGAACTCCGGCGCTGTTCACAATCGTGAGCAGCGCCGATATTTTTAAGCAACCCTTTTAATCAACACACCTTTTTCTCCGCCGGCGAAGTCAGCACGAGAAACAGAAGTGACCAGCCGGAAAATACCATCTCTACTGCAATAGCCGTGCCTATCAGCCACAAGGATGACTCCGGCCATGTCCAGAGTACTAGCCCACCAAGTAAGCAAGAAACGCAGGCATTAAAAAAACGCCAGACAATACCGCTGCCTTTTCTTAACGAAAAAGCCACTATCAGCCGCAACACACCTCCGGCCAGTAAAGCAACGCCGATGGCCAGTGTAATAACTACCATAGACGCTACCGGTTGCAGTAGAAGCATAACACCCAGCACAAGAAACACTAATGCAGACAATGCGCTCCAAAGCCGCTCACCGGCTCTAGTAAACACATGCAGCAGATGCATGAATCCCACTACCACAAACACGAATCCGGCTACCCACACGGCAGAGGTTCCCAGCAAATACGGAAAACTCAGCATCGCAAAACCAACGATAAGCTCCAGTACAGCCAGAAAGGCTACAAGCCATGGACTCCCCATATATTTTCCAACATTATTATCTGCAATCATAACTCAATGCTTTCCTATATCGTTCTTCCACCACATTCCAGTTTATGTGCTTCATGAAAGCACTCACATAGCCCTTACGATCGCTGCCCCATGTCAGATAGTAAGCATGTTCCCATACATCACATACAAGAAGAGGACAGAATCCCGGAACGAGCACATCCTGGTGTCGGCAAATTCCCGTTACCATTAGGCGCCGACTGAGAGTATCCACTCCCAGCACCCCCCATCCGCTCCCCTGCACAGCAGCCGTAACGCTTTCAAATACATTACGGAAGCCAGAAAAGCTGCCAAACATTACATTAATCTCAGCGGCAAGCTCGCCATGAGGGGTTTCACGCGCTTCAGAAGTCAGATTTTCCCAATAAAGCGTATGGAGAATATGCCCGCCCAAATTGAAAGCGAGGCTCTGGCTCACAGCTGGGGCCTGAGCAGAACTGATTACCCCGTCGTTAATAAGCGTCAGGGAATCTAATGCTGCATTAGCCCCTGCCACATAGGCAGCGTGGTGCTTATCATGGTGCAGATACAGAGTCTCAGCGCTTATGAGCGGCTCCAGCGCAGACTCACTATAGGGCAGCGGCGGCAGAACATAACGTCCATCGGCATACCCGCACAGAAAGT
The DNA here is from genome assembly GCA_045652085.1 of Akkermansia sp. Lineage (GTDB taxonomy): Bacteria > Verrucomicrobiota > Verrucomicrobiia > Verrucomicrobiales > Akkermansiaceae > Akkermansia. The sequence continues at coordinate 5,873 of JAZRTR010000037.1, forward strand.
TCAAACTATCGTTCATACGAAGGATTTAACACCTCCGCGAGAACCACCTTTCAATATATGATAGAAAAAGGCTATCAAGGCCAATCCACCGAAACCACGGTCACATTATCCGCTCCAGGGTCATTCAAAGCCTGACACGCCTGCACAATAGCAGCAGACAGCGGCATATCCTTACCTGACAGCAACAGCTTAACCTCGGAGGAAAGCAGAGGTTGCAGCAGAATATCATCCGCCCCGTCCGTCGCAAGAATTATTCGATCACCGGGTAACAAGGGCATAGGGGTAGCAGACAAATCCACCAGAGCCGGCTTCATTCCAGTCAAAGCAGAACGCAGGGAATGCCCACCACGCATAGCCTCTTCATGAGACAGAGAGCCAGCCTTCACATATTCCATGTACACCGGACGCATGGAGTGATCTTCATTCAAGCGGAGAAGACGCTGCCTGCGCCAAATAAACAGCAGTGAATCCCCTACACTTACCCACCAGATTACTCCGGAGCTGATATATGCTGCCACTAACGTGGTACCGCCATAAGATGATGTACCCTCAAATGCGGCCCTGACCGCAGCATTCGCGGCGTCAAGAGCATGCTGCAGTCGCTGAGTTACGGACATGGTGACGACTGTCTGTGAAAAGTCCTGCTCGAAAGCCTCCACCGCAGCAGCGGAAGCAAGTTCACCATGCTGGTGCCCGCCCATGCCGTCACAAACCACCACAAGCACCCCCTCCGGATAAAACTTTACCCGGTGAGCATCCTCTTGGCTTTCACGTAAGCCAATCCAGTTTGCAACATTAACGTTCACGCAATCTCTTTCCTATCACAAGATGCACACTCCATCAAGCTTAAAGCACAGCCCCCGCCTTTTATGACATAATTGCCTCCCTCTTCCCTGCACATAAAACACAAATAATTGCTACAGTTCCTGCTTCATTCTTGCCAAAGCCGTTCTCATTATGCTATAATGACTGTCAGAGAGTAACCATACAGACGATTTCCACTTTTATGGCACACGAAACTGCTTTCCTCGGCGCCGGCACCGTACTTGGTCAATACTGGACCAAGAGGCGTTATTTTGATTACCTCATCAATAAAGAAAACTTCCAGCTTACCTTCGGGCGGAGTTTCCGCATGATGGTCTACTTGGATAATGCCGTAGCTAATGGAGCAGAAAACGTGAAGCAGAACATAGAAGCAGATACACGCGCCACAAATTATCTGCTCAACCATCTGGCCGATATCAAGCCAGAGCTCACCGTATTCGTAACCACCTGCGATATGCTGGCAGAAAATGCGGATGAGAACACTCCTACTCTCGAGCACAGCGATGACCCCTATGTGCAGAATCGTATCAACCTCTACCGCGAGCTGAACCGCCAGTACGGCCGCGTACTGAATGTACACCTGCCGGAAATTGCCTCCATCACACACCGTGGCTTCAGCTCCATCATTGATACCCTGCTGAACCCACCAGCCCAAGGCAAACTTCCCCTCGCACCGCTGGAAATGCACCAGCTATACTTCTCCCAGCGTATTCTGGGCGATGTGGAGCGCTGCATTCCGCTGGGAATCCCCGCCATCATTCCCGCCATGCCACCACTCACCACCACCGAGATTACTGAAATCGTGGCACCGCATCTCGTGGACAGATTACCAGCATTTGACCCTTCCCAGCCCATGGGCTCCCGCCGCAGCTCCATCCACTCCTTCCAGTGGCTGGATCCCAAGGATGGTTATCTCGTGACGAAAGAAGACCAGTTAGAGCTGCTTAAATTCTATTTTGGCTCGGATTTCTCATAGTCTCATCACACTACAGCCGGCAATTTTCAGACGCGCAATAACAGCTTTCATGCTGATTGCGCGTCATTTTTTTACTCATCCATTATGAGAAAAAGCTTGACTGAAACGTCATCATCTGCTAATCTGCCGCGCGTTATGGCAAAAGTTCCCGTTATTCAGCTCCGCAAGGGTCACGCCGTGAATTACAACGGCGACATCTGTGTTGTGCGCGAAAGCCAGCTCAAGACCCCGCCCCGCATGGCCTCCTACGTGCAGATGACCATCCGCAGCATCGCCACCAAGAAGGACTACAACCTTCGCCTCACCTCCAACGACTTCCTCGAGGGCGTTATGCTCAGCCGTGAGGAAATGGAGTTCTCCTATGTGGACGGCATGGGCTACCACTTCCTGAACAACGAGACCTTCGAGGACGTTTGCGTATCCGAGGATATCGTTGAGCCCGTTAAGGACTACCTCATCGAGGGCGAGAACTACGTGCTTCTCTTCACTGACGAAATCGTATGCTCCATCGAGCTGCCCGCCGCTATCACCATGGAGGTGGCTGAGGCTCCCGAGGGAGTGAAGGGCAACTCCGCCAACAATGTTTACAAGAGCGCTACTATGACCACCGGCCTTGTTGTACAGGTTCCCCTGTTCATCTCCGCTGGCCAGCGCATCTCCGTGAAGACGGAAGACGGCTCCTACCTCGGCCGCGTTAACAACTAATTCCGCTTCCGAAATCTCCTTCTATACTGTCACCCACGCCCGGCATCGCCGCGCGTGGGTGATTTTTTTTGTAGCCCCTCATCACATTGCGGCATTTTGTCGCAATACAACGTGCGACATTTTGCCCACATGCGTCATTTTGTCGCACATACATTTAGATAACAAAAAGCATTAAAAGAGGATACACATTGATATTTCAATCACTTATGCATTGTGACATACAAAAGTCTGAGTTGGCATGCCATTTGCAACAGTAAGGGCAAGCAGAGGGCTCATCAGCTGAGCCCAAAACCAAAATCTTAAAACAAACAACACACAAATAGAAAGACACAACACCATGAGTAAGATTCTCGGAATTGACCTCGGTACCACAAACTCCTGCATGGCTGTCATGGAAGGCGGTCAGGCAACAGTACTTGAAAACAGCGAGGGCGCCCGCACCACCCCCTCTATCGTAGCCTTCACTAAGAGCGGCGAGCGTATCGTTGGTCAGGCTGCAAAGCGTCAGGCTGTTACCAATCCCCGCAACACTATTTTCTCTGCCAAGCGTCTTATCGGCCGCAAATATGCCGAGCTGACAGCTGACGACAAGAAGGTACCCTACACCATCGTAGAGGCACCGAACGGCGACGCCCACATTCAGGTGGAAGTCGGCGGCGAAACCAAGGTGTACTCCCCTCAGGAAATCAGCGCCATGGTGCTCAGCAAGCTGAAGGCTGATGCCGAAAGCAAGCTCGGCGAAACCATCACGGAAGCCGTTATCACCGTGCCCGCATACTTCAATGATGCTCAGCGTAACGCCACCAAGGCCGCCGGCGAAATCGCAGGTCTGAAGGTGCGCCGCATCATCAACGAGCCCACCGCCGCTGCTCTGGCCTATGGTCTGGATAAGGGCAGCAACGAGCAGATTGCCGTATATGACCTCGGTGGTGGTACCTTCGATATCTCCGTGCTGGAAATCGGTGACGGCGTGTTCGAAGTAAAGGCCTCTGACGGTGACACCCACTTGGGTGGTGATGACTGGGATAACGCTATCATCAACTGGATTCTCGCTGAGTTCAAAGCCGCTGAAGGCATGGACATCTCCCGCCAGACGGACGCTCTCCAGCGCATTAAGGAGGAAGCTGAGAAGGCTAAGATTGCTCTTTCTTCCACTCAGAGCTATGACATCTCCCTGCCCTTCATCACCATGGATGCTACCGGGCCCAAGCACATCATGCTGACCCTCACCCGCAGCAAGCTGGAGCAGCTCACTGAGAACCTTCTGGAGCGCACTGCTACTCCCGTGCGTAACTGCATCGCCGCTGCCGGCCTGAGCACCAGCGATATCAACGAGCTCGTGCTCGTAGGTGGTATGACCCGTATGCCCGCTGTGCAGGAAATGGCCAAGCGCCTTGCCGGTAAGGAGCCTCACAAGGGCGTGAACCCGGATGAAGTGGTGGCCGTGGGTGCAGCCATTCAGGGCGGCGTACTTTCCGGCTCCGTGACGGACGTGCTCCTGCTGGACGTGACTCCCCTCACCCTTTCCATCGAAACCATGGGCAGCATCGCTACGCCGATGATTGACCGCAACACCACCATCCCCGTACGTAAGAGCCAGGTGTTCTCCACCGCTGCTGACAACCAGCCGGCCGTAGACATCCGCATCTGCCAGGGCGAGCGCAAGATGTTCAACGATAACAAGCTTCTGGGTAACTTCAAGCTTGATGGCATTAAGCCCGCTCCCCGCGGCGTACCCCAGATTGAAGTGACCTTCGATATCGACGCCAACGGTATCCTCAAGGTAACCGCCAAGGATAAGGACACCGGCAAGGAGCAGAACATCTCCATCCAGGGTTCTTCCGGCCTCTCCAAGGAGGAAATCGAGCGTGCTAAGCGTGATGCCGAGATGCACGCTGAAGAAGACCGCAAGAAGGCTGAGGACATCGAGGCCATTAACAAGGCTGACTCCCTCGCCCACAGCGTAGAGCGCCAGATTAAGGAAATGGGCGAGCAGGTTCCTGCTGATGTAACCAAGCCCATTCAGGACAAAGTGGACGCTCTCAAGAAGGCTTCCGAGGCGAAGGACGTTGACAAGTGCAAGACCCTCACTCAGGAGCTCGAAACCATGCTTGCCAACCTCCAGCAGGCTGCTCAGCAGGCAGCTGCTGCCCAGCAGGGCGGCTGCGGTGGTGCCGGTTGCAACGCCGGCCCTGAGCAGCAGAGCGGCCCCCGTAAGGCCAGCGGCAAGGTAGTGGACGCCGAAGTGGTAGACAACGACTAAATCTCCAACACCGGGCGAGAGGTGAAACTTCAACACACTCTCGCCCGGTACTCATCATTACTAATTTTTTAACCAGAATACACCATACAATCATGATTAAGCCCATCGGACAACGCGTACTCGTAGAGCGAGTGGAAGCAGAGAGCAAAACCGCAGGTGGTCTCTTCCTGCCTGACAGCGCCAAGGAGAAACCGCAGGAAGCCATTGTGCGTGCCCTCGGTACCGGCGGCCGCGATAAGGACGGCAAGGAAATTCCCTTCAACGTAGCCGTTAATGACAAGGTTCTCATCACCAAATACGGTGGCACGGAGGTAACTGTCAACGGCATCACCTACACCATCCTCAACGAGAGCGACATCCTCGCCATCATTGACTGATTAACAATTTAACTCAGAAACTTCTAAAACTATTTAAATTATGGCAAAGCAACTTGCATTCGACGAAGCCGCCCGTCAGAGCCTTCTGGCCGGTGTAACAAAAATCGCCAAGGCTGTTAAGAGCACACTCGGCCCGGCTGGCCGTAACGTGGTGATTGACAAGAAGTTCGGCTCTCCGAACATCACCAAGGACGGCGTGACCGTTGCCAAGGAAATCGAGCTCGAGGACGCTTACGAGAACATGGGTGCTCAGCTGGTACGTGAGGTTTCCAGCAAGACCAACGACATCGCCGGTGACGGCACCACAACCGCTACCGTGCTTGCCGAAAGCATCTATCGCGAGGGTCTCCGCAACGTGACCGCCGGTGCTAACCCCATCTCCCTGCAGCGCGGTATCAACAAGGCCGCTGCCGCCATCGTCGCTGAGCTGAAGAACATCTCCAAGCCCGTTGACTCCGGCAAGGAAATCGCTCAGGTGGCTACCGTTTCCGCCAACTGGGATTCCGAAATCGGTGACATCATCGCTGAGGCTATGGACAAGGTGGGCAAGGACGGCACCATCACCGTGGAAGAGGCCAAGGGTATCGACACCTCTCTGGACGTGGTGGAAGGTATGCAGTTCGACAAGGGCTACCTCTCCCCCTACTTCGTGACTAACGCTGACACGATGGAGGCTGTGCTTGAGAGCCCCTACATCCTCATCTTCGAGAAGAAGATTTCCAACCTGAAGGACTTCCTTCCCGTGCTGGAGAAGGTTGCCAAGAGCGGCAAGCCCTTCCTCATCATCGCTGAGGACATCGAGGGTGAAGCTCTCGCTGCCCTCGTGGTGAACCGCCTCCGCGGCACCCTCAACGTGGCCGCCGTGAAGGCCCCCGGCTTCGGCGACCGCCGCAAGGCCATGCTTCAGGACATCGCCGTCCTCACCGGTGGCCAGTGCATCTCCGAAGATCTCGGTCTCAAGCTTGAGAACGTGGAGATTGACCAGCTCGGCATGGCCAAGCGTGTTGTCATCACCAAGGACACCACCGTTATCATTGAAGGCGCCGGCAACTCCGGTGACATCTCCGCTCGCGTATCCCAGATTCGCAAGCAGATTGAGGACACCACCTCCGATTACGATCGCGAGAAGCTCCAGGAGCGCCTCGCTAAGCTCGCCGGCGGTGTGGCCGTTATCAAGGTAGGCGCTGCCACCGAGACCGAAATGAAGGAGAAGAAGGACCGCGTGGACGACGCTCTTCATGCTACCCGCGCTGCTGTGGAGGAAGGTATCGTTCCCGGCGGTGGTGTAGCCCTCATCCGCGCTCAGAAGGCTGTATGCAGCCTCGAGCTCAGCGGTGATGAGAAGACCGGTGCTGCCATCGTCTACCGTGCCGTTGAGGCTCCCCTTCGCCAGCTTGTTGAGAATGCCGGCCGTGAGGCTGCCCTCATCGTTGAGAAGGTAAAGAGCCTGGAGTCTCCCACGATGGGTTACAACGTGGTGACCGATGCCTATGAGGACCTCCTCACCTCCGGTGTGGTGGATCCCACAAAGGTGACCCGCTCTGCTCTGCAGAACGCTGCTTCCATCGCTGGCCTCATGCTTACCACCGAGTGCCTTATCGCTGACCTGCCCGAGAAGAAGGGCTGCGGCTGCGGTTCCCACGGCGGTGCTGACGCCATGGGCGGCATGGGTGGCATGGGCGGCATGATGTAAGCCTCCATACCTCATTAAATTATCACCCGGGGCCGATAGAGGCCCCGGGTATTTTTATTATCAGAAGTGTAAAAATCCGGACTATCAGCCGGAGCGCTGACCTCAAACATTGAGATAGCACTTGACACTGCATGAGCAGAATGTCAGAATGAATGCATGAAGAAACGGGAAATAGGATTGATGATTCTGGCCGGATTGCTGCTGGGCTCATGCGGCACGACGGAAACGCCGGACTCCCTGAGCTACACCCCGCTGCAAAGAGCCGCACAGCAACAGGACGCCGCAGAAGCAGCACGTCTGATTGCAGCAGGAGCGGACGTGAACGCGGCATCTGACGCCCCGGAGTTTTCTCCTCTGTGCTTAGCCATTTTGAGTGGCAATGGTGAAATGGAAACGGTACAAACGCTGCTGCGAGCCGGCGCCCGCGTAACGGAAAACGAAGTTCGACAGGCCGTGGATTCCTGTTATCCGCAATATGTGGAAGCCGTTCTGAACGCAGGAGGCCGCATTCCCCAGCACAGCGAAGAATGGAAAGGGAGCATCTTTTCAGAGTTTGGAGGCTTAGGAAAGCCGGATGAAGACGGTCGTGACAGCGTGGCTTGCGCGCGTATTCTGATAGAACGCGGAGCAAACCTAAACGATGGAAGAGTTAGTCCCCTGCACTATGCAGTCTCAGGAGATAAGCCGGAGCTTGCACGCTATTACCTGAGCATGGGAATAAATGTAAATGCCGTAACGCCCAATGGTGATACCCCTCTCGCCTACAGCATACGAAGTGCCTCCATGGTAAGGCTTCTGGTGGAAGCTGGCGCGAATGTCAACGCTCAGAACAAAGACGGTAACACCGCCATCATGTATACGGATATTCCTCAGGAAGCGGCCGATGCCCTGCTGCAAGCGGGCCTGAATCCTAACTTGCGAAACAGTAAGGGCGAAACAGCCCTCATGTATCACCTGAATAATCCTACTCCCACAGGTGGATTCTATGGTGGTTCATCCGGTGCTATCACCGGCACATGGAGCAGCAGCGCCATTAATACGGAACTCATTCAAAGCCTCATACAAGCCGGAGCAGATGTGAACATGCCGGATAACACCGGAACCACCCCTCTGCAGGCAGCCCAAGGGAATGAGGAGGTATGCGAAATGCTTCGCCGCGCTGGGGCTGAGCGATAAGCCATTTCACAAGGAATCCCCCACATGTGTCCCAAAGTTTGGGGGAATATAGCCATTGTGTACTCAAAATCAGCGTGTTTTGCCGAATCCTCCTTGGCTTGGTATCATACAGCCCGTTCATTGGCACAATTTTCTTTTATCCCAACATCGGCGTAAGCCGCTTACTTTTAATTCGTAAATCGTAAATTGTAATTCGTAAATCAACGTGTCCCAAATCTTTGGGACACGTATGGGAATCCCCCTCGTGCTCAGTAAGAGCTTGACGCTACGTGAAAGATGTGAGAAAATACCCGCGCCATGAAAAAAGCCATCGTCAGAAAGGTAGATGAGATTTCCGTCTCCCATTTTTACGAAGCCTACCGCAGCACCTTGGAGCTGCAGCTTCTCAACAGCCCGCTGGGCATGAGCCGGAAAATTCTGCAGCCCACGCTGAATCGTCCCGGTCTGGCATTGGCCGGCTTCTTCAGCTATTTCGCTCATGAGCGAATCCAGATTTTCGGTGCGGCTGAAATGTCATACCTGAGCACGACCCTTCAGGGCGAGCAAAGAGCAGAACGCCTCAGCTGGCTAATGAAGGAAGATGTGCCCTGCCTCATCTTCTCCCGAGGTGTCGATGTACCGCCGGACGTGCTGAAGCATGCGGACGATTATTCCGTGTGTGTGTTCCGCTCCACGCTGCCCACCATGAAGCTGGTGAATAAGACCACCATCATTCTGGAAAATGAGTTTGCGGAAAGTACGACCATGCATGGCTGCATGGTGGACGTGCGCGGTGTAGGCGTACTCATCACGGGTAAAAGCGGCATCGGCAAAAGTGAAATCTCACTTGGCCTCGTGGAGCGTGGTTCTTCCTTGGTGGCGGACGACATGGTGCGCATCCGTAACATCAGCGGTGAACTGGTGGCCACATCGCCCAAGCTCAGCAGCGGCTTTATCGAGATTCGCGGCATCGGCATCATCAATGTTACTAACCTTTTCGGGCTGAAAGCCTACCGCCGCCAAAAGGATATTAACCTCGTCATTAACCTCACAGATGGTGATATGACGGATATGGAAAGATTGGGGCTTACCCGCCAGACGGCAAATATCCTCGGCGTGGAAGTGGAGAGGCTGAACCTTCCCGTAGCCCCCGGGCGTGACATGACCCGTCTCGTGGAGGTGGCAGCTCTCGGCCAGTACCTGCGTGAAAGCGGGTATGATATGGCCGGAGAGTTTAACAAGCGCCTGCATAATGAAATCAAAATGCGTAACAACCTCCACATAACACCTGACAATATCTAATATGACAAGTTTAAAGGAAATTACCGACCTTCTGGATTCCACACTACGCATAGCCGAGGTGAAGGATGCATCCGTGGCGATGAACGGCCTTCAGGTGGAAAATAACGGCAGCGTAACAAAGGTAGCGCTGGCTGTGGACGGCTCTCAGAAAACGATTGAAGACGCCATTGCTGCCGGGGCTGATTTGCTTGTGCTCCACCACGGGATTTACTGGTGCGGCCTGCGCCCCATGACCGGGTGGTTCAAAAAGAAAATCACCACTTGCTTGGAACACAATTTGGCAATTTATGGTGCCCATCTGCCGCTGGACATGCACCCGGAGCTGGGAAATAATGCCTGTATTGCCAAAGCACTCGGCCTGACAGATTGCAGACCTGAGGTGGATTACCATGGTGTCCTCATCGGCCAAAGCGGTGAGTTCGCAGGCACCGTCGGTGAGCTGCAGGAGCGTTTTGCTGCCATTTGCGGTAGCCCTGTCACCGGCAGAGTGGAGGACAGTGAAGCACCCGCCGGACGTATCGCCGTATGTTCCGGTGGCGCAGGTGATGTGATTTACCAGATGCACGCCAAAGGATACCGCACATATCTGACCGGTGAGGAAAACCACTGGGTCGTGAACGCAGCGGCGGACATGGGAATGAACATTCTCTTCGCTGGCCACTACGCCACGGAAACGTTCGGAGTGAAGGCTCTTGGTGAGCTACTGACAGAGAAGTTCGGGCTCCCTACCGTCTTTATTGATAACCCCACCGGCATGTAAGTTCCGCATGCTTATCATCGCAGAAGATTCCATCGGGGCCCGTCTGGACCAATTTCTGGCAGCTCAGCTGCCTGAGCTCTCCCGTGCGCGCATTCAGGCCCTCATCAAGGCCGGAGAAGTCACCGTCAACGGCAAATCCACCAAGGCAAAGACCCCGGTGGAACTAGGTATGCGCATCGAGGTGAACATCCCGGAACCGGAGCCGGCTGAGGCCCAACCGCAGGATATCCCCATCTCTGTGCTGTATGAGGACAGCCACCTCATTGTCGTTGACAAAGAAAGCGGTATGGTGGTTCACCCTGCCGCAGGTAATCCGGACGGCACCCTCGTGAATGCCCTGCTCCACCACTGTGGAGACCTCTCAGGCATCGGCGGAGTGGAGCGCCCAGGAATTGTACACCGCTTGGATAAGGATACGAGCGGCTGCATCGTCGTGGCAAAGAATGATAACGCCCACCTCTCCCTCACCACGCAGTTCGCCGAGAGAGACACCTCGAAAATCTATCTTGCCGTCGTTCAGGGCTGCCCGAAAGAGCCGGAAGGCACCGTCTTCACCAACATAGGCCGTCACCCGGTGAACCGCCTGAAAATGGCAGTGGTGAATCCCGGCTCTGGCAAACCGGCCATCACGGATTATAAGGTACTGAAGCATGACCCAGCCACAAACTCAAGCTTAGTCATGTGCACCCTGCACACCGGCCGCACCCATCAGATACGCGTACACATGCTCCATCTGGGCCACCCGCTCATAGGAGATCCCATCTACGCACACCCACAAAAACAGAAAGCCCGCCCCGGCCGCCTCATGCTGCATGCTTGGAGGCTGGCGTTCAATCACCCGGTAGGAGGGCGCCGCATCGCGCTGCAGTCTCCCATTCCTCCGGAATACACGCCTTGGCTTATAGATACAGATTTACCAGAGTGGGAGGAAAGCCCCCACTTGGTAAAATAACGTGAACCTACACATCTCCATTTTTCCGGAAGCACGCTTAATTCTGAGCGTGCTTCTGCTTTTACTGTCTATCGATTAATTCAACAAAAGCGGAAATACCCGGGGCGATTCTAGAACGCACTTTGGGCTTGCGAACAGGCGTGTTTACCGCTAAAATAAGCGCGTACAAATGGATTACGCACCGCTTATAGAAAAGCGCCGGGCCCGTCTGGCAGAGCTGGAAGAAGCCATTGCCGCACCGGATCTCTTCAATGACCGCTCCCGAGCAGAAGAAATCATGCGCGAGCACCGCCGCACCAAAGAACTCATGGACACATGGGAAGAGCTCTGTACTGCCATCAAGAACAGAGAAGAAGCCAAGGAAATGCTTACCTCTGAGGATGCGGAGCTGGCTGAGATGGCGGCTATGGAGCTGGAAGAACTCACCCCACGCATTGCAACGCTGGAAGAAGCTGTACAGTACAGTCTCCTTCCTCGGGACGTAACGGAAGACCGTGACGCCATTGTGGAAATCCGCGCCGGTACCGGCGGTGATGAAGCTGCGCTTTTCGCCGGCAATCTGCTGAACATGTATCAGCGTTACTCTGAAAGCCGTGGCTGGCGTATGGAAATTTTGGATGCCAGCCCGAACGACATCGGCGGCTTCAAGGAAGTCACCGCCCGTATCAGTGGTGAAGAAGTTTTCCGTTTCATGAAGTATGAGAGCGGCGTGCACCGTGTACAGCGCGTTCCTGCCACCGAAACGCAGGGAAGAATCCACACCTCTACCGCCACCGTGGCCGTACTCCCTGAGGCTGAAGAAGTGGACGTTGAAATCAGACCGGAGGACCTCCGCATTGAAACCTGCCGCGCCGGCGGCGCCGGTGGTCAGCACGGGAACCGTACGGAATCCGCTGTGCAGATTTTCCACCTGCCCACCGGCATCATGGTACGCTGTGAAGACGGCCGCTCTCAGCTCAAAAATAAGGAAACGGGTCTGCGCATTCTGCGTGCTCGCCTTTTCGAGCTCAAACAGAGAGAAGCCCAGCAGAGTTACTCCGCTCAGCGCCGCGCACTCATTGGCTCCGGTGGACGCGAAGAAAAAATCCGCACATACAATTTCCCCCAGAATCGTTTCACCGATCACCGCATCAACTACACCTCCTACAATCTGGATATCGTCGTCACAAACGGAGAGCTGAACGACATCATCTCCCACATGCAGCACGCCGAAATGCAGGAGCGCATGGAGGAACTTAAATAACCACCTTCTCCGGCAATGAAGACCATACAGGACATTCTCACCAGCGGCACCGCATATCTGGAAGCACGTGGGGTGGACGCAGCTCGGCACTCCATGCAGAGCCTACTCGTACACGTTCTGGGTAAGAACAAAACGTGGCTTTACCTCCACTATGATGATCCGCTGACCGAGGAACAACTTACTCCCTTGCGTGAGCTGCTGCGCGAACGCGGTAAAGGAGTTCCCCTGCAGCACTTGCTGGGTAGCACAGAGTTTTACCGCCGAGAGTTCCGCACGGATGCCCGTGCCCTCATTCCCCGCCCGGAAACGGAGGAGCTAGTCGAGCAGGCGCTTAGCCTCGTTCCCCGCAAGGATGGCTTACGTGTGCTGGATATGGGCTGTGGTTCCGGCATCATCGGTATTACTCTCGCCCTGGAGCTCGCCGCCATTCGACCGGAAGTCGTCATGGCGGATATCTCGGAAGCTGCACTTTCCCTCACTCTGGAAAATGCCACAGCTTTAGGAGCTCGCATTAAGACATACCGCAGCGACCTCTTCTCAGCATGGCAACCGGATGAAACAAATGCCGTCGTACCGCCCACCGGTTATGAACTGGTACTGGCCAATCTTCCTTATGTGCCGGATGGCGAGCAGGTTTCCACGGAAGTCTCTCATGACCCAGCCAGCGCCTTGTACGGCGGCCCGGATGGGCTGGATATCGTACGCCGCTTCCTCTCTGACGCGTTGCCCTATCTCACGGAAGGCTGCCTCGTCATGCTTGAGGTAGGCCACGACCAAGGTGAACAGACCAGAAAAATCATGGAAGAACTTGGATATACGGAAACCCAAGTTCTCACCGACATGAGCGGAAAGGCTCGTTTCCCGATAGGCTATGCCCCCTGGCTCCGGCAGGAACAGACGCTCCACCAAATCAAAAATGCTGGCCATGAATGAGGAATGGTATATTTATCCGGCGGTGCGCAATCTGATTGGTAAGCTGGCATCCTCATGCCGGATACTGGCCATCATCTGCGCAATAGCTGCGATTGCGGAAATTGTACTGTTCATCATAGGTGCTTTTCCACCGGCGCTTATTTGCGGCGCAGCCTCCGAGATGATATTTTTCCTGATGTATGTGGGTATAACCATATTACTGCGCTGGGGCCATCACGTGCTGCTTGCCGGCCAAGGTCTGCCGGTCACGCGCTTTCTCACACTAGTAGGTGTCATCATGGGATTCATCATGCTAGTGTGTGAACTGTACTCGCTTTTCACTCATGAGCCTCTTCTGATACGCCAGCATGAAGCACCGCTACTCATCTGGATAATTGTTTTCAGCACAGTCACCATCAATTACAACAGAGCAGCAACTGCACCACACCGCTGGCGCCTACTTCCCATAGGATTCTCACTGGCACTGCTTGCAGTACTCGTCACGCCCGGCCCGGATTTACTGCTGTGGAACGCTGCTGCTAAAGTGCTGCTGGCAGTAACCGCCGCGCCCATGCTGCGAAAGCTCTCGGTCATTGCACCGCAGATTGTGTCCATGCCGGACAAAAACTGAGGCCGGAAATAGGGGTTGCCCATAGGTAGGAACTGTGCTATAATGGCCCCGGATAAGCATGAACATCCCCCACGAAAGACAATATAGAGCACTGGAGTTGCCCGAGATAATCTCCGGACTACTCGCGATGTTTGTTGTACTGTGGGAAGCGTGCTTTACAGATTTAGCTACCCTCACATTCCAGAAAGACACATTTGAAGAGGGGCTCCACATTCTACTGGCTTCGGTGGTTTGCTGTAATACACTCACCGTCATCATCCACTTCATCACCAAGCTGATTCACAAGGCGGCTCCCGGGCGTTTTCTGTGGTGGCAACTTGTAACCGGCCTAGCGGCCTGTGGCATTTTTGCAGCAGGAATGGGAAAGCAGCTACCGGAATACACCTTTATTATCAGCATTATCCTGTGTTTTATCATTGGAATCTATTCCGTCATCACGATTGTGGCGATTGCTAGAGCCAGGAAAAAATCCGGCAGAGCGCACACCCGCAGCCACTGGAGTCCTGCCGTTATCTTCTTCACTTGGATGATAACCTTTGTGCTCGTAAGCACTATCCTGCTGCTCACCCCCGGAGCAACTCATAAGCCCATCACCTTCACTGAAGCCTTTTTCACCTGTTCATCAGCCATCTCCATCACCGGCCTTACCTGCGTAGACATCGCAGGAACCTTCACGGCTCTGGGAAAAATAGTACTGTTGATAGACATTCAGATAGGCGCCATGGGTGTGATGACCTTCTCCTACTTTGTGCTGCTCATGGTAGGCAAGAAACTGGCCGTTCGTGACCGTGTAGCCATCTCTTCTCTGTTGGACCAGCAAGGAGTAAATATCATTCCCTCACTCATTAAGGCCGTCATCTTTGTAACCTTCGGGGTGGAAATCATTGGCGCTCTTCTTCTTTATTTCCTCTGGAAGGGCGCTCCCGGCGTACCTCAGGACCACCTGTGGTTCCGCGCTCTTTTCCACGCAGTGTCCGCCTTCTGTAATGCCGGCATCGCCCTCTTCCCGCAGAATATGGCTGAGGCCTGCGTGGCGCATGATAAAGCAGTTCAGGGCGTAATGATGCTGCTCACACTGGCTGGCACATTGGGATTCAGCGTCTATCTTGAGGTACTCACCCGCATGAAAAATAAGCTCACAGGCAAGCGAAACCCCGTACGCTGGAGCACGCATTCATGGCTTGTGGTTCGAGTTACAATCATCGTCATGCTGGTCGGTACCGTTGGGCTGGCAATTCTGGGTGCGCTGGAACCCTCCCAGCACCTCTCGTCCGCTGACTATAACGTATGGGAAAGCGTCTGGAATACCATAGGACGCTCAGCGGGCTTCACTATTACGGATATCAGCTCCTACGGGCAGGTATACCAGCTGTTCCTCTGTCTGCTCATGTTTGTAGGCGGTAATCCGGCTGGCACCGGCGGTGGTGTATTCGCTCCGGTCTTCGCCTTATGTGTGCTGGAAGTACTCAGAGTACTGCGAGGTCAACCTGATTTAGAGCTTCACGGACGCCGCATCGCGCGCAACACAGTAGAACGCGCCATGGCCACCGTCGTACTCTCCACCTTCTGGATAGCAGCCAGTACCATGCTACTCATCCTCTTGGAGCCCACTCTGGCCCAATCTGCCAATGGCTTCATTAAAATTCTCTTCTTGGAAATCAGCGCCTACACCACTACTGGTTACTCCATCTGTAACCCCGGTGAACTGAGCGAGTTCTCCAAGCTCTTCATCTGTGCCAACATGCTCTTCGGTCGCGTAGGCATGTTCACCTTCATGCTCATCTTCATTAAACAGAAGGATCCCTCCCCCCTGAGATATCCTGAAACCCGCCTTCCCCTCACCTGATACTTCCTCCACGCATATGAAATTCGTTATCATTGGATTAGGTCAATTCGGCAAAGCTCTAGCGCTCTATCTGAGCGACAGCGGTTACGAAGTCACCGTGCTTGACATGAAAGAAAGCGTGGTGGAAGAAATCAAGAACCATGTGGCGGACGCACACATCGGCGACGCCACGGACATGCGCGTCCTGCGCCGCATGGACCTCGTGGGTGAAGAAACATACGTCATCGTCGCGGTGGGTGAATGTTTTGAGCGAAACATCCTCATCACAGCCCAGCTTAAAGAGCTCGGCGTCAAGCACCTGTATGCTCGCAGCGTGAATGAACTCCACGGCAAGGTGCTCAAACTCATTGGCATCAGTGACCTCTTCCGTGTGGAAGATGTGGCAGCCAGACAGCTCGCTGACAGGTTCATCAATGAAGGCCTCATGCGTCTGCGCCGCATAGATGCCACCCACTCTCTGGCAGACGTACGCCTTCCTGAAGAATGGATTGGCAAAACACTACAGGAGGTTAACATGCGTAAACAATACCGCATCAATCTTCTCACCGTTCGTCGTGGTAAACTCATAGAGACGAGTAACGATGACGTTCTGTCCCAGCCCGAGCAGCCCGTGATTGACACACCGGAACCCGGCATGCAATTTCAGCAGGATGACGTGCTGGTCATATTCGGCAAGGACGAGGACCTGACCGCATTCGTGAAAAAGTTTGACCTCTAATTCAACCCATGAGTGCACGCGTAACACTTCCGGAACAGAAATATGCCGGTTACATCTTTGATTTAGATGGCACACTGGTGGATAGTATGGAAACCCATTATCGGGCTTGGAGGCAGGCGCTGAAAGAAAATGGAGCCCCGCATGAGGTGTTCCTGTGGGAGGAGTTTCTGGCACATGGAGGCATGGCCGCCCCGGATATCGTAGCAACGCTGAACAACCGTTACTCCCTTCAGATGGAGCCGTACGCCGTCGCAACTCGCAAGCGAGAATGCTACGATAATATGCTGGAAACCGAACAGCTTCCTATCATCCCGGAAACAGTCGGACTCGTGCGTGAACTGAATGCAGCAGGCATTCCCTATGCTATCGGTACCGGCAGCGTAATCAACGGCGCAAGAGCGACCCTTCGTTCAGCCGACATAGAAGAACTCTTCCCCATCATTGTTACGCCTGATGACGTCCCCCCCGGCCGCGGTAAACCTGAGCCGGATATCTTCCTGCTGGCTGCAGAACGCATGGGCGTACCGCCCACAGAATGTGTGGTTTTCGAGGATGCGGAACCCGGTATTCAGGCTGCAATTGCCGCAGGCATGGGCTACGTACGTGTAGCTCAGTAAATCGTCGAAATTAAAAAGGCTCAGTCGCCCAAACTCTCCACACCGGGAGCAACAATCGGCTCATTATCATCATCCAAGCTAGCGGATTCCGCAGGTTCCGGCACGGTGCGCAGAGTCTGCTCCACAACGTCGTTCACCCGTCTTGTCGGCACCACGGTGCCGCCGGTTACTGCAGGCTCCTGCCACAGATATGACTGGCGGGAATCTCTCAGCTCACCGTCCACGTACAAATAAATGCGCCAAGAGAGCACATCTCCCATACGCTTACGCACATTGCCATTAAAAACGAAGCGGTGAGTCTGCGCACCCTTGCTTGCGCGGGGAGCATCCAGTACATACTCACTCGAAAGAACGGTCGAGCCGGTACGAGCCTGAGTATAACGCATCACGAGGCGCACGGGCTTGTCAGGCTCAGCATCATACCAGCGCACGTAATAATAATCACCCACTCTTCCGGCTCGCTGAGCGCGAGTGCGGGCATCATACATGAGGTACGTCGCATTAGAGCGCAGCGGGCTTACTTCCCAGCTCGTGCTGGGTAAAGCACTGCTCTTCAGTGGTACATCAGCCACATTACTGATATATGATCTATCCGGCCCCTGACAGGATACCAGAGCAAGTGAGCCAATAGCAGCAAGTACGGATAACTGAAGCGTGCGCATATACGTTATTCAACTACATGTCTCGCGTTTTGTCAATTAAAAAAGTCCGTTGAGACGAATCTCAACGGACTTTCTTTAGAGGCGGGAGTGGGATTTGAACCCACGAATGTCGGTTTTGCAAACCGATGCCTTAGGCCACTTGGCTATCCCGCCTTTGCTTAAGTGCGAGGGGAGTTTACCAGCTTTCCTCCCCTTAGTCAAGCACAAAATTAAATTTTTCTGTAATTTTGTTTATTTCGTGGAGAAACAGCTTATCTGGGCAATAGTGGTACCACATATTCGCTCCCTAGAGCAAGCCAGATAGGCAAGGTAATAAAGGAACAGATGGTGGTGGAAAGAAGAATCTGAGTTCCGACTTCCGGCTTACCACCGAAACGCATAGCAATGATAACAGGAATCACAGCGCTGGGAATAGCACTCTGAATAACCATAATGCGCTTTACGAGCGGGTCCACCGGCAGCAGCCAAGCTACCAGCAGAATAAGCGCGGGAGTCACCCCAAGGCGGGCAATAAGCCCCGACACAAGCAGACGCGGCTGCCATGTGAAATTGCGGGTCAGGTCATACATGGAGCAGCCGAAAATAATCAGGCAGATGGGAGTTGCTACGGCCCCCAGCATCTCGGCCGTTTTCATCACCGGAGGCTGGGCCACATACGCCCCCACTCCACTCCAGGCCAGAAGCAAGGAGAAACACACCGCAAGCAAAGGCCCACGGAATAAAGTAGTAAGGCGCATATTCCCCACGCCGCCACACATCAGAATCACGCCTATGCTCCACACGAAAATCTCGCACCCCATATTATGAATAAAGAGCACGCCCATCGTCGGGTCTCCGGCATTGCTGAACAGCATATGAACAATGGGAACCACAAAGAAAACATAGTTCTGCACACCGGCTGTGAGCGTGAACGTGCGCAGACCGGTACCAATACGCAGGCGAAGCACCTTGGCCACCAGCCAAGCCACCGTCACGCCGATAGCCATTTCCAGAAAACCACAGGCTATGGCCTGCCCAGAAAACCCAAGTGTAGTGATGCGGGGGTCAGCCTCCGTCACCATGTACTTCATGATATTGTAGAAAATGAGGCACGGATACCCCACATCCATAGCTAAGCGGGTAATCACAGCATCATGCTGCGGTTCAATCACCTTTTTCCATCTAAGCCAGTAGCCAATGGCAAAAAAGACGAATACCGGAATCGTTGACAAAAATGAATTAAGAATGAGTTGCAACATGGCGCTGCACATATCCTACCATATTCTTCCCCATCAGGCAAGCCTTTGGTTATTACGAAAAAAAACGCGCCACTGAAGTGGCGCGTTTATGAAGTTTTATAATCCGGGAAGCGGGAGTTGTTTACTCAGCATCAGGACCAAGATCAGGACCAAGGATAGCCTTCAGGGCCTCGCTGCCGTAGAAGTCATTCTCCATGATGCGAGCGCCGGCAGCCTCCATGCGGGGGCCAACGGTCATGATGACGGGGAAGAGCTTCTGGAGAAGCATCATCTGAGCCTCCTCGTCCAGAGTCTCGCTCATAGCCTCAAGGCTAGCCTGAGTGGCCTCAAGTTTTCCGGAAAGCTCAACCAGCTGAGCAGCAGCAGCGTCAGCGGAAGCCGTATCCGTCACACTCTCAAGAATAGCCAAGGTCTCATTCATTGCTGCGACAATCTCATCAATGAGAGAGTCAAGCTCAGCAGAGGAAGGAGCAGCGGCGGGTGCAGGAGCGGGTGCAGGAGTAGCTTCCTCCTGAGCGGGCAGAACGGGGCAGCAGAAAAGAGCTGCGGCAAGAATAGCGATTTTCTTCATATTCATGATATGGGGGTTAGTGTTTACCCTCGGATGCAGTCATGCATCTGAGAAAACTCTCGCCGTAAGCATTAACACAGAATCAGCCCTATGTCAATCCATAGAACACAGAAATCACCTAAAATGCCACAGAAGAAAGCGAAAAGAGCTGTTTTGGCTTGCCATTCATGGTAAATCCGCTATAATAACGCGGGCGTGCATGCAGAATGTTGCACACGCACCGCAGAACATAGAAACCAGAATCGACACATGATGACAAATCCCCGAGTCGCAATCGTTGGCGCTACCGGTGCGGTAGGCGTCGAGCTCCTTTCCTGCCTGGAGAGCCGCAATTTCCCCCTCGCCTCTCTTAAACTTCTGGCTTCCAAACGTTCTGCCGGTAAACAGGTAGCCTTCCGCGGCGAAATGCTTACGGTAGAAGAGCTCACGAAGGATTCCTTTGCTGATGTAGACTTGGCGCTTTTCGCTGCCGGTGGTGACATCTCCCGTGAGTACGCCCCCATCGCCGGTGCTGCCGGTTGCGTGGTTGTGGACAACTCCTCCGCCTTCCGTCAGGACGATGACGTACCGCTTGTAGTACCTGAGATTAACCCGGAGGCTGCCTTCAATCACCCCCGCAACATCATTGCAAACCCGAACTGCACCACCATCATCACCCTGATGGCCCTCTTCCCGCTTCACCAGAAGTACGGCCTGAAGACCATTATTGCCAGCAGCTATCAGGCTGTGAGCGGCAGCGGCCAGCACGGCATCACCGAGCTGGAGAATCAGGTGCGTGCCATCTCCAACGGCCACCCCGTGGAAATCTCCACTTATCCCCGCCAGATTGCCTTCAATGTGCTGCCTCAGATTGACAAGTTCGCTGACAACGGCTACACCAAGGAAGAGCTTAAGATGCTCAACGAAGGCCGCAAGATTATGAGCCTTCCGGAGTTGAAAGTGACCTGCACCTGCGTTCGCGTGCCGGTATACCGCAGCCACTCCATTTCCTGCGTAGCTCAGTTTGAGCAGCCTGTGGACTTGGAGGGTGCCCGCGCCTGCTACGAGGGTAAGCCCGGTGTAGCGCTCATGGATGATCCCGCCGCTAACGTATGGCCCACTCCGCTGGATTCCACGAATGGTGACACCTGCTTCGTAGGCCGTATCCGCAAGGATATCGCCATTGATAACGCTCTGAACCTCTGGGTGGTGGGCGATCAGGTACGCAAGGGCGCAGCTCTGAATGCTGTACAGATTGCAGAACTGCTGGTGAACGGCAAGTAAGCCTCCGGTTATGGACATCAAGTCTCTCATTAAAAATGGCGTAGAGCTCACGGAGCAGCGCCTGAATGAGCTGCTGCCCGGCGAGGATGTATCCCCCGTCACGCTGCACAAGGCCATGCGTTACAGCGTCTTTGCCGGTGGCAAGCGTATACGCCCCCTGCTCTGCATAGAGGCCGCTAAGGCCGTGTGCGGGGATGCGGAGCCGGCACTGAATGCCGCCTGTGCGCTGGAGGTACTGCACACCTACACGCTCATTCATGATGACCTGCCCAGCATGGACAATGACGACCTGCGCCGCGGTCGCCCCACGAACCACAAGGTATTCGGTGAGGGTATCGCCATTCTCGCAGGTGATGCCCTGCTGACGGAGGCCTTTGCCATGCTGGCAAAAGTTCCCGCCAATGAGCGCTACAACGTGGGAGACTATGTAACAGAGCTCGCTTACCAGACCGGCAGCCTCACGCTCGTGGGTGGTCAGGTGCTGGATCTTGAGGGCGAAGGCCGCAAGCTTACCCTCGAGGAGCTGCGCGCCATTCACAATGGTAAAACCACCGCCCTCATCACAGCAGCCGTGCGTCTGGGCGCCATGGCTGCAGCTGCCACTCCTGAGCAGCTGGAAGCTCTCACCACTTATGGTCGCTGCCTCGGCCTCGCCTTCCAGATTATCGATGATATTCTGGATGTCACCTCCACACCGGAGGTGCTGGGCAAGAGCATCGGCAAGGACGCGAAAGTGGCCAAGGCTACCTATCCGGCGATGGTGGGCATGGAAGCCGCTCGTGCTGAAGCTCGCCAGCTGACGGAAGCCGGCCGCGCCGCACTGGATGTATTCCCCGCCGAGCGCCGTGCCGCCCTTCTCGCTATCAGCGATTACCTGCTGAACCGAGACTATTAAATTACAGAATCCACCACCGCGATGGAAGGCAATATTCTTGAGGTCTCCAAGCTCTGCATGCACTTTCCTGTGAGGAATGGCTTGCTGGGCCGCAAAAAGAGTATCGTAAAAGCGGTGGATGACGTCTCTTTCTCCATAGCTCCCGGTGAGACCCTGGGACTGGTGGGAGAAAGCGGCTGCGGCAAGAGCACCATCGGCCGCTGTATCGTGAGGCTGCTGGAGCCTACATCCGGCTGCATTCACCTCATGGGG
This sequence comes from Akkermansia sp., assembly GCA_045652085.1. Lineage (GTDB taxonomy): Bacteria > Verrucomicrobiota > Verrucomicrobiia > Verrucomicrobiales > Akkermansiaceae > Akkermansia. The sequence goes on from JAZRTR010000037.1 coordinate 27,729, forward strand.
CGTGATGTGACTCGCCGCTCCCAGTGGAGGCTTGGCGAAATGCGCCGCAATGTGCAGATGGTTTTTCAGGATCCATCCGCCTCACTGGATCCTCGCATGACGGTGCGCCATATCCTCTCCGAGCCTCTGGACGTACAGAAGACATGCACCCGCATATTCCGTAGAGAGCGTGTGCGCACCCTGCTGGACCTCGTAGGTCTGCCCCAGACCGCGGCGGATAAGTTCCCGCACGAGTTCTCCGGCGGCCAAAAGCAGCGCATCGGCATCGCTCGCGCACTCGCCCAAAGTCCTAAGCTTCTTGTGCTGGATGAACCGGTGAGCGCGCTGGATGTTTCCGTGCAATCTCAGGTACTGAATCTCCTGCTGGACCTCCAAAGAGAACTCGGGCTTTCCTACCTTTTCATCTCGCATGATTTATCCGTGGTACGGCACATGGCTGACCGCGTGGCGGTTATGTATCTGGGCAAAATTGTAGAAATGGGCGAAAGTGACCTCATTTACCATGACCCGCGCCACGCCTACACCCGCGCACTCATCTCCGCTATTCCCATGCCGGACCCCACGCACATCAACCATTCCGCAGTACTGCCGGGTGATGTGCCTTCACCCATAGACCCGCCCCCCGGCAGCGCCTTCGGACGCCGTATCAACCACCCTTATCTGGAAGCCACCTACGGCATGGACCTCACCCCGGTGGAAATTGAGCCCGGCCATTGGGTTGCACCGGACCCCTGCGCCATCTCGCTGGCCGACCTTGCCAGACTGGGCATTGACATTTACCAATAAACTCCTATGTTCTGGCTGCGGCAGATATTCCGCGTACGAGAGCGCTTGCAGGTATCCCCCGAGCAACAAACGGGTGAGATGAGCCTCATCGACCACTTGGAAGAACTGCGTGGTACCATCATCCGCATGGCGCTCACTTTGCTGGTAGCCATGATGCTCTGCTTCAGTTTTTCCGGCAGCATGATGAATGTACTCCGCCACCCGGTGGACAGCGTATGGGCTCAGCATGAAAGCAGTCGCCTGCCTGATAGTGTCTCTGTGGATGATTGGATAAGTGCTAAAAGTCTGGCAGCCGTGCGCACGACTCTTCCGGAGGAGGCCCGCCGCCAGCTGGAATCCCGCTTTTCCCCGGCTGTGCACGAGCTGGCGGACATCGTGCCGCTGCTGCATGCCGCTTCCCTTCTTCCGGAAAACGAACGTCAAGCCTACCTCTGCGATACCACAACGGAGGGTAGGCAGCGAACACTCGCGCTGGCTCTGCAGGAAATGGGCGCCGAACTGAAAGATGGGCGCGGACGCGAAGCGCTGAAACTCATGGGCGCTTTCCGCCCCGGCGAAGCCTTCATGCTCTCGCTTCAGCTCTCCTTCTTCTGCGGGCTCATCATCTCCTTTCCTCTGCTGATGTACTTCCTGCTGCGTTTCATTGTGCCCGGGCTACTGGAGCATGAGAAACGCCTGCTCTACAAAAGCGTGGCCTTCGGCTTCGGGCTCTTTCTGGGAGGATGCGCCTTTGCCTATTTCGCTGTGCTGCCAAGAGTACTGAGCTTCTTCTACACGTACTCACTGGACATGGGGATTGAGAATGATTGGCGTATCGGCTACTACCTCACCTTTGCGGCCAAGCTGGTATTTGTGTTCGGCGCGGTCTTTGAGCTACCGGTCATCATCATTCCGCTCATTAAGCTGGGTATTCTGAATTACGCGCGCATGCGCGTGACGCGAGGCTACGCGCTCATCGGCTGCTTCGGTGCGGCCCTTTTCCTTGCTCCGGCGCCAGACCCTGCTACCATGTTCATCATGGCCCTGCCCATGTACGGGCTCTATGAGCTCTGTATTATCTTCGCTTGGCTAGAGCAGCGCAAACAAAGAACTACACCGCATGACTCACATGAATCCTGATTCCTCCGCCTGCATTCACGCGCGCCGACGCTTCGTGCGTTGGGGCGTTGGCATCTGCGCCGGGCTTTACCTTATCGGGCAAGCAATCGGTTGGTACCGCTTGGGCTTACCGAATGATGCGCTCGCTATTCTCATCACAGCCGCAGAGGCACTCTTGTTTCTTCCGCTGCCTTTCATCATGCTCCTGCTCCCGGTGCGCAGCACTTGCGGCAGCATGATGCAGCTTATTGGACTCATTTTCCCGCTATTAAATGCTGCGACCGCTTGCTTATTCTGCTGGGCCGACGCCGGAACTCTTGCATCTTTAAGCTTTTTCTTAATCTGCTGTTGGATGGCCATTCTGAGTGTAGTGGCCTATTTTGCAATGCTCCTGCTGGGGCTTGGCATTCACCGCATTATTCGATACTACCATGGAAACTAAAAAGCAGCGACACCAGCAGGCTTCACCGCGCAAACTCCGCGTGCCGGGCAAGTTAGTTATTTTGCCGCCACCGCCGGTGACAGCATCAGCGGAGCCGCCTCCACCACCGCCACCGTGTGTTAAACCGAGGAGGAGGTTCATAAAATGGTTTCTGGCAATCACTGGGCTGATTACTCTGCTGGGAAACGTAATTTTCTATTATCGTTGTGAGGCCGCCGCACCCGAAGCGGAGACGAATGTCTTTCTCTGGATTGCTGGGCTCTTCATGTTTCTCGGCACATTAGGCATGTTCGAGGCCCCCGTTTTTGCGCTATTGACCATACCGGCGCGCACGAGTCGCGGCAGCTTGTTCCAGCTCATCGGGCTGGCGCTTCCTCTCCTAGTATCAGTCTCCGCCTTCCTAGGTTCGTCGGCGGACATTGACCCATCTATAGCATGGGGCTATGGCGCATTCTTCTGCTTGCTCTGCGGGGGCGGAATACTCTACTTCTATCTACCGGGCTACCTGCTTCACTTAGGGATTACACTCATCAGCAAACACCGCAACCGTTCATGACGAGCATCCGCAAAATACTGATTGTCTGCGCTGTTGCCACCTTGGCAGCTCTTATAGCCTGTACCATACGGCATCCCGGTACATGGTTAGCGCTGCTGACATTTTACGGTCCGCCACTCATTCCGCCCTTTATCCTGCTTGCCTTCACCAAACAAAACCGATTGGCTACCAACATGCAAAAGGTGTTGCTCATTGCCCCCATCGGCATTGTACTGGGCTGCTGGCTAATGTTCCTTGCCCCCACCGGTAATCCGGATGGCGTGCTCATGGCAACCGCCCTCCTCACCGTACTCTGGGCCATAGTTACCACCCCCTTCTGCATCATTCCCCTTCTTCTCAAAAATCTCCTGCCAGTTCCCACCATGAACAACCTCACCTTCCGTAAGGCCACTCCCTTTGACCTGCCCACCCTGCGCCGCCTGTACAATGATGTGATAGATGGCATGGAGGGCGCGGCCTCCCACGCACAATGGCACCGCGGAGGTTACCCCACGGATACCTTTCTGCAGTCCCGCGCTGCACTGGGCGAGCTGTGGGTGGCTGAGATGGGCAAGGATATGGTGGCCGCTATGATTCTTAATGCCGAGTGCAATCCCGGCTATGCTCAGGCCAACTGGCAGGTGAAGTGCGAACCTCACGAAGTTATGGCCATTCACACACTCGGTGTCAGCCCGAGCGTTCAGGGGCAAGGCGTAGGCAAAGCCATGGTACAAAAGGCCATTGAAATTGCTCGCGAGAACGGCTGCAAAAGTATGCGCCTAGACGTCATTGATACCAACCCCGCCGCCTGTGACTTCTACTCCCGCCTCGGCTTCATCAGCCACGGCGTTTACGAGCTGGATTATCCCGGCGCTGTTTGCACGAACTTCACGCTCTGCGAGCTGCCGCTCGTATAAATACAAGCCCTATTCGCGGAAAAAATAACCAATAAGAAGCGCGCTGCCTCAGCTATGAACTGAGACAGCGCGTGAAGGATTGTCCGAGCCGGATTTCCGGCATCCGTTCATCAGAAGTTGATGCCCACCTGAACACCAGCAGCGGAAGCGAAGTCCTTATCGCGATAGGCGGCGTCCATAATCATGTGGTAATAGATGGAGCTGTACATATAATCGTTAATCTGCACACTGTACATGAGCTCCAGAATCTTCTCAAACTCGTTGACAAGCGGAGAGGTACCGGTATCTGCGCCCTTGAACATACCATAGCCAATGCCGAGGTAATCGTTCGGGCGGGAAGGACAAAGCCTAAGCGTGGCACCGGCAGAGAATTCAGCCGTGCAACGCTGATAATCACCAGAAGCCCAACCAGCACGGGCGTACACCTTCGCTGCGTCACAGACCTGATATTCCACACTGCCGAAGATACCTACGGCATTGCGATCATGAAGAGCACCATCCTGGCCTACACCATCCTGACTGCAGAAGAAGGGGCTCACGCGTACGCGCCCCTGACCATCAGCGAAAATATGACCGTACTCACCCACCACGGCCCAGCCGTTAGCATGATCCGGATTGAAGGGGTTCATACCCCAGCGAGTACCCATGCGGGTCACGGCCGCGGTAACCCAGTTACGGCTGTCGAGCTCGTACTGCATGACCACCGCAAGATTATTATAAGGCAGAGGCAGCACGCCGGAACTCTCAAAGTTATCGTTCGTGAAACGTGCGTGACCAACGCGGTCAAAGTAGTTATTCAGCTTAATCATACCGGCTGCTATCATACCACGACGGCCGGCAAAGAAGTGCTTCACGGAAACTTCCAGTAGCGCTGCATCATGAGCGTCAAGCACGTCCGTATGCAGACCGGAGCACATTCCCATGGCATTCGCATAGAAAGTAGAGGGGTCGTCAGACTCATTATTCAGGCCCCAAGAACCAGCAACATCAATTCGCAGCCATGTGCCACCATTCACATTATCCTCAATTAGGCGCTGATTCAGAATCGCGTACATAATGGCGATATGCTCGTTCTCGTTGTAGCCGTCCATGGCGTTATCCAGCGCCCAGTAGCCATATACCAAATCCACATACCACTGTGTACCAAAGCGTTCATTAGCCACACGCTTGTACTCAGGCGCATTTGCACCAGGAGTAAACATATTACCATTATACACTATACTGCCGGGAGTGGCATCCTGTGCTTCAGCTGTTACAGGTGCAGCCAGAAGCCCCAGTACTGATAAAAGAGAGAGGATTCGCTTTTTCATATTGCTCGTATCGTTTGTCCTTCTAGCAGACTTCCTCATTCTCAGGAATTCTGCTGCTGTCACGTATTCTACCATAACTGCTTTACTCTTACAAGAATAATTATTTTTCAAAAAAAGTCTTGACTTAACTCTAGCTTTTCGATAATATCAGCCTTGAGCTAACTCTAACTTAGAGATAAGAGCTTAAGAAACAACCAAACACTAACTCCAAGACACGACATGAAGAAGTTCCTTATGACAGCCATGGCAGTAGCCGTCTGCCTGATAAGCCAGGTAAGTGCAAACGTAATCGGCTACTGGACAACGATTGACGATGAAACGAACGAAGCTAAGAGCGTCGTGCAAATTTACGAGTACAACGGAGCCATATACGGCCGCGTGGTAAAGCTGCTGCAGAATCCCGGCGCCCGCGCTGACATCCCCGGCAACCCTCCTGTTCTGAACATGGATATCATCTGGGGTCTTAGGAAGGATGACGATACCTACAGCGGCGGCCACGTACTGGATCCGCAGAATGGTCGTGTGTACCGCTGCGAGATGTGGCGTGAGGGCAATACACTTGTGATGCGTGGTAAGCTTGGCATTTTCTGGAGAGACCAGAGATGGCAGCTGAACACCAGCTACCGCCCGACAAGCACCGCGACTCCCACTCCGAGAATTCCCAGGGTAGACTGAAGAATAATCCCTGATATAGTGAGAAAAGGCCGGTCTCGAAAGAGATCGGCTTTTTTATGGCTCAAAAGAGGCTTGAAAAACGGGATAGAAGGTGTAGAATATGGGCATGAAAACCTGTTTGGGTAGTTTGTTACTGATACCCACACTGGCAGCAGTGGTGCTGACAGTGATATATCATGCGTCCGTAAATGGCGAGCTACGCTTTGAACAAAGAGACACCCACACAGAATATATCAATACCACGCGCTCCTACCGTCCCCCCATTCCACAGCAGGAGCGCCCGCGCCCCGTTGTGACAGAGGCCACTCTGCCCAATATGCAGGATGACGAAGCCGCAGAGGAGGTAGAACCATGAAAACCGAGAAACCGGTTATCGGCTATACCCTTGGCGACCAAGCAGGTATAGGCCCGGAGGTTATCCGCGCAGCGTTACGCCAAGTCTCCTCTCAGGCAGAATACCGCCTGATAGGTCATGAAATTCCCTGCACTCCCGGTCAGCCTACCGAGCAAACGGCACAAGCCGCGCTGGAACACTTAGAAATGGCAGCAGAAGCGCTACGCAGCGGCAAGATTGATGCCGTCGTTACCGCGCCCATCTGTAAAGAAGCCCTTCACCGCCTCGGTTTTGCTTATCCCGGCCAGACTGAGTTCTTTGCAGACCGCTTAGGAGTGAAGGACTTTGCCATGTGCCTGACCGGGCGCCACCTCACGGTGGCACTGTGTACCACTCATGTGGCCATAGCAGACGTACCGCGCCTGCTGCGCACGGAAGAAATCGTACGCGTGGGCAGCCTCTTGGCACGTTTCCTGATGCGAACCGGAAAGGCGCGCCCACGCATCGCCCTTGCAGGATTGAACCCGCATAATGGAGAAAACGGTGCTTTTGGCCGGGAAGAGGAAAACCTTATCACCCCTGCTCTACACGCACTTCGCCTTGCCATACCGGAGGCGGAGTTCCATGGTCCCTGCGTGCCGGATTGCGTGTACCGGGATGCCGCACAGGGCATGTATGATGGCATCGTGGCCCCCTACCATGACCAAGCGCTCATCCCGCTCAAGCTCATTGACTTTGATAATGCTGTGAATGCCACCATTGGCCTACCCCGCCTCAGAGTCAGCCCTGATCACGGCACTGCATTCGGCATAGCCGGTAAAGGCATTGCCTCTGCTGCCAGCACATTACGCGCGTTTGAGGTTGCTCTCCGTAGCGTTTACCACGCGGATTAAATGCTCAGTTTGAGCCAATTCCTGTTTGACTCAAGGGGCTATTTGTGATAGATTGTAAGAAATAACACGCATATACCGCAGTGAGTACATCCAAGCGAGAAAAGATTACAGACCTGACTAAACTCATAAAGGGTGGAGACAAGTTACCTAAGTGGCTTGTACTCTGGGCGGAGAAGCGCTTGGGACTTCATGCGCTGAATGTGGCACATGCTCATATTGAAGATGATTGGGAAGCAGGTAGTAAGGAAAACTTCTTTAAACTCGCCTGCAAATACCTCAGCCTGAATTATGACCTCACCGGGCTGGAAAACATCCCGAAAGAAGGCCCCTGCGTCATCGTGTGTAACCATCCCCACGGCATGTCTGATGGCCTGATGTTCGGTGATGTCGTCATGCGAGTGAGAGAAGATATCAGAATCGTCGTGAATGAGTTCCTGCAGTGTGTGCGCGGCATGGTACCATACGAGATTATGGTGGACGTGTACGGCGGCGAAGCTGCCAAGCGAGCAAACATGGCAGGCATGCGTGAAATTCTGCGCTGGCTGAAGGGAGGGCACTGCATTCTTGTGTTCCCCAGCGGCTCCGCCGCCACCTACTCACACCAGGACCGCCGTGTGATTGATGACCCGTGGCAGGCAAACATCTCCAGCCTCATCCGCAAGACGGGTGCCACGGTGGTCCCCATGCACATCTCCGGTCGCACCGGCATCTTCTTCCAAATTATCTCCATTATCAACAAGGGCATCCGCTCAAACTTTCTGGCACGTGAAATTCTGCGAGATGGGCGTATGCGCCATACCATCAGCCTTGGGCGAGCTATATCTCCCGCCACCATCGCGATGACTCCGAATGACGACTCTCTCTCCGATTATCTTCGCCTCAGCAGCATGCTGCAACGCTATCCTCGCAAGGCAGAACAAGCTGCTGCCGTGCCCCGTGAAATGCAGGAAATTGAAAAAAGTGCTCCTGTAGAAACACTTAAAGCTGAAATAGATTCGCTACCGGCAGATTGCCTGTATGCAGAAACCTCCGGCGGCCTGAAAGTATACGCCGTGCAGGCCGAGCAGATTCCGCAGATGATGCGTGAAATCGGCATTCAGCGCGAGCATACATTCCGCGCTGTCGGTGAAGGCTCCGGCTCCGCCTGTGATTTAGACGAGTTTGATAAGACGTACACCCACCTCATCATGTGGGATTCCAATAACAGCCGTCTTGCCGGCGCCTACCGCATGGGCCGGACAGATAAACTGCTGCAGACACAGGGCACCAAGGGGATATACAATTCTCAGTTTTTCCGATTCGGTGACAAAATAAAGTCCATCATGGCTCACGGATTGGAAATGGGCCGAGCCTTCATCTGCAAGGATTACCAACGCCACCCTGCCTCGCTGGACACGCTGTGGATGGGTATCGGCCATTATTTGGCCCGCCACAGAGAATATCGTTATCTGTACGGCACCGTCAGCATTTCCGGTGAATATCAGCCGGCCTCCCGCGCGCTGATGCTCTCCTACCTGAAAGCCCATTGCATGAATAATGAGCTGGCCGGTGATGTGCGAGCTCTTTACCCGCCCACCGGCGCCGAGCTACTCAGCGAGGACGCCCGACTTGTTCCCACCGCGCTTTCGGAGCTTCGCTTGCTTTCAACGATGGTGGCTGATTTGGAACCGGATGGCAAAAGCATTCCTGTGCTACTGCGCCAGTACCTGAGACTCGGCGGCAAGATGCTTTCCTTCGGCATCGACAATGATTTCGGAGGTACGCTGGATTGCCTCGTTCTGGTGGATATGAAAGAAAGTCCGCGCCGCATTCAGGACCGCTACTGCGGCAAGGACTATGTAGCCCCTGACCCCGCGTAAACTCACATTCTTTTCTCTCTCTTTCCCGCCATGCCTTAATCAGCATGGCGGGTTTCTCTTTTATGCAATCTCAGCGCCCTGATTTGCATAAAAAAATGAGGTGAGGCCGAAAGGCCCCACCCCGCATCATTTTATGAAGCTCAGAGCATTAGAACTGCCAGCCAAGGCCGGCGCTCACGCTTACACCGAACTGCTGGTCAGAGCGAGGATCCGCCCCCCAGTTAGGAGTGGTCCACATGCCGCGCACGCCCACAGCGCCGGTGGCATAGACCTTCGGGGTGATGTTGTACTTAAGACCCACCTCAGCGGAGTAGGAGAGACCGATATCATCAGCATCCCACTTACCGGCATCTTCCGGATAAATCTCACTGCCATAAGTATAACTCATCTCGGTACGGCCCCAGCCAAGATTAGCACCGGCATACCAAGAGAGCTTCTCAGTAATCGGAGCGGTGTAGCGCACACCGGCAGTGATGGACCAATTGGTGATATCAAGCTTATCTACCTCAGTCTCGTTGGGACCATAATCAGCGAAATAGCGGCCGCTGCCCTGAGACCAGGAGAAACGAAGAGTGGCGGCCCAATTGCTGTTCATGTTATATACAGCAGTCACGTCAACACCCCAAGAGTTGATATTGTGGAACAGGTCCTCGGCATCAGCCATAGCCCAAGTGTGTACACCGGCAACCTCCAGAGCCCAAGGACTGGGAGCAGCAGGAGCTACAATTGTGGGAGCCTCAATCACTGCGACCGGGGCAATGTCATCACCGGCCATAGCGGGTGCGGCAAGAGCGAGTGCAAGAAGAATTGTTTTTTTCATAATTCTGAACATTGGTTTGTTATAACCAATTTTTCTAATATCATACTTTTCTTAATTATTCAAGCAAAAAGATGGAAAATCACATAAAATACAAGCTATTTATCATATCCGCACTCCCGCCCCGGGACAGGGCACAAAAGAAAAACCCCGCCAACGAAAAATTGGCGGGGCTCAGGGAAAGCGGATGGGGTGAGATTCGAACTCACGGAAGGGATAAACCTTCGGCGGTTTTCAAGACCGATGCATTAAACCACTCTGCCACCCATCTAAATTATGCCCCGCGCATTTTACATCCGCGCGGGAAGATGCTGATTGATGTCAAAATACCATGAAAACGTTGCCGTACTTGAACCGCCGGGTTGCCCCTTTGATGTGGGTGTTATAGCAATTTTTCAGGGACAAGTCAAGAAAAAAGTGCTAAAAAGTGCGTTTTTTCACTTCTTTTTGAGCTCGTTGAAGATGTAATCTTTCGCCCATCTGGCTCCGGCCATGAAGCCTTTATGGTAAATCCATCTTGCAGCGGTGTACAGGAACAGGCCGAGAATGGTGCCTTTAACTATGAGCTCAGGCGTTATCATCTGCTGTCTTTGTAACCTCAAACTCCTGATGTATGAGGGCTCTTTCCTCATCGGTTAAATCCAGCTTGTAAGGCTGAACCTTTTCGCCCTGCCACTCTCTATCAAACTCCTCATGGCTTGTGGTGATGCTGAGAATGAGGTTGATGGTGCCTACCTTTTCGAGCCAGAACCGCTTGCGATCATCGTTCTCCTGTGCTCGTGCGGCTGAGACAAAGAAGTCTCTGTTCTCGCCCAGCAGACGGCGGGCGAGCACACGACAGGTGTTGATGTTTTTGAGTTCCTCCTGAGTTTTGGCCAATTCGCGCTTGAGCTGCTTAATGCGTTTGTTCTGCTTTTCGCGCTTACTGAGTTTGTGTGTTGTGTATCGTTTCATGTGTGTTGGTTGTTGTGGTTAGGGGTTAAACAGGGATAACTGCCAGTGGTATGTATTTGCGCGTGTAGTCTTTCAGCCACAGCACAAGCCGTTTCAGTGAGCGTCTATCTTCTTTCAGTTCCAGACGCTTCTGCATTGTCTCATCATCCGTCCAAGGGGCTTGACACCAGCTCGCATAGCCGTACTGAGCGGCGCAGCAGAGATACGCGAGCCACCATTGGAGCTTGATT
>JAZRTR010000038.1:0-98340 GCA_045652085.1 Akkermansia sp.
GGCATACGCCGACAGCTACCGCAAGGAGTTGGAAGCCGGGGAAGAATCCGACAACGGCTACCACGAGTTCCTACAGGGGATGGCCGACCGCGAAATCATCAGCCTGTATGAAAATTACGGCATCGTGACCAACATCAAAATCGAGGGCTGGGAACCCGCCTCCCGCTAAGGGAGGTGGCTACCACCCCGAATCACCAAGACTTCAACCCACACACAAGAGAAAATGAAAGTATACATCGAAGCGCACTTCAAGCAGGTAAAGGAGAACGAGTACAAACGAGTCGAGGTCAAGATTGACGAAGATATCATCCCCTGGGGCGTACACAAGTTCCTTGAACGCCGCTATGGAGAAATAGCCGAGCTGAGCTTCCACTTCACCCGCGAGGCAGAGGACTAACATCAAGAGTAGCAGTTCGCGCCACTACGGCGAACGAAAAGCCCGGAATACACACGTTCCGGGCTGATGTTTTCTGATTAGAGAGTTGTCCTAAGACTTTCTTAAATGATTCATAGTGAATCCGTTTTCTATAAACTCCAAATTTTGTCTGGTTTTTTCTGATAAAAAAGCAACGGGATAGAAAAATATAAACATTGGATATTAACTGTTTATAATCATTTCGACCCGCATGAATAAGTATCAAAGCGGGTCACGAAGTGCAGAGTGCGCGGGAGTGCCTGATATGAGGGAATGGGGTAGGAAAGGTGCCGAAGTATGGTGAAATCAGGCTACAACACATACAAAGGAGTGCTTGTTAAGTGGCGTATATTGAATGAATTGCGCAAAAATGAAGAGCGGGTCACGTTTTTTGTACGTGACCCGCTCTGCGGGTGGACGATGGGATTCGAACCCACGACAACCGGAACCACAATCCGGGGCTCTACCGCTGAACTACGTCCACCATCGAGCTTGCACCGAAGTGCGGCGACAATATACACGCTCTGGCGAAGGATTGCAAGCTAAATTTTGAAATTTGGCGGATTTTTTTTGAATCAGTGGGTGGTGGAGGGGAATCCGTGGGTGCGGAAGATGGTACGTACCTGGTCGGTGAGCTCGGGGGCAGGGGGCTCAAGATCCATGAGCGGGTAGGTGAGGCCGAGCTCGCCCCATTTGAACTTGCCCATCTGGTGGAAGGGGAGCACGTCCACCCGCTGCACATTGCCGAGGCCGGCGGCATAGCGGGCGAGGGCGGTGATGTCATCCAGCTGGTCGGTGAGGCCGGGCACCAGCACATAGCGCAGCCACATGGGGATGCCTCGCTTTGCCAGCTTTTCTGCAAAGTCGAGGGTGGGTTGCAGGGGCTGGCCGGTGACCAGCTTGTATTGCTCCGGGTTCCAGGCTTTGATATCGAGCAGCACCAGGTCGGTATCGGCCAGTATGGCGTCGTCGGCATTGCAGCCGAGGTGGCCGGAGGTATCGAGGCAGGTGTGCAGCCCCATTTCCTTGCAGCCGCGGAGCAGGGCTCGGGTGAAATCCGGCTGGAAGAGGGGGTCGCCACCGCTGATGGTGACACCGCCTTTGGCATTTTTGAGGAAGGTGGCATAGCGGCTGATTTCCTCGAGCACGTCCTCCACGGTGCGTTCCTTACCCTGGCGCTTGAAGGAGGTATCGGGGTTGTGGCAATACTGGCAGCGCAGGCTGCAGCCGGCCAGGAACACAATGAAACGGATGCCCGGTCCATCGACCGTGCCGCAGGATTCTACTGAGTGAACAAGACCAGTCATGGCGGTAGGAGTCACGATTGTACGGCGATATTCTAACACCAAATACGGGAATATTCAACCTTATTGCGACGGAATCAGAGCCCGAAATGGTCGCGGTAACTTTGCTCGCTGCATTCGATGCTGTCGACCGGTTTGTTTTTCATGTCCACCAGCATTTGATGCGCGAAATATGGGATGTGCCCGCGGTCCAGATTTCGACCTTCCTCTAGTTCTGATAGCTGCAGTTTCCGGGGGCTGCTTTGGTCTATCAGCTCAATGGGAGGCATGTCTTTATCGGCGCCATCGGCATAGCCGTCGAACATGTACAGGCAGGAGGTGAGCCGCTCTTCTTTCAGCAGACGGAGCAGTTCCTGAAAGGCTGCAGAGTTGAGGAAAGTCTCGCGCGAGACGGCGCAGCGCGCGCGCAGGCACATTCCGCCATGCGGCATAGACTCTGCGGGGGTGGGTGTGCAGAAGAATCGGCTGCCCGGCGTCTGGGTATACAGGAACCAGCGGAATACATAATACAGCTTCATATTGCGCTGGCGGTTGGTGTGGGTATCATGAGGCGCCATGGGAGCCACGATGCTGATATAGCGGTAACGGAGAGGCTCGCCGTTTTTACCGAGGTGGGGTTGATAAGGAATTTTCATAATGTTTGCTAAACAGGGTGGGGTGATTTGGTAGACAACCGAGGTATGGGGCAGGGGGCTTCATGCCTGGGGGCATGCGTCGCGCTCTTTCAGAATACGGCTTACTATGCTGACGGCCTGAGGCAGACTATGCCGCCTGGCCCAGACCTCGAGGCACAGGGCGCGGCGTTCTGCGGCGCTGGTGCATTCGCGGGCGCGGCTGGCATAGAACTGCAGCTGCTCTTCCTGCCATCGGGCATACTCCAGTGCGCTCGCCTCCCGGGCAGCTTGGGCTGCTTTCCGGAGGTTCGCTTCGCGCCGGCTGAGCTGGCGGGTGTATTTCATTTTCTTGTTCATAGTCATGTGGGGTGTTTTAATGCGTGTACCCGGCTCGTACCGTGAGCGGAACGGTGATGCACTCTCTGTATCCTGCCAGAACTTCCAGCTCGCAGGGGCGCTCCAGCACCAGATGATACAGCACGGGGAACCAGTCGAAGCGCACCTCCCCCTCAGTTGTTATTTCTGCTTCGCCATAGCCGTGTTCCTGCTCCATGGTCAGGAAACCGTACCTATACTCCGCGCAGGCCGGAAATTCCAGCTCCTTCGCTTTCATCCATTTCCCGCTGGCGGGTATCCACAGCTCTGTATCGCCGCCTACAAAACCATTCCAGAACTGGTCGGCATACCATGGGAAATCATCGCCGACCGGCGGGCAATGTGTTATCTGCTCCCGGTATTCTTCCATCGCCTTAGCATCTGCTCCGGCTGTAGATTCTACATACAGTGCAGGAATATAGGCGGGCAACTGGTGGTGGATGGCGCTCAGCCCACAGATGCGGACAATGTTCCCCTCCGTTGTTTCCACGCCGAGCACAAGCCCCTTGTTGTGCTGCAGCAGCCTGCAGAGATGCTCCATATTCCGGTACACGGGGGCGTCCTCCGGTATTTCCTCCACCCGGGTTCTCCAGCCTCCTTTTGGCGCTGGCTCCAGAATGCGCTTTTGCGTAGGCCTGGGGATATCGCGGTCTCTCAGCGGGTCGGAGGATTCGCTTTTGAACCACCTTCCGCGTTCTTCGTCCCATACCTGAAAGGCAATTCTGCTATGGCTGCCGAGTTGGATGCTGACCTGTTCCTGCAGGGTATTCTGTGTTGTATTCATATCAGTAGTCAAGAGGGAGATATGTTCTTTGCGTGACCCTGGCACAGCTCACGCCGGTATGGCGTTGCTCTGCTCAGTGTTTCTCTCAGGCACAGCCCAGGGTAAACACAGCTCCGCCCCAGGTGAAAAACAAGGCCAACAACAACACAGCGACTCCTGCCGCAATAGTGGTAGTATTCATAACAATGATGATAAACAGTTTGATTTGGATTTGATAGACAGATGCACGCTGCTCTAATGCTGCGTACGCGGTTTGTATAACACATTTTCACGGATTGTCAAGAGGCATATGGTGCCTTTTTCTGAAATAGTTTTTTTGCCGGGGTTTCTGCTTGCCATAGGTGGGGAAATGTAAGATAATCAAACAAGTAACCAAAGTTGCGCGATATGATTTTTGAAAAGGGACAGGTCTATGATTTCAAGGTAAGCCGGATGGTGTGTTATAACGGCGAATCGTATTTTATCCTGAGCTACAACGGCATGGAAACCATGACTGACTATGAGGACGACGGCTGGTTGTTCCGCGTGAAGATGCTGCCGTTTCAGGAATCATGGGAAGCCTCCGAATTGCGAGACAGGGTGCTGCCGTGTTATGTGCAGGGATTCAACGTGGATTTGCGAGGCTATCCGACTACATTTCCCAAGCTGTCGCAGGACATTCACTCCATTCTCTCGGCCCGATATGCGCCGGGGCAGAGCTATGATTTTGCCGTAGCTGCGTTGCCCGGTGACCCCGGGCGCCGTGGCGAGCCTCTGCCCACCTATCAGGTGGTGGATGAGTTCGGGTTCCACCATTTCCTGAACGCAGAACCGGGCACCTATCGCAAGGGCGAAAGCCTGCAGCTGCGAGTGCGCGAGGTGGAGGGAAATCACCTGCTGTTTGAGCAGCCCCAGCTGGCTATGCTGCAGGCGCATTTCAGTGAGGGGCAGACCTATGATTTCGAAATCTGCAACGAGGCGCAGACCTCGGAAGGTCGGGGCTACTTCGTCGTGAAGGATTCGGAGGTGGGCGCACTGCACCGCTATTACCCGCAGGGTGAGATCGAGGAGAGCGTGGGCGATTCCCTGCGCCTGCGCCTGAAAGGTTTTTCAGAGAAAGGCTGGCTGGTGCTCGAAGACCCCGCCGGCACGGTGGATTCGGCCGAGTTCCGCCGCATCGTGCGTCTGGAGGACGAAGGAACCCTGGGCCAGGAGGGTCCGAAGCTGGAATACAAGAGCTCATTTGTCTACACCCGCAATGGCGAGCTGGATATCGACCACCAGCTGGGCTTTGAGCTTATGCGCCACGTGGCCGCGTTTATGAACTCCGATGGCGGCTTACTCTGCATCGGGTATTACGATGACGGCACCATCCGCGGTATCAACGATGACCTGAAGTACATCAACGCCAGCAATGATGATGAATACCACTATGAGCTGACAGAGGATAAAATCAAGCTCAAGTTCATCAACACCATCGTGAAGCGCCTGGGGCCGCTGGCGGCGGGCAGGGTGCATATCGACCTGCAGCAGAACAGCGCCGGGCGCATCGTCTGCTTCCTGCGCGTTTCCCCTGCGCCGCGTCCGGTGTGGCTGAATGACAAGGACCTCTTCATCCGCTGCTTCAATTCGGTGCGCAAGCTGCGCGGCCCGGAGATCATGGAGTACATCCTCGAGCGCTGCGGGCTGACCCTTCCCGTGCAGGAAAGTGCCGCCACGCCCGCGCCTGCGGTAGAGCTGCCCTCCACCGCCGAATCGGTGAGCCCCGTGCGTTCCGGAAACCAGCTGCTGGTGGAACAGCCCCTCACGCCGGAGGAGGAAGCCCCCATCTGGCGCTATATCTCCCTGTATGCAGATGGCACCGTTTCTCAGCAGAAAGCACCGGCTACTGCAGACGATGTGCTCTTCAATGTACCTGTGAGCACCGCGCACAAGAAGAAAAATGCCCGCCTGCTGCTCTGCTACTCAAACGGCTGTGTGAATGTGCTCAACCCCAAAGAGGTGATAGATAACAAACTCACAAAGTCCGGCAAACGCTATGCCAACGGCTTTAACACGGCCGAGGGCGTTTCCCTGCTGGCCGCCTTTGTTGGCAGCGCAGAGGATTACCTCGTCATCCGCAGCCGCAAGGAATCCGGCCGCGAAATGCTCAAGGCCGTCTGCATCGCCCCCTACAAGGTGCATAATCCCCAGTCCATGCAGACCAAAGGCAACACCTTCGTGAAGGAAGAGCTCGCCCGCGTCTCCTCCCTCCGCCTCGTGCCCGCTGAGCATACCTCCTTCATCTACCGCATCATCTCCCGCACCGCCGATAAATACGGCCCCGGCCACCCCATCGACTCCCCCCTCTGCGCCGATGCGGTTGCGTATTTGGAGAGAGCGTCGCAACAATGAATATATAATTTTAGACCTGGACCTACCAAATAGGTGCAGGCCATCCCCATAAATAACAAATCTCCCCACCATCAGCAAAGACAGTGGGGAGTTTTTTTGTAGGATTTTTTATTACTATCTGTTACCCTTTGCTCTGTTATGTGTTTGACAAAGCATTTGGCAGTTGTTAATGTCAGAAGCACCGCCCTTACTCCACGCTTCTACATGGTCTGCATCCATTTGTTTAATATCCCAAATCTTTGTCTTATTAGCATCGTGTCCAATAGCACACAACGGACAGTTTGATACATTCCTTTGCTTAGCATCTTTTGTCTGGGTCATGTAGACGCTCTTCTTTATCACATCGTTAAACACACGCACATGGAGTAGTCTTTTATCTTGTTCTCCTCCCAGAATAAACTCATAGATATTCTTCTTATCTCCAACGCAGGGGTCGCCCAACAACTCTTCAACTCTCTGCCACACATCTTCTGCGTTATAGGGGGTTTTGTGATATGTTTTGTAAAGTCTGCCCCACTCTAATCCGCACATGGTCTTATCAACGCCTATGAATGTTGTGTTAATCCACTCAATAACCGTATTGAAGTAATTAACCAACTCCGATACATCGGCATCCATCCTGTGTGCAGCCATGTATGAAGCAATGTTATCCTTGCTCCCACTAACCCATTCTAACGCTCTTTCCAGATATTCCTGACGCTTCACATCACCCTTAATGTATGCACTCCACTTCTGAATGTTATTGTTAGCAGAGTTTGAAAACACTTCTTTTGCACGAGACACAAACGGACCAGAATAAACAGCATTGAGCAGTTCTTGATTATTCAATGGAACGCCAGCAATGTTAATCGTCTTGAACCATTCTTTTATCTCTTTCTCCTCGCCTTCGCATACATAGATTAACAAACGAGAAGTTTCCAATAAACGCCTTTTCTCCTCTGGTAGAGCAGTGAAGTATTGGGGCATGTCATTATCGTCCATAATGGCAAATTTGTTAGTCAGGTATCTGCCAATAGAAGTAATACGCTGCTGACCATCAAGAACCTCATACCTTCCATCCATTGTCTTATTGAAGTAGATAAGACCTATGGGGTATCCTTTTAACAAGGATTCTATAACAGAAACATCCTTATTCCCTTGACAATAAATGTAGTTGCGCTGGTATTCTGGCTGAATAACCAATTTTCCACCCCACCCGAATAACCCCTTTGCTTCCAATTCACTGTATTGGAAGCCTTGGCATATCTCCTTAATCGTCACTTCTGTAAGAAGAGTTGTTTTCATAGTTATGTAGTGTTAGTTTGTTATGCGTTTAATGAAAATTCGTTGGTAAGCAGATTGCACAGTGTGTCCAGTTTTAGGATGAATAAAGTAGTTTTTCTTACCATCATTCATCGCCAAATTTGCATTTTCGTTAGTTTTACCGCCTTTGCTTCCAGTTGGTGTGCCGTCAGGTTTCATCTCCAAATACTCGTCGTATTTTTTAGTGTCAGGCACATTGTCATGGCAACCTCTTTGTGTCGCTCCTAAAATTTCAAACTGCTCAGGACAATAGTGTTCCAGAAAGGTAATCGGGACACCCATAACCCCATCATAATCACTTGGTATAGCGTTTATTCTAGGAATTTCAATAGCGTCATAGTTATCATAGTGGACAAATGACGTTCTTCCTTTTAACTCTTTAATATGAGCAAACTTGAATACATCGTGCGATGAGAGCAAAGTCATAGGGGTATGTCTTCTTCCATGTTCCATGTTTGTATACCAACATGAATTTCCTAATCGCGTATAATTGCCCTTGTATCCCAATTTTTCTGCCTTTTGTCTATCTTTTGGAGCGACTTCTGCTCCCTCCGGAACACCAAAAACCATATCTTGCCCATTACATGTAGCACCAAGCCACATTTTATTCCCCATAATAAGAGGGAATACTTCCTTGTATGTTATGGCATTATGATTGCCTATGATGAGAAAATCCTTTGGATTTTCAGTTAGCCATGCCAAAAACTCACGGAATAGAGAGAATGGCGGGTTAGTGACGATTATGTCCGCTTCATCTCTTAACTTTCGGACTTCTTCACTATTAAAATCTCCATTTCCTTCAAGATAACGCCACTCTATGTCCTCATAATTAATCCTACCATCGCCGCTCGTATCTCTTTCTAAAACGAAAATCTTTCCTCTTGTTTTACTTTTTACCAAGTCAAACAATGGGCTACTCTTCTCCCATTCGGTAGTCTTTTGTTCTTTAAAGTTAGAAGGGAAGTTTTTACTTTCGGGGGCGTAACTGGTGCTGATTAACTTCTTTAATCCCAGTTCTTCAAACTTTTCCGCAAAATACTTTGTAAAGTTACTCCACTCTGGGTCATCGCAGGGGAGCAAAACCGTCCTGCCTCGGAAAGTATGAGGATTGTATTCCAAATACGCATTTACCTCTCGTTCAATGTAAGGGTATTGCGTATAAAATTCATCATTTTTTTGGCGTTTAGCCTTGTGCAAACTGCCATTTCCTCCTTTCGGGGGGGGGTGTAAGTGATTGATTATTAGTGCTTTGCATAATTTTGACTATTTGTTCTTCTGTCTACTCATATTATAACACTGTTCTTACTTACTGTCAAACCACCAGCAAGAGACTGGAATTATTTTCTGAAGTTCTCACATAAACTATTAGTTGTCTTTTGCCCTTTGAAAAACAATCATCTTCAATCGGGGAATGACTCCTTTGAGGGGGGCTCTGCACCTATTTGGAGGAATGAGAAATTATTTCGCCGCAGCTTGGTGGCTCGCTGCTGAATAAGAAGATGGCACCTGGTGCAATGAATACGAACTCCGGAGGCAGGGGAAATATGGGTGGGGGATATTTCGCCCAATGGCATGCTGGCTTCGCTGATTGATAACCTGCTGCAGCAGGAAGCCCGGGGGTGAGACCCGGGCTTCCGTGATTTGCATTGCCCGTTTTTAGCAGGGAACTATCCTTGCTTTCACACCCAGCGGGCAGGAAAGGAGGGAGACGGTGATGGCGGATTCGGGGAGGCCGAGGGCATCGGCCACATGTTCGCGGTAGGCGGTCATCTGTTCCTCGTATTCCTCCTTCAGGGCGTCGTACGATTCCTTTTTGTCGGGGTCGAGCTGGTTGGTCTTGAAGTCGATGATATGGGCGGCAGTTACCTTGCCGTGGGCATCGACGGTGAGAACGAGTCGGTCGATGGTGCCGGAGAGCCACTCGTTCTTATCGGTGACAGCCACGATGGGCTGTTCGTTGTAGACCTCCTGGCCGGGTTTGCTGGTGAAGAGTGCAGCGATTTCCGGTTGTTGCAGGGCATTGTAGACCACGCTCTGGGGCTTGGTGCGGGGAGCGTCGTCTGCCATCCAGTCGGGGGGGGGCGTGGTGGCCTTCCAGATGATTTCCTCCCATGCGGCGTGTACGAGGGTGCCAAAGTCTGCGGCGGTGAGCTCGCCGTAGTCCACACGGGAGAGATTGCCGGAAGTCTCCGGTTCCTCAGCCCGCTTGTCCTCAGCCTTGGCCATGGTGGAGGGGCTGACTCGCTTGCGGCGCGGCACCGCGGCACCGAGGGGGGCGTGTGGCGTGGCCGGCAAAGCCGGTGCGGGAGCTTCATTCTTCATCTCTTCGAACCAGGTGGGCTCTCCCTGGGTGTAGATGACCTGGTTTTCTTCAATCTTGCCGAGGGGGGATTTCTCCACGCTCCCCAGTCTGGTTGCGACCTGGCGGATGAACCCGCCCATGGAGCGGGCGGCGGCTTTCCAGGTGGTGGCGGTTTCGCCGGTTTCTTCATCCTGTGAGTCAGAGCAGAGCTCTGCACCGTGGCAGATGATGTAGTTGGCGTGTCTGGCGCGGGTGGCTGCAACGTAAAGGAGGTTGTATGCCTCTCTGCGCTGATTCTGCTGCCACTGGGAGGCGAGCTCCGGGAAGACGGGGCTGAGCTGCGCCCAATCGGATTTGGCGCCGGGTTTGAGCAGCATGGCGCTGCCGTCTTCGGTGATGAAGTAGTTGATATCGCGGGTGTCGTCCACTGCCTGGGTGCCGGCATAGGGGAGGATGACTGCATCGAACTCCAGGCCCTTGCTCTTGTGCATGGTCATAATCTGCACAGCGCCGGAGGAACCGGCGGCCTGAACGCTGAGATTTTTCATGCGGTTGCACCAGTCTGCCAGAGCGGAGCCTTCGGCATCGAAGGCGAGTGCGCTGTCCTGCCAGAGCCGGATCGTGTGTTCATTGGCTGTGCGGTCCGTGGCATTCAGCAGGCTGAGCAATTGGTCGAGCGTGGAGGCGTAGCCGGTTTCCTGAAGAATCCTGAGCCATTTGGCGTGTACCTGGTCTGCCAGGGCATCGAATATTTTTCCCAGGAAGGAGGTGCGAGCGATATTCAGGGCCGCGGCATCGCTGGGGTGCAGCAGCCACTTGAAGAAATAGAGCAGGATTTCACCCAGCGGGCTGGCGGCAGCGGCCAGGGTGTCCTTGACCAGCAGGCGGGGTAGTCCGGGCATCTTATCACCCAGCCAGGCCATGATTTCATCGGCTTCAGCGTTGCTGCGCACCAGGATGGCAATGCTCATGCCGTGCAGCGGGCGGCGGTCGGCATCTGTGAGTTGGTGCAGCTTGTGGACAATGGCGTCGTAGATGCGGGTGCGGGAGGTGGCGTCGCTGTCAGTATCGGCGTCATCCTCCTGCGGTGGCGCCACGGCCATGATTTCCACATAACCGGCTTTATCCTTGGCGGCCCGGTGCACGGCAAATTGCTTCAGGTGGGTGACGGGGGCTGTTTCAATGCAGCTGGTGTTGCCGTTTTCCGGGCATTCGATGGAATGCAGGGTGGAGAAAAGGCGGTTAATGAAACCATCCTGCCCCATGATGACGGGAGAGGAACGGAAGCTGCGCTTCAGCTCCGAAGCCTGGAGCGGGAATTTCCAGGTATCGTCTGTCTTGAGTCGGTCAAATACCTCAGTCTTGCCGGTGCGGAATCCATAGATGCTCTGCTTCACATCGCCTACTACAAAGATGCTTTCGTTGGTGACGCAGTGCTTCTCCGACTTGAGTCTGCCGCGGAGGGTGCGGGGCATGTCGGATTCCCAGTGCTCGGTGGTAAAGTCGAAGGCATTGGCTCTCGCGTCGTTGGCAATGGGCTGGAGCAGGGGGGTAAGCGTGGTGAACTGGTCCTCGGAGGTATCCTGGAATTCATCCAGCATCCAGTGGTGCAGCTCGCCTCCCATGCGGTAGGCTACATGGTGCCGCAGCAGGGTGGGGTCGCCGATGTCCTTGAGCATGAGCGTTTTTGCCATGCGTGCAATATCGGCGAAGGAAAGACGACCCTCTGCCAGCATGCGCTGCTCATAGCAATCGGCGTACCCCGCCAGCAGCGAGTGCAGTGCAGCGGTGCGGTCTGCAATCTGCCGAAGTTTGCAGGGAGCGGCCAGCGAGCCCAGCGTCATGCTGCAGTGCTTGAATGCTTGCAGGTCGCGGCTGTTTGCCTGCTGGGCCAACAAATCATCAACGGCGCTTCTGAACGCTTTGGTCTTGGCGGTGTGGTTCCATTTTTTAGCGTCGCGCAGTTTCCTGATGACCTCTTCCAGACCGTCGCGCTGGGTTTTGTTCCAGCTGTATAGATCGGGTGCAGAGGCGACAATGGCCGCATTCTGCTCCAGTTCCGGGGTCATGGGTGATTGGGCGTCAAAGGCGTCCAGCAGGGCAACAAGCTCAGGCAGGCCGGGGAAATCCGCCCGCAGCCCGTCCAGCCACTTGGCCGCCGTCTTACCGATGACCAGAGCCCCCGCTGCCAGGTCGTTCAGCTGCTTGCGGAGCCCCTTGGTGGCGGGGAGATACTTGTAGTTGCGGAGAAGGGTGCGCAAGGTGGCCGCAGCGGCCTTGTATTCCTCCATTTCGGCATCAGAGGCGACATTCAGCTGCGTTTCCGCCCCGAACGCGGCGGCATCCCCCCACTTTGTGCCGGTGGGTAGCTCGCGGTAGAGCTTGAGGAAGCTTTTGAGTTCGGCGCTGATTTGCGATTGGGTTTTGTTGCCCACGCCGCCGGTCAGGCTGCTGAAGATGCGGAGGAATTCCTCGCGCGAGTGTTCCTCTGCGCCCTGGGCATCCAGATAGTCGCGGATGGTGGAGGCCTGAACGCGGTTTTCATCTGCCGGGTCAAGCGGGGCTGCGCTGTTCATGCCGAGTTCCAGGCTGTTGGTGGCTACCAGCGAGGAGAAGAAACTGTCAATTGTGGTGAGACGGAGCTTGCCGAGCACGGCGACCATTTCCTTGAGCAGCCGGGCAAAGGTTCTGGCATCGGTTTTGGGGAATCCGTAGTAGTCCCGCAGCTCCTGGTTGTAGTTGTACAGGTCTTCCGGGTAGCTGTGCTCTGCCTCGGCCAGCTTCACCAGAGCAGCCGTGACCGGCAGCAGCGGTACTGGGTTGGCCGCTTCGACTGCTTTGCCATTCTCATCGATGCTCAGCCCGCTGAGGACATCCCACACACGCACTGCCAGTTCATTGCGGCCGGTTTTCTTGTCGCGCTTGTCGCAGGCACCTTCCGCCAGGGCATGCAGAATGCGGTTGCGGAATTCACCTGCGGCTTTGCGGGTGAAGGTCAGGGCAATGATTTCTTCCGGCCTGGCGCCGAGAACCAGCAGGGCGATGTAGCGGGAGGCCAGCTGGTAGGTCTTGCCCGTGCCGGCAGAGGCGGCAATCAGGTTGCTGGTGACGTGGTGGCGGAGCGAATTGGATTCGTATCTGGAAACTTGTTCGGACATGGAAGGGGAGAGTAAGTCGGGGTTATTTGGTGAGCCTGGGCAGGCGGAACAGACTGCGCGGGTCGCTTTCCAGGGAGAGGGCGCCGAAACGCGGAGTCTTGCCGCCCCGTTTGCCGGTGTTCAGCGCCGAGAACGGGCGGCTGGTGAGTTCCAGCGCCTCGGCGGAGAAGAGGCACTGACCCGCGCGAATCATGCTGATGGCGGCTTGCACCGTCTGCATGGCGGAGGTGAAAAGTTCCTCGGTGCTGAGCCCGCAAGGTGCCTTGGTGGACAAGGGGAGCACGGCGCCATCCCGCACGAGGTAATGGCACTCCAGCTTCTCGGTCTTGCTCTGCAGATTATAGTACACCAGGTCGGGGATGACCCCGCTCATATCAGCATCGCCCATGTGCAGTTCTTTGCGGTCGTCTGTGGAGGGATTGCGCAGGCCGTATGCATACAGCGGGAGCTGCACGTCGTTCCAGCGATAGAGCTTTTCGCCAAAACTGACGGTGCCGAAATCATAGCCTTGCACATTCATGAAGCGGCAATAGAGGGAATCGGCACCGCCATCCAGCAGGTCGAAATGAACCTTGTGCGGGTTTTTCTCACCGCTGGAGGTTTTGTAGTCGATGATGCGCCAGCGGCCGTCCTTGTGGCGGTCGATTCGGTCCGCGTTCATGGAGAAACTGATGGTTTCTCCATTGGGAAGCTGAAGCGTGGGTTGCAGAGTGTATTCTCTCTTCACGTTGTACCAGCCTTCCGCCAGGTCTTTGCTGTGCTGTCGCACGAATTCGGCCAGGGTGCGCTCGATGGCCTGGAGCTGTACCTCCATGGGGAGAGTCTGGCTCTGGCGGGTGGAGGTGCTGTTGTAGACTCGTTGCCATTCATCAGCCGCGATGCGCCGGGCCGCAGCCAGCATGTGTTCTTCAGCGGTCTGGGTGTCGTTTTCTGCTTCGGGGCATGAGGTGAGCAGCTTTTCCCAGCTGGGGAATTGCTCGACCAGTTTGTCCAGCACAGCATGCATGACCGAGCCGTATTCGTTGCTTTCCAGTTCGCCCTTATTTTCCTTGTAGGTATCGCCAAGGTCGATATGGAAGAGGTGCTTAATCCAGAAAGTAAGGGGGCATTGCAGGAAACCGGCAAGCGAGGACGGCGAGTAGCTTTTCTGCACCAGCTGCTCATTTTCGTTTTTGAACCATCGGGTAAAGGGATTCTGCCTGCCCGGGGCAATCTGGGAGATATGCTCGAGCTCCCCGGGTGATATGGATTCGCGGCAGCCCGTGGCCCTGCGCAAGGGGCAGGGGGCCGGCCTGGGTATCACCTTGGGAGCCTTGCTTTCGGCAAACAGGGCGCGGGCTCGCTGCGGCAGTTCATCCCCGCAGCGCATAAGCAGGGCCGACGGGGCCAGCACGGAGCCATCGGCCTTCTGTCGGGCCAGGATGAAATCGACGCGCCCGGATTGACGCCGGCTTTCTATGAGGGCGGTGAGCAGATAGCTATCGCGCGCCGTGCGGAATTTCTCGTGGCGGATTCCCAGTTCATCGCAGAGTGATTCCGGCAGGAAATCATCTTCCGGCACCGGTTCGGGGATGCACCCGTCGTGCATGGCGGCCAGAATAACCCGTGAGCCCCTGGCGTAGGGCAGCTCACGCCAGCCCAGCAGGTCGCCGGTGGTGGAGTAACTTTCGGAAAAGACCGGGCCTTTTACTCTATCCTCCACCTGGCGGCGCAGGAGCTCCAGCGCACACAGCGGGCTGGGTAAGTTGTTCGCGACGTCGGAACAAGCCCGCATGTGCCTGGCAATGCCGGTGGCCAGTTTGTGGCTCGGGCTTCCCTCGTGGCGTTTTTCCAGCTTGTTGGCCAACCAGGTCAGGGCTTTTGCCGGTTCTGCGCTGCACAGGCTATCGATGAGCTTGTGAACCCTGTCTGCGAATTCGAAGTAAGCCTGCTGCTGGCCGGTTTGGAGTTTCTCAATGGATTTGTAGCTCTCATCCACTTGCGGGGTCGACTTGAGCATGCTCAACAGGACATCTTCGCTGCCGGGCAGCAGCAGCATGCGGATTTTTTCGACCTGTTCCTGCATGCCGATGAGTGCACCGGGTTCTTTTGCAATGGCCTGCTGCAGCGCCGTGTTGGTGAGCAGGGCGATGAAGGCATCCAGCCCCCGGACATCGTTGTTGCGGACTCCTTGCTGCTTCTCATCCCAAAGGGACAGGTTTTCCCGGGCTTCGCAGGCATCTGCCAGTTGACCGGGCAAGCGCCCCAGATCTGTGGTCATGGGATTGCGCCCCTCCGGCAGATTGAGCTGCCAGGCCGGTGAGGCTGCAGCAAATGCGTTGATGATGGAGGGAGAAAATTCCGAATCGCCCACGGCGAGCGCAAGCTCGCGCGAATCATGCCCACCCGCCAGGCGCAGGGCTTCTGCCGCCATGGCCTCGGCATCCGCCACTAGATGAATGGTAGAGGCGTCGTTGTCTACAACTTCCCGTGCGGCATCGGCATAGACCAGAGCATCGGGGATTTCAATCTCACGGTTGAGCCAGCCCGCTTCCAGCGGGAGCCCGAAGTCATCAAACTTATAGGCTTCTGTCCGCGGTGCATGCACCCATATTTCCACCCTGCCGCCATCTTTGCCGTGCAGATTGCTCAGCAGCGTTTTAATCTGAGGAGAGAACTCCGGCACGCATGCCATGATGAGCAGGCGGCTCTGCTTTTGCCAGGTAGCATTCTTAACGAAATCTGCCTGCGCGTTATTGATGGATGATTTTCCGGAAGGAAGCAGTGAATCCACCCTGTCGAAGACGGATTGGAGTTTGCTCCATCGCTTCTGTTCATTGGCGGCCACTTTCCGGCGCGCCAGGAGGGCGGCCCGGGCTGTTTTTGCGTCTTCCGGTAACTGGTCCGCTTCCTCCCGGTACATGATCTCACGTTTCCTGAGCTGGAGACTGACGGCCTGGAGTTCAACCTCTTCCTGTTCGAGGCGGGTGCGCAACGCCATGAGCTTGTGCGCCACGCCGACCGCCCAGCGCTCGCGGTGTGTCTTCGGGCGGCGGGGAATGAGCGGGGCGTATTGTGCCACCGGATCCGCCCCTTCCGCAGAGAGAACCTTCAACCAGGCAGCAAGCGTTTCCGTTTCGGTGGCGACGCCCGGGTACTCGGAGGGAATGAGGTGACCCGCCAGCTTGATGGTGGGCATTAGAAGAGCATGGCCAGCCTTTTCTGCCATATATTCGCGCAGACGGCGGCCGCTACCTTCGGTCGGGACCACCAGGGTGGCGCGGCGGTATTGTGCGGCTGTCTGTGGATTGCGCAGCCCTGCGAGAAGCTTTTCGGCAACGAGTTCGATGGCGGGCTCATCCCAGCCGAGAAATTCAATCTTGGGAGTATTCATGGGCGATGTGGTTATTGTAGCACAAAATAACGTTTTTTCAAGGAGACAGGCGCATTTTTTGGGCAAAAAAACAAGCTGCCATCAACTTGTAGTTGATGGCAGCCTGGAAGGTGTGATGCTGTACCAGCTTTAGCGGGTGTGGAAGGTACGGCTGATCACTTCACGCTGCTGCTCGGGGGTGAGCTTGATGAAGTTCACAGCGTAGCCGGACACGCGGATGGTGAGCTGGGGATACTTCTCGGGGTGCTCCATGGCATCCATGAGGGTCTCGCGCTCGAGCACGTTCACGTTGATGTGGTGACCGGTAGCGGCAAAGTAAGCATCCAGCAGGCCTACAAGCTTGGTGCGGCGCTCCTCGTCCTCCTTGCCCAGAGCACCGGGAACGATGGAGAAGGTGTAGGAGATACCGTCCTGACTGTCGTCATAGTTGAGCTTAGCCACGGAAAGCATGGAAGCCACGGAACCGTTCTTGTCGCGGCCGTGCATGGGGTTGGCACCCGGAGCGAAGGGCTCGCCGGCGCGGCGACCATCGGGGGTGTTGCCGGTCTTCTTGCCGTATACCACGTTGGAGGTAATGGTAAGCACGGACTGCGTGGGCAGAGAGTCGCGGTAGGTGTGCAGGCTGCGAATCTTGTTCATGAAGTTCGTGACAAGCTCGCAAGCGATGTCGTCCACACGGGGATCGTTGTTGCCGTAGCAGGGGAACTCGCCCTCGGTCTCGAAGTCCACGATAAGGCCCTCCTCGTTGCGGATAGCCTTCACCTTGGCGTACTTGATGGCGGACAGAGAGTCAGCAGCCACGGACAAACCGGCGATACCGCAGGCCATCGTGCGCAGAATCTCGGGGTCGTGCAGAGCCATCTCGATGCGCTCGTAGCAGTACTTGTCGTGCATGTAGTGGATGATGTTAAGGGCATCCACATAGGTCTTGGCGAGCCAGTCCTGCATGTTGCTGAAGAGCTCCATCACCTTGTCGTACTCCAGGTACTCGCCCTCGTAGCGGGGAGCAGCGGGGGTAACCTGCTTGCCCTTCACCTCGTCTACACCACCGTTAAGAGCATAGAGAAGGCACTTGGCAAGGTTGGCGCGGGCGCCGAAGAACTGCATCTGCTTACCAATGCGCATGGCAGACACACAGCAGGCAATGCCGTAGTCATCACCCCAGTACGGGCGCATCAGGTCATCATTCTCATACTGCACGGAGGAAGTCTCGATGGAAACCTTGGCGCAGAACTTCTTGAAGCCCTCGGGAAGGCCCTGAGCCCACAGCACGGTGAGGTTCGGCTCCGGTGCCGGTCCGAGATTGTACAGGGTCTGCAGCATACGGAAGGAGCTGCGGGTTACCAGCGTACGGCCGTCCTCGCCCATACCACCGATGGATTCCGTTACCCAAGTGGGGTCACCGGAGAAGAGGCTGTTGTACTCGGGAGTACGGATGAAGCGCACCATGCGCAGCTTCATCACGAAGTGGTCCATGAGCTCCTGAATCTCGGACTCGGTAATGGTACCGGCAGCGAGATCGCGCTCGAAGTAGATGTCAAGGAAGGTAGATACACGGCCCAGGGACATAGCGGCACCGTTCTGCTCCTTCACAGCGGCGAGGTAGCCGAGGTAGGTCCACTGCACAGCCTCACGGGAGTTCTGAGCGGGGCGGCTGAGGTCACAGCCATAGCTCTGGCCCATGCGGGCGAGCTCGTCCAGAGCACGAATCTGCTCATTCATCTCCTCACGAAGACGGATGAGGGACTCAGTCATCTCACCAGCCTCACGATCCTTCAAATCCTTGCGGCGGGCAGCGATGAGCTTGTCAGTACCGTAGAGAGCCACACGGCGATAGTCACCGATGATACGGCCACGGCCATAGGCATCCGGCAGACCGGTGATGATACCGGCGGAACGAGCGGCGCGAATATCGCTGGTGTAGGCGTCGAACACGCCTTCGTTATGAGTCTTGCGAATGCGGCCGAAGAACTCAGCAGTGTGCGGGCACATCTGGAGGCCGTAGGACTCAAGGGCCTTCTGAGCCATGCGCAGGCCACCGAAGGGCATGAGTGCACGCTTCAGAGGAGCATCCGTCTGCAGACCAACTACCTGCTCCTTCTCCTTGTCGATGTAACCGGGAGCGTGAGACACGATAGTGGAAACTACTTCAGTATCAGCATCCAGCAGACCACCGGCATCAATTTCCTTCTTCATGAGGTCCTTCACCTCGTCCCACAGGTCATTGGTGCGGGAGGTCGGACCAGCAAGGAAAGCGCCATCACCCTCATAGGGGGTGTAGTTCTGCTGAATGAAGTCGCGTACGTTAATGGACTCAGTCCATACGCCGCCCTTAAAACCCTCCCACGGATTGGGTGTTTCAGTTGCTGTCTCAGTCATAAAATAGCGTGTTTAAGGTTGAAATTTCGGACTCTTTTTCCGTGTAAGAATAGTATCTGTTTTTACTTGCAAAGTCAAGACGAATCGGTCAAATTTGAAAAGATTCTAAAAAAATAATATCGCGCCTGCCCCCAGTTGGCATAGCTGATTTACAACTAGCCTCGGCAAATCACACGAAAAGCGCTTCAATAACATGAAATTACCCTCTGCTGTATTTCCTAAATGAGTAATAAAAAACTCTGCCGCCAATCAAAGATTAGCGGCAGAGCGATTATGATAAACTAGAGCGGCTATCAGTTGGCGTTGTAGATAGCGCGGGCACGGGCAGCGGCCTCATCGTAAGCGCGCTGAGCAGCCTCCTTAGCCTCGCCTTCCTCAGCGTTCTGTACGGCATCATAGAGGTTCCAGAGGTCGCAAGCCTGAACGGCGGCACGCTGAGCCGCGGTGTAAGCCTCAGCAGCGGCAGTGGTAGCAGCTTCCTGCTCGGGGGAAGCCCATGCGTGTCTGTACCCCTGCACCTCGTTCCAGTGACCACGGGTGAAGTCCGGGAAAGCCACGGCGCAGTTGTTGTTATCCATGGAGAGGGAGCCCAGTTCTGCAAGGCAGCACCACTCAGCAAGGTCGTACACGTCCATGTCCAGCGGCAGACCGTTCTGGAGGCAGTAGACGAGGCGGGCGTCCATGAAGAAGTCCATACCGCCGTGGCCACCTACGCGCTCAGCCATTTCGCCATAGCGCTGGATGATGGGGTGACGATAGCGCTCGCGGAGAGCCTCCATCTCCTCCTCAGGCATGAAACTGTGGGAGTTGAGGTCATCGATGCGGGGAGCAGCACCATTGGCGGCCAGCTGAGCAGCGTCAATAGCAAAGCCCTCAATGGGGTACTTGTTGGCAAAGCCCTGAGTACCCACAAGCTGGAAGAGACGGTTGTAGGGCTGGGGAGTCATCACGTTGTGCTGAATCTCCACCACGCAACCATTCTCGGTGCGCATAAGGGTGGTGGTGTGGTCACCATTGCGGAAGTTCGGGCAAGGCTCGCCGGTTACGCGCTCCACATACTGACGACCACGCACGGAGCGGGTGTCCATAGCAACGAGAGTGCGGAAACGGTCACCACGGTGAATGTTCATCACCTGAGCCACAGGACCGAGGCCGTGAGTAGCATACACGTCACCACGGTTATCGCGGTTGTAAAGCATACGCCAGCCGAGCTTCTGAGGATCATTCTCGGGGTTTACCCAGTACTCGTCCCAGAACTCGTCCAGATTGTGAATGTAAGCACCCTTGGCGTAAATAATCTCACCGAGCACGCCCTGCTGAGCCATGTTAAGGCAGTCCAGCTCGAACCAGTCGTAGCAGCAGTTCTCAAGAATCATGCAGTGCACGCGCTTGGACTCAGCCAAGTTAATGAGAGCCCAGCACTGCTGGAGGTTCATGGCGCTGGGTACCTCGATAGCGGCATGCTTGCCGTTCTGCATGGCATACTCAGCCACGGGGAAGTGATGGTCCCAGTCCGTAGCGATGTAAACGAGATCCACGTCAGGACGCTCGCAGAGCTCCTTGTAGCCCTCTGCACCGTAGTAAATAGCAGCAGGAGCAAGACCGGCACGACGAAGGGACTCCTGACACCTCTCAGCGCGCTCACGGCTGTAGTCACACAGAGCCACCACTTCCACGCCAGGAATGTGGGTAAAGCGAGGCACAGCGCCAGAACCGCGCATACCAAGGCCCACGAAAGCCACGCGCACAGTCTTCATAGCGGGAGCTGTCAGCCCGATGGCGTGCTGCTGCCCCTCGGGGCGCTCAGGAGTCTCAACAACGAGCGTACCCCTATCCCAATGCGTCCTGGTATCAGGAGAAAGAGACTGAGCATTCAGACCCGTTGCAGCGAAAACGACTGCAAACGCTAAAGCGAATACTTTGTTCAGTTTCATATGTTTGTTATGTATTAGAAGAAGTTTGTGATGCAAGCGGTAGACGTACTGTCACAGTGCCCACGTTTGACTTGTGCTATTTTAACAATTTAAGAGCACCACGTCAAGCTCTTTCTGTGCCACCCTTCACAGAAGACTGACTATCAGTTAATCAGGTTGCGATTTAATTCCTATTAAACTGCAAGGATGACGATTTTCTTCACCGCCGCACACCATATCCGGAGTGCTATCGCCATCAAAATCAGCGATTGTCGAATACTGAGGAGGTACGGAGAAGTGAGCATCTGCTCCCGCCGCTGAATGCTGCAAACTCCTGAAGCGCAGTTCTCCATTATGCTCCTCACCAAAATATGTACCTGAGGGGGTCTGCAAATCAGGGACGGAATCCTCATTCTTATCCACCAGCAAAAAATAGTGCGCCGGAATAGATAGCGGAGTACCATCCGTCAGCCGAACACTATCCCCCACCTCAAGAACTGGCACATCCTCACCCACCACTGAGGCGTACACAAGAGAACCATCACTCAAACGAACGATGAGCTTATTCCCCGCCAGCACAGCAACACCATCCGTTTCAACTCTCTGATTATCTGTTGATTTCAACACAATAGGCTCAGAGAACAAAACCTTACCGCGCTTAGACTCGTTAATGAAAAACCAAAGCCTAGAATGAGCCTGCATAATGAGGTCAGGAAGGCGGCCCCCCACATCAATAGCTGCTGGAATAAAGTATGACTGAGGCTCACCAGCGCCCGGAGTAAACTCAGGCAAATCCCCGAAATAGCTGAAATCTCGGCAGCGCTCCACAGCATTCACGGCAGAGGCAAAGATACAGAGAGAAACGAGGAGTCTCTTCATCATACTAGCCATCTTAACATCTTTCATTCGTACCGCAAGAGAATCCTGAGTCATACGCGCTGACGCGCGCAAGGTTTGAACATGGCTTCACTCTGTGCTAGTATGCTTATGTATGGCAACCATTAGCAGTACTGCATCCATCCGTGATTTAATCAGCCTCATGCTTGCACATGGCGTGACCCGCTGTGTAGCCTGCCCCGGCAGCAGAAACTCGCCCATCGTGGACAGTCTGGCGGAGCTGGATGGAGTAGAACTGCGAGGCGCTACGGATGAACGCAGCGCCGGCTTTACTGCCTGCGGCTGGGCCGCGCAAGCCCAAGCACCGGTGGCTGTATGTGTGACTTCCGGCTCAGCATTGCTGAATCTTCATCCGGCCGTGGCTGAAGCGCATTACCGCCACCTGCCACTTCTGATAATCTCGGCAGACCGCCCGACAAGCTGGATTGGTCAGCAGGACGGCCAGACCCTTCCTCAGCCCGGATGTTTCGGCCCCCTCTGCCGCATGAGCGTACAAATTCCTGAAGCGGCTGAGGAAAGTTGGCACCGGAACCGCCTGCTGAACGAAGCACTGCTGGAGCTTACCCACCGCGCAGGAGGCCCGGTGCATATCAACATGCCTCTTAGTGAGCCCCTGTTTGCCACCACGGAAGAGCCCCTGCCCACTCCGCGAGTCATTCGCCGCACCGAGCTGGCAAGAATGAATGCGGATGAGGAAACGGAACTTCTTGATACAGTCGAGGCCTGTCCGCGCCGCCTGATATTGCTGGGTCAATTACCGACAGACGCACAGATTCCCCCTTCACTCGCTGCAGAGAAAGCCTTTGCCATCATCGGAGAGCATCTCTGTAACACCGCTCTGGCTATCACTCAGCCGGATGCCGTGCTCGGACCGGAACCGGAGGCCGAGATGAGCCCGGATTTACTTATCACCTACGGTGGCTGCATCATCTCCAAACGCCTGAAAGCCCTCTTACGGAACAATCCTCCCCGCGAACACTGGCACATTTGCCCGGATGGCGCTGTGGTGGATACGTTCTGCAATCTGACACGCGTCATCGAGGGCGACCCCGCCGAGCTGTGGGAACTTCTCTCCGCCTTTGCGGAAGAGGGGGACGAATCCTATGCTGAGCGCTGGCTCACTCCTGTACCGGTTCCACAATTCCCTTACAGCGGCATGCAGCTGGTGGGAGATACGCTTGGCGCTATGCCTGAGGGAAGCGTGCTTCACTTGGCAAACAGCTCAGCCGTGCGTTTTGCCCAGCTTTACCCCCTGCCCGCGGATACACAGGTGGAATGCAACCGAGGCGTGAACGGCATCGAGGGCTCACTCTCCGCTGCTCTCGGATATGCCATGGGTGATTCCCGCCCGCAGTACATCATCTGCGGGGACCTCTCCTTCTTCTATGATATGAATGCTCTGTGGCTTCAGGGCATCCCGGCACAGGTAAAAATCCTCCTTATCAACAATGGCGGCGGCGGAATCTTTGATTACATCCCCACACCGGACAATCCTTTGGTAAACGGCAGACACCAAGCCACAGCCTCAGGCTGGGCACAAAGCTGCAATTTTGAATACCTGAGTGTTCGCAATGAGCATGACTGGCCCGCAGCCCTCGCCGCACTCACCACACCGGGCAATCGCCCCGTTCTCGTGGAGGCCTTCACTGACAGCGCCAAGGACGCGGCCTTCTTCAAACAATTCAACGCACAATACTGACATCACCATGAAACGCGAGTGGAAAACCATCAAGCAGTACGAGGAAATTCTCTTCGAGCAGTACGGCGGCATCGCCCGTATCACCATCAACCGCGAGCGCTACCGTAACGCTTTCACACCTCTCACCACCGCAGAAATGAGCGATGCTCTGCACCTCTGCCGCGAAATGCAGGATGTAGCGGTCGTCGTTCTCACCGGAGCGGGAGACGTGGCATTCTGTGCCGGTGGTGACATGAACGTGAAAGGTTATGGCGGTTATATGGATCGCGGCGGCGTCCCCAGACTCTCCGTGTTGGACGTGCAGAAGCAGATTCGCTCCCTGCCCAAACCGGTGATTGCAGCCGTGAACGGCTTCGCCATCGGTGGCGGGCATGTGCTGCACGTTGTCTGCGACCTGTCCATCGCTTCCGAAAATGCCATTTTCGGCCAGACAGGCCCGCGCGTAGGTAGCTTTGATGCCGGCTTTGGCTCCTCCTACATGGCTCGCTGTATCGGCCAGAAGAAGACGCGCGAAATCTGGTTCCTTTGCCGCAAATACAATGCTCAGGAAGCGCTGGAAATGGGGCTCGTGAACAAGGTGGTACCGCTCTCCCAGCTGGAGGATGAATATGTACAGTGGGCAGAGGAAATGATGATGCACTCCCCCATTGCTCTCCGCATGATTAAGGCCGGGTTGAATGCTGAGCTGGATGGTCAGGCCGGAATTCAGGAACTGGCTGGCGATGCCACCATGCTTTTCTACATGTGTGATGAGGCACATGAAGGTTCTCGTGCTTTCTTGGAAAAACGCAAGCCGGATTTCTCCAAGTACCCCAAAATGCCCTAAGCTCCACACGCAGTTGCGCCGCTTTGACCACACGCACATTCTGGATTTTCCGCAGCCTTTCACGCTGCGGGTAGAGCGGCGTGTGCTGCATTTTCGTAAGCCGGCTATGACCTCTCGCGGCGCTCTTACGGAACGTGAGACATATATCATAGCCGCACACACAGCAGAGGGCACGGGCTATGGTGAATGCTGCACCATGCCCGGCCTGCTGCCTGCGCCCACAGCAGACGAACTGACTGCATGCTGTGCAGAGATTGAACAGCGAGGCGGGCTGAGAAACGCCTCGCTGCCTTCGCCCATTCAATTCGGCATAGAATGCGCCCTGCTCGCAGCCCTGCGCCCAGGGAAACCGCGCTGGGACACCCCCTTTACCCGAGGCGAAGAAGGAATCCCCATCCACCATCTCATCTGGATGGCAGACGTGGACAGCATGCTCGCCGCCATGGCGAGAGGAATAGAGGCGGGCTTCACCTGCCTGAAACTGAAAGTGGGAGCACTCCCCTTTGCGCACGAGCTGGAAATGCTCCGGCAGGCTCATTTGACCTTCCCTCAGGCAGAAATTCGGGTGGATGCCAATGGTGCCTTCACGCCCCAAGAGGCTCTGAACAAACTGGAAAAACTGGCAGCTACCGGGGTTCACAGCATTGAACAGCCTATCCGCCCCGGACAATGGAAAGAGCTCTCAGAACTCTGCCGACATTCTCCTCTACCTATTGCTCTGGATGAGGAGCTCATCGGTACCTCTTCACAAGAACACCTGCTGGACACCATCAGTCCGCAGGCTATCGTCATCAAGCCTTCGCTCCATGGCGGACTACTATCAGCCGAAAGCTGGGCAAGCCTTGCAGAGGAACGAAATATCAGCTGGTGGGTAAACTCCGCGCTGGAAAGCCACACAGGCCTCACGGCTCTGGCAGAATGGTGCGCGCTTGCCGCGCCGGGGCAGCTGCAGGGACTGGGTACCGGCTGGCTTTTTACGGATGATGAGCCCTATCCCGTGCGCTTGTACGGCTCACATTTGTACTACGAACAGGCTAAGTAAAGCTCTGTTAATTCGGAGCGAAAGCAAAAATGCCCAGCAGAGGCGGCAAGGTCATCATAGGCCAGCCTATGGCATACCAAGCATCCTCACTCATGTATTTTCTCAGTCGTCCAAGAATATGCAAACACACAATTGATACGGCAATAGTCAAATAAATACTATGCAGAAAATCTGGGCGCTCTGTTAAGTACCATATGCAGAACAGAAAAAACACCATCAGTCCAACTGAATAGGCCACCATACCGCGCTCAGCGGAATCACGCTCCTGACGCCGCATCGAAGAAAACATAAAAAACACGATTATCAGTAACCACAGCGGTGTATTCAGCACCATCTGCAGAGGTGACGCAAAAAAGGCGAAGTAGTGAGAAGGAATCGCACAAGTAAACACCAAAGCCGCAGATAAACAGATGGTCCGGTACTGAAGAGACCTGCTCAATAAAGGCACAAATGCCATGAGCAATATCACAAAAGGAACACAGGCAAAATCAAGAATCATTCGGCCCGCCACGAAAAGCAGAATCCAGGAGATGGCAAGGATTACGGCAAGTATGATAACAACCATCGCAGCAAGATGGCTGCGGTAGTAATCAGCATTCCTAATGTCACCCCCTGCTACTGCCTTAATGAGACGAACGCCCAGCAGCACTAGCCACACCGCAGAGAACACAGCCACTACAGGACATGGCGTCAAAATTGGAACCTGAAATCCTACACCAAGGAATATACTCCAGCACACTGCCGCCAAAGCAGCATCCACACCCCAGAGGGATACTAATTGCCAATACGGACGCAGGGCTTTGTTGGGAGCATTAGTCACGTATTTTATAATATAACAAATTAAAACCTAATACAAGAATTCAACGCGTCATTAAAGAAACAGTCAAGTTCAAATCACATGCAAATATATGACAGAGCAGCATCATTTCCGCTCAGAAAATGATGCTGCTCAAGAAACTACGTCAATGTAATGCTCTCAGCCTCGGTGCTTACAAATCGTCTCAGCCACGCTGGGTGGCACGCATGCCTGCACCCAGCGCTCTCCCCCGGGCAAGCCGACAAAGCCCCGCACCATGGAAGAGCTGATTTCCTCCAACTCGGAGGGCGGCATAAGAAAAACGCTTTGAATATCCGGTTGCATGCGAGCATTCATACGAGCCATAGCTTTCTCATATTCAAAATCTATGGTATTCCGAATTCCCCGCAATAGGTAGGAAGCTCCCACGCGTGAGGCAAAATCTACCAAAAAGCCCTGCTTCACCACTTCCACCCTGACATTTCCGGGCAGCCCGGTAACCATACTGCTCAGCAAGCGCTGGCGTTCCTCAATGGGAAGAAAACCGGCCTTATCCGGATTAACAGCCAGCACAACTATAAGCTCATCAAACATCTCCGCGCCGCGGGATATCATCCACAGATGCCCGTTGGTGGGAGGATCAAAGCTTCCGGCGTAAATGGCAGTACGACTCATCATATCACAATGAATAAAATGCGACGCAGCGGGAACTTGCCCGCTGCGCCGAAGGGGTGATTAATTCTTTATGCACCACCGGCATTTGCCAAGGAAGCCTTATCCGGCGGCAGGAAGTTCTTGAACCTGGCCTTATCAATAGCCTTCATGTAAGCCTCCTCCGGGGTAACGAGGCCCTGCTGGAGTTTCTGCCAGATGGCGTCATCCATGAACTGCATGCCCAGCTGCTTGCCGCCGGTAATCACGTCCGCAAGTTTCTGAGTGGCACCTTCACGAATAATAGCACCCACAGCAGGCGTGGCGAAGAGAATCTCGTTCACTGCCACACGGCCGGGCTTGTCACAGCGCTTCATGAGCAGCTGAGCCACTACACCGCGGAGGGAGCCGGCAAGCATGGTGCGAGCCTGAGCCTGCTGCTCTGCCGGGAACACGTCAATAATACGGTCAATAGTCTTACGCGCGTTATTCGTGTGCAGTGTACCGAACACCAGAAGGCCCGTCTCAGCAGCGGTAAGTGCCAGAGAGATGGTTTCAAGGTCACGCATCTCACCCACGAGCACAATGTCAGCGTCCTCACGAAGTGATGCACGCAGTCCATCAGCGAAGGTAGGACAGTTCACCGGCACCTCACGCTGAGTAATGATACTCTTCTTGGAGGGGTGCACGAACTCAATGGGTTCCTCCACCGTGATAATGTGGCGGGCGAAGTTCGTGTTGATGTAGTCAATGAGAGCAGCCAGCGTGGTGGATTTACCGGAACCGGTGGGACCCGTCACCAGCACAAGGCCGGAGCGCATCTCGCCGAAGCGCTTAATCTGCTCAGGCACATTCAGCTGCTCCATGGTGAGAATCTTGGTGGGAATGAGACGGAACACACAGCCATAACCTCTCTGCTGCTTCAGGAAGTTACAACGGAAACGTGAGGTGGAATCCATCTCATAAGCGAAGTCAGCATCTCCGCCCTCGGTGTACTCCTTCCAGAGTCTGGGCGGGCAGATGGGCTCCATGAGCTCAATCATGTCCTCGTGCGTGAGAATCTTCTCCTCGATGGCCACAATGTCGCCGTGCACGCGCATTTTCGGCGGCTGACCTTCGGAAAGGTGCAAGTCTGAACCACCGTTCTCGACAAGAGCGGTAAAGTATGTATCAATGCGATTTTTCATGTCGTGTATAAGGGGGCTGGTGGTTTACTGTGCTGCGGGGGGCTCGGGGTGGTCCTTGAGGAACTTGTCCATCATTGTCTTATCCGTAGCGCGCGTGGTGCATTCCTCGGCACTGATGATGCCCTTGAGATAAAGCTCCTGCAGGGAGTCATCCATAAGGCGCATTCCCTGAGCCTTACCGGTCTGGATAAGGCCGGGAATCATGAATGTCTTACCTTCACGAATACAGTTGGCAATAGCGGATGTATTCACGAGCATTTCCAGCGCCATCACACGGCCAGAGCCATCCTTCTTGGGAACCAGCTGCTGGGAGATAACACCACGGAGGGACTCAGACACCATGATTCGGATGTGCTCACGCTCATCCACCGGGAAGGCGTCCAGCACTCGGTCAATCGTACGAGCAGCGGAACCGGTATGCAGCGTACCCAGCACAAGGTGACCGGTTTCAGCTGCGGACAGAGCCAAAGATATAGTCTCAAGGTTACGCATTTCACCCACCATGATAACATCCGGGTCCTGACGAAGGGCACCACGGAGAGCACGACCGAAAGATTCCGTATGCTTGTGCACCTCACGCTGGTTCACCTGACAGCCAATGGGCTCGAAAATAGCCTCGATGGGGTCCTCCAGCGTTATGATATGATCGTGGCGGTCCTTGTTAATGAAGTCAATAATGGCTGCCAACGTGGTGGACTTACCGGAACCCACGGAACCGGTCACAAGAATGAGGCCGTTAGTAAAGCGGGTAAGCGGCACCACATACTCTTCCGGCAGGTTGATATCCTGCATGGTGAGCAGCTTGCTGTTAATGATACGGAAGCAAATAGAGTAACCAAGGCGCTGATCCACCACGGAGGAACGATATCGGCCCAGCGGATTCTGATAGGCAAAGTCCACATCACCCTTTTCCTTCAGTCGGTCCCATTCCTTTTCCGTCAGGAAGCTGTCCACAAGGGCCTCAGCATCCTCACGGGTGAGGTTGGGAGCACCTTCCCACATGGGCTGCAGATTACCGAAGCGGCGCCAGCTGGGAGGACAGGATGCAGGCAGGTGGAGGTCTGAACACTTAGCATCAAGTCCCAGCTTAAGGAAGCTATCCACATTCAGCATGAGAATAATGATAAGGTATCCTACTTCCTGCTTGTAAATATATGCGTGATACTTGCCGTAGGGTGATTCCGCAATGAAATCCACAGTACCCTCAGTCTCCAGAATAGCACGCTGTTCTTCTGTGGAGCAGCTGTTCATGATAGAGACGGTTTCCTCCTCACTCAGAGCGGGAGCATCATCTGCCATAGGTTCATAGGCACCGGCTTTCATCCAGTACGGCTGAAGGCCCACACCAAGATACAGAGCGGGGCTGTATTCAGTCCGGGCTGCTTCCAGATACTGGTTTATGTTATCGAAAATGTATGTTTCACTCATGTTATCGTTTCTACTCTACCACGTTGGGCCTGTGCTTTCCAGCATAAAGTGACACAAGTGACAGAAAATCCCGTATTTTTTAGTACTTTAAGTAACCCTCAGAAAAAAACGGGGAGCAGAAGCTCCCCGGACAAACATTCTGAAACTGTTTTCAGCGCTTACTCAGCCAAATCCTCAAGGAAGCGCCATTTACCACGCTGAACAATAAAATTATAGAAAGTCTCAGCCTGAAGATTGCCATCAGAAATGGCCATATTCAGGAACAAGCGAGCACGGCGCTCATCACCTGCAGATGAAGAATTCCCCATAGCAGTAATGGCAGCCATCACCACATAAGCATGGCGGGAACCATTGGCATAATCCTCAGTAAGCGCATTAATGGCTTTATTCAAATCTGCCGGCACACCGTCACCATTGTAATAAATACTGGCCAAGGCCTGATTCACCCACTGAGAGCCCTTGGTACGAGCCATAGCAAGATATTCCAACCCTCTGGGCACATCCCGGGAACAGCCTGCCCCCAGAACCATGCAATACCCCATACCGGCAGTACCATTCGGATCACCACAGCGATGCGCCAGATGGAACAAGCCATACACAAGCTCCTTGTTCATGGTGGCACCATACCCTTCCGCAAGGAAGGAAGCGAGGGAGGAAACAGCCGCAGGCTCACAAAGCATGGCTGCTATGTGAAGCATGCGCAACCCCTCCGCTGCTTTCTGAGCATCATACTGCTCCATTCGAGCAGCTTCCGTGCGCACGATTCCGGTTCCCATATGTCCCAAGGCTGCAGGCAGGTGACGTTCTGCGGCCAGCTTCAAGCAAACGTCCACCCTATCAGGCGTCACATAGCGGCAAAGCGCATAGGGAGCAAAAGGACTGCCGTGCTCAGAAGCACGCTCCATCCACATGACAAAAGAGGAAGGCTCCTGCTGAGCTGCGGCAATCATTTCCTCCAGATAGAAGTTCTTACGGCGAAGCTCAGATGCCACCTCCGGAGCAGTCAGACTGGAGTTCTGCATGCGACCGGACACCATAAGATACAAGGCACGAGCCTTGGCGCTGCCAGCACGGCAGGCTTCCATGAGCACCTGACGCCCCGGGCGAGCATCCTGCTCAGAAGCAGCTTGCTCATACACCATGCCGGCGTACTCCACCATGGCAGGCACATACTTCTTACCGGCGGCCTGCTCCAGCAGGGTTCTGGCTCGGCTCATCCCGGCAGGCTCAGTAGCGGCAGTCATTCGCAGATACCGAGCCATCCAAAGCTGAGCGGCAGGATTCCCCTGCTCAGCTGCAGCAGTCATCATGGCAACAAAGCTCAGCATATTGCCGGAGGCGTCATACACCAAAGCCGCGGCATCATAAAAATCATCACTATTATTCTGCACCATCGTCTGCAGAACAGCAGCCAGACGAGCCTCGGTGCTTTGAGCAGGAGTGGCTGCGGTGTCCTGCGCGGCGGCGGTACTGACAACCGCCCCCATAGAACACGCGAACGCCATTGAAAGAATGAATAAACGCTTCATGGTGCCCATTATATATATGAGTCACCACATGCGCAAGCATATTCTGCGGCACCGTTTTTCTATTTATTTTACTTCTTTTGGAGCCGGTTTCTTCATTCCCAGGCGGGTTAGATAACGCCACAATCCTTCAAACGGGCCATAACGGAAGAAATGCAGCCAAATGTTACAAGCGAGAAGCTGAAGAAGATAGAGCACAAACGCAGCCGCGAGAATACCGGTCACGCTGAATGTGCAACTCAATCCGGCGCCGTAGCCACAGAGTAACCATACCATGATGATATTC
Source organism: Akkermansia sp. (assembly GCA_045652085.1). Lineage (GTDB taxonomy): Bacteria > Verrucomicrobiota > Verrucomicrobiia > Verrucomicrobiales > Akkermansiaceae > Akkermansia. The sequence continues at coordinate 30,631 of JAZRTR010000038.1, forward strand.
TGAGTTATGTAACAGGTCAGCGTACAACGGCCCAGTTTACCAAGAGGAGCGGAAACCCACTGCGCACCGGGGCGGTTCAGCAGCTGCGCCAGCAGCGGAACAAACCACAGCACAAAGAGAGAAGGCTCAATGATACCCCAGTACTTCACATCCGCCATGCAGCCGGCAAGAATCTTTACCAACAGCCAAGCGCCGCCGGCATATATCATCAGGCGGGTACAGCTCACCTTCCCCTCAAACACGCGAAGGCGCCCGGCAATCATACCCAGCAGGAACATCCCCACCAGAGCCCAGATGCGGTAACTGTACAACACAAACAGCAGGCTGTGCCAAATTCCTGTCGTGATATTCCAGACACCCATCTCCGTGAATGTTGCAGTCTGTGCAGGAGGTGCCCATGTCAGCTGATAAGTCTCACGGATTCCATCATACCACTGCCTGAGAGCATCAGGCGTGCCTATGATATTGTGATAAAGCGCGAGCGGCTGCAGCAAGCATATTCCGCACAGCCCCACCAATACCTTCGTGGGACAGCGCCAAAGCAGCACAGGAATAAAACCGGTGATAGCAAAGGTAAGCAGGATATCCCCCAGATAGAACCAGCTGTGAAAAAGCGCAAAACCCGCCAACAGAGTCAAGCGCCAGCAGAAACGCCCGCGAAAGTCCAGCCCTTTGGCCATGGCGCGATCCATCTGCAGGAAGAAACTCAGGCCAAAAAGAAAGGAGAATATCAGGAAGAAACGCTCCAAGAACAAGTTCACATACAGGTACCCCAGTATACCATCCAACATGCCATCAGGCACAAAGTCCTGATGAACATTAAAGAAGTTACGAGCATGTGCCATCAGAATACCGAAAAGAGCCACGGCTCTCACGGCATCAACGGAATGGATGCGCGGGGCACTTGCAGTCGGTTTATCAGACATCCCTCAAACAGAGTAGCAAGTTCAGGCGGAGATGACACGCAGAGCCTCCTCTCGGGCCCAGGCATCATCCTCCAGTATCATCTCAAGCTGCCCCTGATAATCACGGGGGGAAGCATTGGAAAGCACCTTCTCCACCGTCTCCCAAATGCCGGAGAATCCCAGCTTGCCATCCACGAAAGCCTGAACAGCCACCTCATTGGCAGCATTGAACATGGCAGGCATGGTACCACCTACCAGCCCGGATTGGCGGGCCAGATTCAGCGCAGGGAAATCATCCCAGCGGGGAGCCTCAAACTTCAGGGACGCAATCTGCGCGAGGTCTAACTTCTTCAGACTGTTAAGCGTTCTATCCGGCCAAGTGACAGCGTACTGAATGGGGAAACACATATCACTGCTGCTCAGCTGAGCAAGGATAGAACCATCCTGATACTCCACGAGCGAATGCACGATACTCTGCGGGTGCACGATAACATCTACCCGCTCCATGGGAATGCCGAACAGCCAGCGGGCCTCAATCATTTCCAGCCCCTTATTGAAAAGCGTAGCGGAGTCAATGGTAATCTTACGGCCCATTTTCCATGTGGGGTGATTAAGGGCCTGCTCCAATGTAACGGAAGCGAGCTGCGCCTTCGGCGTCGTACGGAAAGGCCCGCCACTAGCGGTAAGAATAAGCCGGCTCACCTGCTCAGCGCCACCTTTGTGTCCCTGAAGGCACTGGAAAATAGCGTTGTGTTCGCTATCCACAGGCAGTACATTGATACCCTTTGCGGCAGCACGGTTCATCACCACTTCACCGGCCATCACCAGAATCTCCTTGGAGGCAATAGCCAAATCCTTCCCGGCTTCAATAGCCTGCAGCGTGGGTTTTAACCCAGCCGTACCGATGATGGAAACCAGCACCATATCAGCACCTTCCAGCGTAGCAAGTTCGCAGAGCCCATCCAAACCGGTGTAGAGACGAGTGCCGGCAGGCAGCAAGCGCTGCAACTCTGCCGCGCGAGAGGAATCATAAATGCAGACATCCTTCACGCCGAACTCCAGAGCCTGAGCGGCAAGCGTTTCCACACTACTATGGGCCGCAAGCCCCACCACTTCCATGCGCTCCGGAATATCACGCGCAACTTTCAGTGCGCTAGTGCCGATGCTACCCGTAGAACCGAGAATGACTACCTTTTTTCGCTTCATGTACGCGCATACTATACTCCCGATTAAACAGAATTGCAAGCAGGAACACATTTTACGCTTGCAAAACTGCCTTTCAAGTTGTAGATTAGCTGCGCCGTTCGGGTTCGGGTGGTCGCTGTGCAGCCTCGCTGCATAGAGGAAAGTCTGGACATCACAAGGCAGCGTGTCCTCTGAAAGGGGGAGACTCCCGGAGCCAAGGCCGGGAGGACGGAAAGTGCCACAGAAAACAAACCGCCCGCAAGGGTAAGGGTGAAAAGGTGGGGTAAGAGCCCACCGCTCCGAAGGCAACAACGGAGGCACGGTAAACCCCGCGCGATGCAAGACAAACAGGGGAAGGGTCGCCTGCCCGCTGTATCCCCGGGTAATAGTTGCACCCGGCTATAAACGCCGGGTACGGGTTCACGCCCGTAAGAAAAATGGCCACACAGCCCGCAAGGGTGGACAGAATCTGGCTTATAGAACCCGAACGGCACTTTTCTCAAGCTACGACCCCATTTTTTCTTTTGTTTCGAAAGTTTGTGCTTGCAATGTGGCGCCCGGAGGCGTAAAAAATATAAGCGATGAGCCGCGATTCTGACAGCAAGCCTCAGCGTTCCTCCGTGCCCGGTGTATTTAACTGGGGCTTGGTTCGCCGGGCACTCCGTGCTGCGGAAGAAGGCGTATACTGCTGGGATATCCCTAGTGGGGAGATTTACTACACAGAGCAATGCCTGCGCATGATGGGGCTCCCCTTCCGCGAGCTTGCCCCCAATATCTTCACCTCCCCGGAGCTCACCATTCATGAGGAAGACCGCCAGCACTTCATCAACGCTGTTCAGCGCTATCTGGACCGCCCCACCAGCGCCCCGCTTCGTGTGGAGGTGCGCCTGCTGAACCTGCGCTCCCGCGGCTGGCGCTGGATTCGCGTGAACGGTCTGGCTGAGCGAGGCCGGGATAAAAAGGCCGTCCAGCTCGTGGGCGTCTGGGTGGACATCACCCGCAGAAAAATGGCGGATCTTCACGCCATGGAGGACCGCGACCTCTTCCGCCACCTCATTAACTACCTGCCGGACAACATCTACTACAAGAACCGCGAGTCCCGTTTTGTGATGGCAAATGAGGCCACCGCCAGAAAAATGGGCGTGCGCACCCCTTCTGACCTTATCGGCTGCAAGGATACTCACTTCTTCTCTGATGACACCACTGAAATCGCCCGTCAGGAAGAGCTCGAAATCATGCGCACCGGCAAGCCCATCACCAACCGCATCCACAAGGAAAGCTGGAAAGGTGGGCACAGCTCTTGGTGCAGACTCTCCAAGTTCCCTTGGTACGCTCCGGATGGCTCCATCAAGGGCATCGTCGGCATCTCCTCGGACGTCACAGAACTCGTGGAAACGCAGCAGCGCTACCGCCGCATGGCCGAACAGCTTGACCAGCGTAACCGCGCGCTCGAGAAGGAAATCAAACTCGCAAGGGAAATTCAGTTCGCCCTCCAGTCCCAGCGTATCCCCTCCCGTGAATGGAAGAATGAAGAGACCGGCACACGCCGCATCGCTCACTTCCACCATATTTACAGCCCCTGCACAGGCGTGGCAGGTGACTGCTTTGAGGTATTCCCTATAGGTGATACCGGTGTGGGCATGCTGATATGTGACGTAATGGGTCACGGCGTGCAGGCTGCCCTTATCGCCTCCATGCTGCGCGGACTTCTGGAGCAGTTCGTCAGCCTCGCCAATACCCCCGGTCTTTTCCTCTCCAATCTGAACCGCCAGCTCTGGAGAATTTTTGATAAGGCGAATCTCACCATGTTCACGACCGCCTGCTACGTCTACTTCGACCTGCAGAAAAAGCGCCTCACCATCACAACCGCCGGCCACCCTGTTCCCATCATCATGAGCGCAGAAGGAAAAGCATTCCAGCCGCTCATGCGCCGCTCCCCTGCACTCGGCCTACTGGAAAACGCCCCCTTCCGAGAGAGTGATATCACGCTGGAGCCAGGCATGAAACTCATGCTCTTTACAGATGGTCTACCGGAAGCCCGTAACAGCGCAGGTGATGAAATGGGCGCCGTGCGCGTCATGGAGCTTCTGGAGCGCAATCGCCCTGAAAACATAAAAGAAATGCTGGACTTCGCCCTCGCCGGCATGCACAGCTTTACTCAATCACCCGAACAGGATGATGACATCTGCCTCGTCGGGGTTGAATTTGTTGAGGAAAATCCCGCCTGATGCCCCGCAAAGCCGCTGTTCCGGCCGAAAAGAGCGCTTTTTCGCATATATCATGCAAAAAAAGATTGCATTCAAGCAGTTTTAGCGGTACTCTAGGGACAGTTAAAGATTATTTTTACTGACTCAATCTATATGGAAAACAGCACACAGGGGGGCAACACGCCCTTTGACCTTTCCGAGCTGACCGGTTTCCAGTTTGGCCCTGCATGGGCTAAGCCGGGTGCCGATACTGCACCGTCCCTGCCGCGGACGAACGCCGCTGAGCGCCCCGAGCGCCGTGGTGGCCCCCGCCGGCCCAATACTGACCGCAGAGATTCCCGCCCCCGCAGGGATGACGCCAACGCACGCGATGAGCGCGGCCCCCGCAAAGGTGGTCCCCGCCCCGGTGGACGTGACAGGCGCCCCTCCCGTGAGGAAGCACCTCGCAGGGAACTGCCGCAGCCGGCTGATGGTTTCCGTGTAGAGTTGCGCCCCACTAATTCTATTCTTGAGATTTTCAGTAAAGAAATCGCCCGCCAAAAGCGCGCCATGCCTCTGCTGGATTTGTCCCGCGTTGTAATGGCCGGCAAGGACCGCTATGACCTTGTATTCATGAAGCTGGAGAATGCTCCCATGCTCATCCACTCCACCAAGGGTGACGGCGCCTGCTGGCTGACGGAGGCTGAAGCCGTTGCATACCTGTGGAATTCCCCCTGGTTCAGCGAGCTGTACACCGCCACGGAGATTGAGACAGAAGCCCCGAAGGGCACCTTCACCGCCGTTGCAACCTGCAGCATGGGAGGTGAAGTTATCGGCCCGGTAAACTGGCACGGCTATCAGGCAGCCCTCATGAACCTGTACCGCTCCAAGTACGCCAACATGCCGCTGGATGCTTTCAAGAGCCGCATCTCTCTGAGCAAGGACGAGGAAGCTGTACAGGCTTGGCTTGCCGCTGCCGGCAAGAAGACCGTGTGGAAACCCACCCGTGAAGGTGCTGAAGAAGTAATCCTTGAGGATGCCCGTGCCGTGGAAGCAGATTTCACAGCTAACCATTATGGAAAAGTCTATGAAACCGTGGATAAAGTCTTCGTGAACGGCGCCACGCCCCGCAAGCTCCTTTCCCCCGGTCTGGCTGCACATCTGGCCATTCTTTCGGACAAGACCCGCCGCTCCCCGCAGATGCTCATTCCGAACCTCTGCCACGGCCTTGCCCGTCACCACATGCCCATCTACAAGTGGCAGGGTAACCACTTCACTGGTCCCAGCCGCGTGCGCACCATTCCGGCTGATACTGTGCTTGCTGACCGCATGATGGCCATCGTAAACTGGAGTAAGGAACACTCCGGCGAGAAGGTGGAGGCCATGTTTGCCGAGCTTTCCGGCGTACCTGCCGGCACGGATGAAGAGAGCCGCAAAGCCGCCTCTGAGGCATATGCTCCCTACGCTGCTGACATGATTTGGCTGCTTGAGCAAGGCTTCGTGGTAGTCACCGGTGACAACTCCATCTGGTACCCCAAAGGCGCTGCTGCACCTGCTCCCACCAAGACGGAGCAGCCCAAGCGCAACCGCCGCAAATAAAACCCTGTAACACTTTCTTCTTACAGACAATAACAGATAAAGCCGAGCCACCTTAGGGTGACTCGGTTTTATCTTTGTTTCAGAGCCGCCAAATATATCAGCCAACTCATTTTAATTATAACACGCAAAGACATGATTTGTACTTGCCACGCACAAATGATTTTCCTATAATGCTCGCTATGGAATGGAATGACGGCTTTATGACTCTTCTTCGTGATGCTGTGGCCCGTTATCACGAACGTCCGCAGACATCCCCCGTGGCTTTTTTTCTACCGGCAGAAGTGAAACTCCTGCGTGAAATCGGCTACACTCCGGAAGAAATGCACGCCTATGTTCAGGACTATGCAGTCAACGGAGACCCTTCCCCCTCCACCATTCTGCTGATAGCAGCCGCCCGCCGTACCTTTTTCATGACAGCCCAGCGCGGCATCTCCGGTAATGCCAAGCCGGTAAGAGCAAGAGACTTACCCCCGGCAGATGATGATTTCCAAGGCATTCCGTACCTGCCCCGTATCATCCGTAAAGCTGAGGCCAAGCTGCACGGCACGCTGGACGCGGACCTCATGTATTACGATGAGCAGGACCGCATATTCCTGCGTGAACATGGCAACATCCACCCCGCTGACTTCCTGTACCTGGCTTGGACAGCCCATGGTGACAAGCAGAAAATGGTTAAGGCCGTGCTGAACGCCATGAAGACAGATTCGCCGGAAGACGAAGCTCCGCGTATCACCCCCACCATTGCTCCCCAGCAGCCGGCCCGCAGTACCAGTCCTGCCACCGAAAGCGGCCCCGTACAGAGTGAGCTGAAGCTGGACTAATTCCCTGCCTCACGCCATGAATCCTCCCGGCCACATCGACATACCGCACGGTGACGAAGTCTCAACCGAGCCTCAAAGGCTGGCGCTGGAGGCCATGTCTCGCGACTTGGTAGAGAAACTCAATGCCATGGTGGCTGAGCAGGAACAGCGTGCCCGTGATTTTGCCGCACACCAGCACTCACTCTCCTCACTCCCGGCACAGATGACGCCGGAGTTAACTCGCATAGAAATGCCGGAAGCCCCCTCCATACCGGAGATTCAGTCGGAAACGCCTACCGCCACGCGAGGCGTAAAGGCACGCATGGGGGCTCAGCAGGTACCACCTCAGCCGCAAAGCCAGCAGTCAAGCCCAAGCGCTCCTCAGCTTCCCCCTGTGCCGACACCACAGGTTCACAAAAAACAGGCCGAATGGCAGCCCTACGGCCCCCAAAGCCAAGCGGAGCGTAATAGTTCTCCTTACAGAATGCCCACCATCATCCGTGAGCCAAAAGATAAGAAAGAGGGCACCATCGGCGCAGGCACTATCAGCGTCATCATTTTTATCGTTCTCATCATTCTCATGCATGGGTGCGAATAACCCCGCTACTTTTAACATTACTTATCCACACCACATATGACCAGACACACGCTCATAGCACTGGCTCTTTGCGGCTTCACGCTCAGCACCATCCCCGGCTGTAACGAGCAGGATTCCTCACAGACTCAGGCTCAGGAAGTCACGGTAAAAACAACAACAATACGCACCCAGCAGGTGACCGATTACGGAGAATGGTTCGGCTACCTTCGCGGCCAGAATGATACGGACATCCACCCGCGCGTGAGCGGCTTCCTCATTGCACAGGAGTACAGCGATGGTCAGTTTGTAAAGCAAGGTGACGTACTTTTCAGAATAGATCCCGCTCTCTTTGAGGCCGAACTGGCACAGGCTGAAGCGAATCTGCAGGCAGCACAGGCCGAGCTTGTATCCGCCATTGCCAGCCGAGACCAGCTCAGGCTAGATACCGCACGCTATGAAGCACTTGCCAGAACTTCCGCTGTTTCTGAGAAGGACCTGAGCGATGTACGCCACAATCTCCGCGCCGCTGAGGCAAACGTAGCGGCCTGTGAGGCTCGCATCGAGCAACAGAAGGCGGCCGTGAACACCGCTCGCATCAATCTGGATTACACCGTTATCCGCGCCCCCTATGATGGCGTCATGGGCACTGCTCTGGCCTCCCGTGGTGACCTCGTCTCCTCCACCACCAAGCTGGCTAACATAACGGCCATCAATCCCATGCGTGTGGATATCTCCATCAATAGTGATGGCCTCGTGAACTCCTTCCGCCGCTTTGGGAATGTGCAGTCCGACCGCCGTGATGAATCTCTGACCTCCCCGAACTTTGATATCATTCTCGAAGATGGAAGCGTTTATCCGTACCAAGGCAGCCTTGTCTCCATGGAAAGCACCGTATCATCCACCGGCCTTATTAATGTTGAAGGCGAAGTGGAGAACCCGGATGCAGCCCTGCGCGGCGGCATGCCGGTGCGTGTAAAGATTCCGCTGCGGCAGATGGAAGCCATGCTGGTGCCGCAGGAAGCCATCCGTTCCGTGCTGAGAAATTACTTCATCATCGTGGTGGATAAGAACAATATTCCCCACACAGTTCCCGTCAAAATCGCAGGCCGCTATGATATCACTATCACGGAGGAGGACGGCTACACCACCACCAGCAAGCTCGTGGCTATCGCGGATGCCGGCCGCCCGCTCATGGACTACTTCAAGGAGTGCGGCTATGAGAATGCCGCAGAGGTGCCTGTTGTAGCGGACCCCACCAACGGCGTGCGCGCCATGAACATTTCCTCGGCTAACAGTCGTCTCGCGGCTGATGATCCCACTCCCAGAGGCACAGTGAAGACGGAGCCCTTCTCCTTCCGCCCCGCCCTTACCGAAACCGAGAGAAGAGCACTTGAGCAGGCTACCACAGGCGAGAAACCCGCAGTAAACACTCAGGTGGCGGCCTCCGAGCCCCCATACCCTGTGAAGGTAACCCCGCTTCTCCGCCAAGATGTTCCCATTCAGGAAGAATGGTTCGGCACTCTTCGCGGTGAGGAGGAGACGGAGATTCGTCCGCGCGTGAGCGGCTTCCTGCTTCAGCAGCACTTCCGCAATGGCACCATCGTGAAAGAGGGTGACGTGCTCTACACCATTGACCCCGCCCCCTACCAAGCAGAGCTGGACCGAGCCCGCGCTAACCTTCTGGCAGCTAAAGCCTCCAGAGAACAGGCTCAGGCTCAATTGGATTCCAGCCGTGAGGAGCTTGAGCGCTGCAATCGCCTCGCCCCCGGCACCGTGTCCGACAAAGTCGTGACGGACGCCCGCACCAGCGTGCAGACGAATGAAGCCGCAGTCATGCGTGCAGAGGCTAACATTGCTCAGATGGAAGCTGCCGTACGCCTTGCTGAAATCAATCTGAGTTACACCTCCATCAGAGCCCCCTTTGATGGCAGAGTCGGCATTAGTAACCCTTCCATCGGTGCTCTGGTGTCTCCCTCCTCTCAGGAGCCGCTTGTCACTCTTTCCTCCATTAATCCCATCCGTGTGGATTTCAGCGTGAGTGGCCGAGAAGCACTTCAGAGCATCGAGATTATGCGCCGCAATCAGGCCGAGCATAATGGCCGCGTGCAGTTCGACCTTGTCCTCAGAAATGGCGAGGTTTACCCCGCTAGGGGTGAAATCATTTCCATGGATAATACGCTGAGCACCACCACAGGCACGTTCGGCCTCGTAGGCCGTGTGGAAAATGTGGATCATGGTCTGCGCAGCGGCATGCCGGTGCGAGTACGCGCCTCCATGGCTCCCATCGAGAATGCCTTCCTCGTACCGGCCCGAGCTCCGATGAATGCCGGCGGTCGCAATTTGCTGCTGCTTCTGCGCCCGGATAATACGCCAGCCGCACTTCCGGTGACGCTGGGCAAGCTGGTGGTACTTCCCATTCAGGAACCTGGTGAGAATGGCCAGCCCGGCCCGGTAGTGAACCAGCCCATGTATGTGGTGGATGTAGACCGGGCCTCCATTGTGCCGCTCCTGCTCGCCAAGACCGGCGCCAGCAGCCTGGACGCCATGATTCTGGGTGCTGCTGAGGTGGACAGCTGGGATGCCCTCGTGCTTAAGAATGCCGGTGTGGCTGACTGGCGCGCCCTCCTGGAAAAACAGGTCGGCGAAGCCCTCCCGGATGATTATCCGCAGCAGGAACAGGCAGAAGACTGGCGTGCACTAGTCCTGCGCCGTGCCGGTGTGCAGAATGCCAAGCTGCTTGTGCTGCGCCAAGCAGGTGCAAAAGATGAGCTTGAGCTCGTAGCACGTGGTGCCGGCTTCTCCTCCGCCATGGAGATGATGCTCACGCAGATGGAGTTTACGGATATGAATAATGTTCCCGTCATTGTGGAAGGCACCCTCATGGCAGCCTCCCGCACCTTGCAGAAGAACAGTAGCCAGAACACACGGGCTAACACACTCACTCCCGAAATCTTCCATTATCAAGCACCACGGACGGTAGTGGACTCCGTAACAGCTGATGCCGAAAACGCTGCTCCTCAGTACAAATAAACCTCACCCCGCTGAATCATTATGTCTCCGTTTTTCATTAAACACCCCATCATCGCCGGCGTTATCTCCATCGTCACTACGATGCTGGGTATCATCTGCATGCTGGCCCTGCCCATCTCGCAGTATCCGGATATCACCCCCATCACCATTCAGCTCAGCGCCACTTATCCCGGCGCTAATGCTCAGGAGGTGGCTGATGCCGTAGCCACCCCCATTGAGCTGCAGCTCTCCGGTATTCAGAGAATGGACTACATGGCCTCCATCTCATCGAATAACGGCTCCTGCACGCTGAATGTTATCTTTGAGCCCGGTTCGGATGCTAACACGAACCAGCAGCTCACCTACATGCGTTACAGCCAGTCCACCTCCCAGCTGCCCTCCACGGTATCGCAGATGGGCGTGACTATCAAGCAGTCCGCAGGTCTGCCGCTGATGATTTATGCCATTGATTCCCCTGAAGGCTTCTTCAACCCCATTGACCTGACCGGTTATGCCTACATCAATCTTGTGGACCCGGTTAAGCGCGTCAAGGGCGTGGGTGACGTGATGGTATTCGGTGGCCGTTACGCCGTGCGTATTTGGCTGGACAGCGAGCGCATGGCCCAAAAAGGCATCAGCGTTGATCAGGTGTATAACGCTGTTAACCAGCAGAATACCATTAACCCCGGTGGTTCCGTGGGTGCTGAGCCTATGCCTGATGGTCAGGAGTTTACCTACACCATCCGTAACAAGGGCCGCATGGAAAGCATCGAGGAGTTCGGTGATATCATCATCATGCAGGATCACACCCAAGCCGTGCGCCTGCGTGATATAGCCCGCATCGAGCTCGGCTCTCAGAGCTATTCCCTCGCCGGCCGAGTGGACGGCACCCCCGCCACCTGCCTTGCTATCTACCAGGCGGCTGAAGCAAACGCTCTGGAAACCGTAGCAAACCTTCGCGAGCTCTTCGCTGATAAAGAAAGCGTAATGCCGGAAGGCATGCGCGGTTTCGTGGCACTGGATACCACCACCACGGTGAGTGACTCCATTAATGAGATTATCCACACCCTCTTTGAGGCTCTTGTGCTGGTAGCCATCGTCGTGTTCCTGTTCCTTCAGGGCTGGCGTGCCACGCTCATTCCGCTCATTGCCGTGCCGGTATCACTGGTAACCACCTTCTGCTTCTTCCCCATTCTGGGCTTCTCGCTGAACACCATCTGCCTTCTGGGCATGGTGCTGGCCATTGGTCTCGTGGTGGATGACGCCATCGTGGTAGTGGAAGCCGTAGAATCCCACATGGAGAACGGCATGACACCCCGCCAAGCCACCTTCGCAGCCATGAAGGAAGTGAGCGGCCCCGTAATGGCCATTGCCCTTGTGTTGGCAGCCGTGTTCCTTCCCTCTGTGATGCTCCCGGGTATCACCGGCACACTCTTCCAGCAGTTCGCCGTAACGATTGCGGTTTCCATGTTGATTTCCGCCTTCAACGCGCTCACCCTTTCGCCAGCGCTCTCAGCTATCATGCTGAAGAACAAGAAGGAGCACAAGTCCCTGCTCACGCCCTTCTACAATGCCTTCAACAAGGGCTATGACTGGTTGGCCGGCAAGTTCGCCTCGGCCTGTGGCTTCTTCTGCCGCCGCCTCTGGATTTCCATGCCGATTCTGGCCGGCATCACCCTCCTCATCATCCCGACGGCCAGCCGCGTGCCGGGTGGTTTCCTGCCCTCTGAAGACCAGGGCTTCCTCATCGCCGGTGTTGTCATGAAGCCGGGTGCCTCCCTGCAGCGTCTTACTGAGGAAACCATCCCCGTAGAGGAAGTGCTGCTGAGTGATTCCGCCGTGGATCACGTGGTATCCATCCTCGGCATGAACCTCATGATTAACGTACAGACCACGAACGCGATGACCTACTTCGTGAAGCTGCATGACTTCGAAAACCGCCCCGTGATGGAAAACGGTGAGCACCCCACCGCTCAGGATATCTACGAGCGCCTCAGCGCCAGGCTGGACATGAGCGGTGCTGACGGTATCGTCTTCATGGCCATGCCTCCCGCCATTCCCGGCGTGGGTACGGGTAATGACATCTCCTTCGTGCTGGAAGACTTGGAAGGACAGGGTGTAGCCGCTCTGTACGCCCAGATGCAGCGCTTGGAGGCCGCTCTCAAAGCCCACCCCGCTATCAAGACGGCCTCGGACATGATGCTGCCGGCCGTACCGCAGAAAGGTATCGCCATAGACAAGGACAAGTGTCTTGCTCAGGGTGTGGACTACTCCGGCGCCAACGCTCTGCTGCAGTGCTTCAACGGTTCTCGCTTCGTGAACTACTACACGCAGTTCGGCCAGCAGTGGCAGGTATACATGCAGGCAGCCGGTGCCAGCCGCGCCAATACGGATCAGATTGCGAACTTCTACGTTTCCAACAATCGTGGTGAATCTGTGCCGCTCAGCACACTCGTCACCATCCGCGATATCGCAGATACCGAGTTCGTACAGCACACCAATAACTACAACAGCGGTACCATCCGAGTGGCACCCGCTGATGGCTATTCCTCCGCTCAGGCCATGGCGGCCATTGAGGAGGTGTTCAATGAGACGATGGACAAAACCAAGTTCAGCATCGCCTATGTGGACATGAGCTTCCAGGAAAAGAAGGTGCAGGATGGTCTCGGCCTCGGCGCCATCTTCACGCTCTCCGGCGTGTTCGCCTTCCTCATCATGGCGGCTCTGTACGAGAAGTGGACGCTCCCGCTCTCCATCTTCCTTTCCGTGCCCATCGCTGTGCTGGGTGCCTTCTTCGGCCTGTGGGTGTTCGACCTCACGCTGGACCTCTACGCTCAGATTGGTCTAGTCATGCTGGTGGGTCTTGCAGCTAAGAACGCCATTCTGATTGTGGAGTTCGCCGTGCTGCAGATGGAGCGAGGCCAGCCCCTCATCGATGCCGCCGTAACAGCAGCCCGCATGCGTCTGCGCCCGATTCTGATGACCTCCTTCGCCTTCATTCTGGGCTGTGTACCGCTGCTCACCGCAGAAGGCTCCGGCGCCTTGGCTCGTAACGCCATCGGCGTGGTGGTGGTAATCGGCATGAGCGTCGCCACCTTGGTGGGTGTATTCTTCATCCCCTGCTCCTTCGTATTCATAATGAAGCTTTTCCGCTCCAAGATTCACAAGGCTCAGCACGGTGCAGACCCGGACGAAGAGTTCGCTTACGCCAAGCTCGCTGAAGGCGAGCAGGAGTAATTACGCCGCCATATCAGCTTAAAAACAAACATGCGCCATTACCCACTGCCGGGTGATGGCGCATCTCTTTCAAGACGGCGAAAGGCCCGGTGGTCAGCTCTTCGGGGCCTCTGCAGGCTTGTTCCTCACGAAGAAGGAAAGTACCAGTGCCGCAAGCCCACTCAGCAGAGCCCCCAGCAAAGATACTCCACACACAATGGCAGCCTCCACCACGTCCTCTGCATCATACTTATCCACTATCGTCAGCCCCCGCAAAAGCCAAGCATCATCATGATCAATATCACAAATAGGCGGGTTCGGCGGCTCCAACTCCAGCAAATCTCTCAGCCCGAGTCTCAGCATCTCGCTCAGCTCATCCATCATACAGCCAAAAGCCCCCAACCCCACCAGAATACCACACACCGTTAGCACTAAGCAGATGATGAGCCCGCGTTTACAAGTCAGAATTTTCTTTTTCATACTTATCTCCTTCTTCTCCTATATATTATCATACTTCAAACAGCAAGAGCAATATATTTCATCCGTTGTAACTTTCTTTTAACACTTGGCCCTCATTTTCACCATTGACATATAACTCATTAGTGTTCTTTTATGAAAAGAAAGTTCGTTGAAAGGCCTGAAAAAACACCACATCTAATTCGTCCATACCTAGCCACCAAGCAAGGTATCATGTTTTCGTCCCCCTTCTCTAGCTTCTCACTTTAGGTGAGTCCCCATCTCAAAGGAGACAAAACACAGGAAGAGACGCCGAAAAAGGGTATGCCGAGTGCGCCAAGTTACTCGCAGCGCCCGGCATTGATGTCAATGCAACGGATGAGTTCAGCACCACACCACTCTTCATTGCTGACTTTAATGGACATACGGAATGCGCAGAGCTCATCCGCGCGGCCGGGGGAAGAATTTCTCTCGTAGAAACCCCATCATAGTCTCAGGAGGCGGTATCAGCCTAAGCATATTTACTTGACATTCCTCATAACGCTCTTAGAATAATCACGAACAAGTTCAATACCACCGACCATGCCTTGCCACCCCCTTTCATCCCGGCGTCTTTTCTGCGGACTCCTGCTCGCCACGCTGATAGCATCCCCCACGGCTATTTGTGCCGGCACGGGCGCTGTTCGCATGCCGGCGGAAGCAGCCTCACGTACAAGCGATAGTGAATCCGTGGCAGCCATGTACAGCATCTGGCTGCAGGATATACAATACTCCCGTGAGAATGGCAGTCTCTGTGTATGCGGCCGTCATGATATAGCTGCTGCCCAGCAGGCCATTTGCGAAGCCGCAGAAGCCGCGACTCAGGCATTTGCCGCGCAGATGGACTATGCCGCCTACTCACTGGAGCCTCTCCGCACCACGCAGCCCGAGCGTTATCGCGCCGCCATGCAGCAGTACCGCAGTGCCCTGCTCTCGCTGATGCAGAAAGACATGCAGCACATGCGCCGGAACTCCGTGCTCACCGAGCCGGAGCGCTGCCCCGAGCAAGCAGAGGCCGAGGAAGACCCTTTTGCCGCCGCCCTCAGCAACCGCCTCAGCACATGGGACACCTACCGCAGCGACCTGCCGGAGCTCCACGCCCATCTGCTGGCACAGCACCTCAGCCGCGTGCAGTTCATGGCCTCCCTCATGGCAGGAGACCGCCCGAGCAGGGATTTCATCACGAACACCCAGCTGGATTCCGCCCCGGAGGACTATAATACCACCTGCCAATCCATGTTCCTCGCAGCCCATGAGGCATGGCTCACCTACACAGACAAGGCCGCACAGCTCCATTGCCCCGTGCGCTCCCTTCAGGGCAGCGGCACCTCGGCAGCCATCAGCTCCGCGCGCCTCTCCCTCCTCCGCCATTATGAGGGATTCCTCACCCTCATCGCCCAAGGATTAGGGAGATAATCTTCCTTCGAGATATAGGCGATATTCTTTCCACCGGAAACCCCGGCGGTTCGCCTTTCGCGTCCTAACCAAAAACGAGCGTCAAAACTACCATCGAGAACAACGGAAAGAATACGATGGTGCTCAGTATCAGCAGCAGGGCCTCCACTCGCCGTTCTTTGTAGAACAGCAGAGCCATGCTCACCACCAGGCTGAGGATAAGCCCTATCACGCAGAAAATAAAGCTCACAACCCCAAGCGTATCGCCCAATCCCCCAGCCAAGGCCCACACCGGCATGCTCAGAAAGGCCACCATCAGCGGCAACCATGCCACTATGCGGGGCAACTCATGAATCCGCGAACCCTTGCGCTGCACAAGCAGCTGAGGTGCAAGCACCTTTCCCTTACGGAGTCTGGAGCAGGATGAAGACATAACAAAGAGACGCGAGAATACTAATTTGAGTTAATGAAACAACGAAAAGTCGATTTTTTCAATTTTTCTAAGCGGTTTAGCTGAACTAAAGTCAATACCTCTTTGCCTACAATATTCGTCTTGCTCCTTTGAATACATTTTACCACCTTTTTCTCGAATCAATTCAGCAACACGCGGCATCCCCTTTTTACACGCCTTGTTCAACAATGTGGTAGAACCGAAGGGACGATAGAAGACATTTGCCCCATTAATAATTAGGAACTCAGCGATTTTGTTCTCTTGTGATTGAATAGCGTTATCCAAACAACAAAGCATATATTCAATATTTGCCCCCTTATTTATTAAGAGTTCCACTAATTTTAGATTTCGACTTCTTAAAGCACTATATAAAGTACTATTTGAAGAACTTTCTATATACTCAAAACAAATGTCTCCTTTCAACAACAAATAGTCAATAAGTTGAAGATTTTTCGTCTCACATGAAACTACTCTGGCAAAAAAAATAGTAATATCTTGTGTCGATATTCCTATAGATTCCAGCCATTCTGCTATATCAAACCTATTTTTTAAGCATGCAATCTCATACAGATTATACCCTCTATAATCCAATACTGTAATATCTGCACCTCTTTCAATAAGAGAAGACAAAACATTCATTTCTGCACATTTAACCGCAATTTGTATTAAATAATCTTGCGTTTTTGTGCGAATATTGGGATTTGCCCCTTTTTCTAGGAGGAGTTTTACCAATTCATGGTTATTGCTTGTTACCGCTGTTTGTATTGGATAGTCTCCTCGTTCTGTGCAAACATTGGGGGCTGCACCATTTTCTAAGAGGAGCTTTACCAATACATAGTTATTACTTGTTACTGCCGATTGTATTAAATAGATGCCATTTGCTGTGCAAATATTGGGGTCTGCTCCTTTTGCTAAGAGGAGTTTTACTAATTCATGGTTATTGCTTGCTACTGCTGCCTGTAATGGATAGACTGTCCATTTTGTGCTGATATTGGGATTAGCTCCTTTTTCTAGGAGGAGTTTAATCAATTCAAGGTTACTACATGATACTGCTATTTGTATTGGATAGTCTACTGCTTCCGAGCAAACATTGGGGTCTGCTCCTTTTTCAAGAAGGAGTTTTACCAATTCAAAGTTATTACATATCACTGCTATTTGTGTTGGATAGAATTCCCAATGAGGAACATAATTGCGTTTTCGTCTTTTTTCCTCGAGATATTTTACTAATTCAAGGTTATTTCGTAATACTGCTGTTGGCATTGAACCAACTTCCCATTTAGTGCAAAAATTAGGATTTGCCCCTTTTTTAAGAAGAAACTTTACCAACTTAAGGTTATTACATGATACAGCCACACACAATGGTGAAAATCCTCTACTGGTGTCTTTAGGATTATATTTAAGACCAAACAAAAAGAACAGTCGAGCAAATATCGTTGTTTTTCTTTTTGCAGCCATTAAAAACAAATCTTCTACAATACAGAAAAAAACTAATATCACTAATACTACGAAAAATACAAAAACGCCAGTCCGAACCAAAATCGGCTCTATATTTTTACGAAAATATGAATCCCCCTGTCTACTATATCCACCGCTACTATATGTACGTCCTGAGCTGCGTCTTGGCTGAGAACGAGGAACAGATGTTCGCGATGTCGTGGAAGTACGATTTATGGTAGGTTCAAACAAGGGAGCAGAAGTTCGTTCTACCGAGGATGTAGGACTAGGCCTTGGTGAACCATTCGCCACGGTGGAAGGTGATGGCGTAGTAGCAGGATTAGGAATGATGGTGCCCCTTGGCACTATATAGCTTGGTTGAGTTGAACTATTTGCCGTACTGACACGTGTAGACGCTGACGAGACACGCCTCAATTCTTGGACAATATCACGTCTTCCTTTTTCCTCTGCATATTGGGTGGCCGTTGTGTTAAAAGCGTCTTTCACTTCAACATTAGCCCCATTGGAGACGAGAACGCGCACGACTTCGGAGTTTCCCCTTTTTGCTGCCTCAATTATTGGAGTCGTCCCCAAAACAAGTTCTCTATCCGCTTCATTTTCGAGAAATTGCATATTAGACAGACAGGGTCTCAAAACAGATGACGAATAAACATCTACCGCAGCATTAATATCCCCACCACCTTCTACAAACGCCTTAATTCGCTCAAGATCCCCATTGTATACAGAGACTAAGAGTTCCTCATCAGCCGAAACTGAGTCATCTTCATGGATAGCAGGAATTGTAGACTCAGGATACCCTAATCCATAGACTTCATCCCGGATTCCATGGCTTACATTGTCGGGAAAATTCTCGGAGATAACAGAAAACTGCCTCCTGTTATCATTGTGAAGAGGAGTGCTCTGTTCATTTGAACGAGGAAGAGTACGTCGACCTACGCCCGCCACATTTACCCGGCCATTAATCGGCGCACCATGATTAGCGAGAGCCCTTACAAGCTCGGGACGACTATTCCGAGCAGCATATACCATGGGTAAACAGGAAACGACATCCGTTAATTCTGCGCCATGCTGGCGGAGCATATCAATAATTTCCTCATTTCCAACAGCAACGGAAAGGGACAAAGCTACACTTCCAGCAGGATTAACCAACACATCTTGCCCACGCACTTCCTGAGGATTAACAGCACCAGCTTCTGCCCACAATCCACAATTACGATTACATGCATCATGCCAAGCTCGTGCATATTCCGGCTTTGAGCCCCCATGTTGAACATTTAACCATCCCCATCCATGAGACAAGACCTGAAGATTCACGCACTCCTCCCCCTTATACACCTGCCCCACATAACCGCCATTACCATCAGTTCCTAAAACACGAACTCTGACGTCCTCACCTGCTAATAATTCTGTAAGAAACTGATGAGCCTCTGCCCCATGTGCCTGCAGCAGCTCAGGGGCATCTACACCCCATAAATGAACTCGAACAAAATTGCCGGATGTCAAACTAACGTCAATCGAGTCTCCGTCAGGTACACGAAAACAACGACCGGTCATGTTATCATCACTCAGAGCCACGCTCGCGGGTTCAGCGCATTCGTGATTATAAACAGCATTATCAGTACGGACATCTACTCCATTTTCTAGCAAGCACCTAACAACATCAACTTGGTTGTTTCGGATTGCAGCGAGCAGTGCTAGTTTTCCTCCCACGCCATCAGCATCTGCACCAGCATCTATCAAATACTTTACCACCTCGACATGGCCACGAATAGCAGCCATCACCAGCGGCGTGACAATCATCCGCTTCCCCCCGGACCTGACCCTGCGTCTATAATTCCACGGAGCTTCAGGCTGAACACCAGCCCACAATCCTTTACGATGCACCCGCGCGCTGGCCTCATCTTGTCTGAATCTGGTTTCATTTCTCGCATAACGTTCATAATACCATGCAAGGCCCTGCCTTAACATATATTCATTGACGTTTTGCGAGTTCTGGAAAACCTCCCCCACACACCGACCATACAAATCAACGGAAAGAATACGTACCTGAACATCTTTTCCCAAAATCACGTCTGCAAGAGCGCGTCTTGCAGCAAAGCCATAGGGCTGAGAGGTTTCAGGGGCATCTATCCCCCATAAGCGAACACGAAATAACTCATGCTCACCATCAGAAACAATATCCACTGTATCACCATCAAGAACGCGAATACAAGTACCCCGCATTACTTCGTTAGCATCAGCTGAATAGCTCACGAAGAATATCAGAATGAAAACAAGGATATATCGATTAATATAGCGCATGGGGTAACTATATTCAGGAAAACGTCGCAGCAGAGGATAGGAGAGGAGGCCGAACAGATGGAAGAACGGTGTCAACCATCTGCTCGAGTCAGATTCTTATGAGAGCCCCATCACCACCCAAGCTTTGCACGGAGGCGGACGGCGAAGTCATTATCCGGGAGAGCGAGGAGCTTCAGTTTGCGCTCGGCGCGGCGGATGGTGAGCACATCATTCACGGGGATGTGATGTGCGGAGCGGCCGTCTACGGAGTAGATGATGGATTCTTCCATGCGGCCACGGCGGGCGCGGGGACGAAGGGTAATTTCCATGGAATCCGGCACCACGACGGGACGGCTTGTCAGGCTGTGGGGACAGATGGGGGTGATGGAGATGACCCGAGCGTCCGGCCAAAGGAGCGGGCCACCGGCGGAAAGAGAATAAGCGGTGGAGCCTGTGGGAGTGGCCACGAGCACACCATCCGCATGATAGCGGTTCAGCAGGCAGCCGTTCAGCTCCACGTCCACATCAATCATTTTACCGGTCTGGGCACGCATGAGGGAGACCTCATTCAGCGCGAGAAGCGGCTCCGGGTATGAGGTGACGCTCTGCTGGGAGATTTCAAGCATCACGCGCTCCTCCACCCCGAACGTCCCCTCCGCCAGAGAGGACACGAGAGCGGCCACTTGCGAGCGGGCACATGCACTCAAGAAACCTAGGTGGCCGGTATTGATACCAGCAAGGATGATGCCCTTCCTTGCGGCCCTGGTGGCAGTGGAAAGCATCGTGCCATCCCCGCCGAGGCAAATCAGCACCTCGGGCTCCTCGGCGGAGTCCCGATTATATTCATACACATTCAGGCCGGCCGCCTGACAGGCAGCGGCAACCGTCTGCATAAGCTGCAGGTTGCCGCTGTTGCGCACACCGGCAAGCAAGGCAATGGAGCGTGGCGGTGTCATATATGAATCAGAAGAGTTTCAGAATCAGCGCTGCTCGCGCACGATTTCGGTACCGATACCTTCCGGCGTGAAGATTTCCAGCAGGAGGGTGTGCGGCAGACGTCCATCCACGAAGTGCACCTTACGCACACCGGCGTTCAGGGCATCCACGGCGCTCTTGACCTTAGGAATCATACCGCCGGAGATGATGCCTTCATCAATCAGCTGGAAGGCCTCCTTGCGGTTGATACTCTTCACGATGGTGCTGGGATCCTTGGGATCCAGCATCAGGCCGGGAACGTCCGAGATGTACACAAGCTTCACGGGCTTCAGCTCACAGGCGAGAGCTGCAGCGGCGAGGTCAGCATTCACATTCAGAGCCTGATTCGTGCCGAGCTCACGGGCGAGAGGAGAAATCACGGGAGTGAGCTGCAGGGAGAGAGCTTCTTCCACGCGGCGGAGCTGGCTGCCAATCACACGGCCCACCATGCCGATATCCACGGGATTGCCCTCGGCATCCTTCTCCATGAGCTTCTCACCCACGAAAACATTCGTACCGGGAATACCTACGGCTTTGCCGCCGGAGGAACGCATCATCTCCACAAGCCCGGGGTTAATCGTGCCGGAAAGCGTACGCTCCACGATGTCGATAGCCTCAGGCGTGGTGACTCGCAGGCCATTCACGAAGCGTGCCTCAAGGCCGGCGTCCGCCATAGCCTTGGAGATGGCCTTGCCACCGCCGTGCACCACCACGGGGTTCATACCCATGGCCTCCAGCACCACGATATCACGCATGAGGGACTTCACGAGCTCCGGGTCATCCATAGCGGAACCGCCGAACTTGATGAGAATCGTCTTGTCTCTGTAGGACTGCATGTAAGGCAGAGCTTCGATGAGGATGTCTGCCTTCTGGATTTCCTGCTCAGGCTTAATGACCTTACGAGTGCTTATCATGGTATTCAGATGTAGCGTTTGAGTTTGAAGATGATGAGGGGGATGGCGCCGGCAAGCACCATCATGACAAGTGATACCCAGAAGCCCCAGGGAGAATCAAGCAGGGGCATGGATTTGAAGTTCATACCGAAGATGCTGGCAATGAGCGTGGGCGGAAGGAACACCACGCTCATGATGGTGAACACCTTCACGATGTCGTTCTGCTCAATGTTAATGAGACCCAGCACGGCATCAAGCATGAAGTTAATCTTATTGGAAAGGAAGGAAGCGTACTCAGAGAGGGAGTTCACGTCTCGCGAGACAGGCCGGAGCGGCACATAGAGGCTATCATGGCTGCTGAGGCAGGAATCCTCATTGCCGGCGAAGGTAATCATGCGCAGAAGGTTCACGAGGGCATCTCGCTGGCGGGTGATAAGGTCACCCACTCGGCCCAGCTCTTCAAGAGCATCACGCAGGTCATCCGTATCCGGCGAGTCCTCCTTCTCCTTGCGGCGGTGCTGGGATACGAACACCTTCTTGGAGAGGGCATCCAAATCCGCACCGAATCGTTCAAGCACGTCAGCCTGACGATCTACGAGTGACTCCAGAAGCCCGATGAAAACGAGATCGCGGTTCGTGTCCGTACGGCGTAAGAGCTGCTGGGAGAACATACGGAAGGAGTAAGAATCCGTATGGCGGATGGTGATAAGCACCTTTTCTTTCAGGATGAAAGTGATTTCCGCGATGATGGGTTCATCCGTCTCCACGCGGGAGAGCACGGTAGTCGTCATGAAACGGGCACCGTCCTCGCAGTATAGACGAGAGGTGGCCTCAATTTCTCGCATTTCATCCTTCGTGGGCATTTCAATGAAGCAAAGCTTCTCAGCATAGCGCAACTCCTCAGCATTGGGAGTGAGGAGGTCTATCCAGAAAATCTCCCCGTTAAGGTTCTCCGGCTCATTCAGCCCAACCATACGGGATATTCCTTGCGCAGACTGTGAATATATGCGAATCATGCCTTCACGCCACCAGTATGCCCTCTCCGGGCAGAAAAATCAAGTCAAATCTGGCACGGAGACGCGCCAACTGATATTTTTTCAGTATTTCGCACTACTTTTATACCTGTGTTATATTTTATTTATTGACTGATGGTTTCTTCTTGCTATATTATATAAGAGCCGGGGCGTACAACAGCGTTCCGAATATACAACAGTGGACGACGATATCATTTGTACAGAGAAAATCATTGCGGATCGTAAAACCTTCTTCATCGACCTCAAGAGCAATGCACGAGGCCGCGTGGTACGAATCACGGAAAAAGTAAGCTCCAACCGTGACCGAATCATGGTTCCTGCGGAAATTCTGGATGACTTCATTGAAGCGCTTCAGGACATCCGCCGAGCTAACCTTGAGAACTAATTCTCCCCGCTCCGCCCTGCGGATTCTGCTGTCAGAATTCGTTAGAAATAGCCGAATTTCCTAAAAATCATAGTATAACACAGGGAATGGCGGCATTTGGTCACACTTTAGACTTGTCAAGAGGTGTACAAAAGTGTTTAATAGTGGTGACGCTGAGGCAAAGTTGCCGCAGCGTCACTGACAACCAACGAAAAAAGAGGAACGTATGAGAAGGATAAAAGTATTAAAGTTAGGCTGGGAGTTCCCTCCGCTGATTAATGGCGGATTGGGTGTGGCTTGCATGGGCATCTCCCGCGCATTAGCACAGAAGGTTGACCTGTCAGTAATCGTACCCAAAGCAAAACCCGGTGTGAAGTATGAAGGGTTTGGACTGGTAGGCATTAACAACCTTGAACACAGGGAAATGGAAACCCTGGAAGAGGGGTACACATATGAGAGTTTTTCCGTGGTAGGCAAGGCCCCGGTAAATCTGGATCCTTACGCCTGCGAAGAAGGCACCCCGGGTAACATCGTTTTCACCCGCGAAGGCAAACTGCTCTTCAGCAAAGTGCACAAGGCGGATTTGGACCTGTTCACCAGCAAGGAAGACCTGTACGCCGGCGACTTAGCACGCAAGGTCATCGAGTTCTCGAAAATCTGCGCCGTCATGGCTCGCAGTTATGATTTTGACGTGGTACATGCTCACGATTGGATGACGTATCTGGCTGGTGTTGAGGTAAAGAAGGCTACGGGCAAGCCTCTCGTGGTGCACCTGCACGCTTCCCAGTTTGACCGCGCCGGTGCTGACGCTCGCGGCTGGATTTACGACATCGAAAAATACGGCATGGAGCAAGCAGATGCCGTTATCCCCGTGTCCAAATACACCGGTACAGTGGCCGCCGGCCACTATGGCATTGACCCTGCCAAGATTTTCCCCGTCCATAACGGCGCCGCCCCCGTGCACGTCTTCCACACCAAGAAGAAGTTCCCGGAGAAACTCGTCCTCTTCCTGGGCCGCTTGACAGCGCAGAAAGGCCCGGAGTTCTTCCTGCAGATTGCAGCCAAGGTACTGGAGCAGACGGACAACGTACGCTTTGTGATGGCCGGTACGGGCGAGAAGCTCCGCCAGCTCATCGAGACCGGCGCCTTCCACGGCGTGGGCGACAAGTTCCACTTCACCGGCTTCCTGAACAAGCAGAAGGTAAACGAGCTGCTGAGCATGACGGACGTGTACTGCATGCCCTCCGTTTCCGAGCCCTTCGGACTTTCCGCTCTGGAAGCCGCTCAGTTCAACATCCCGGCCGTCATCTCCAAGCAGAGTGGCGTGGCCGAGGTGATGAAGGGCGCCCTCAAGGCAGACTTCTGGGATGTGAACATGATGGCCAAGCACATCGTGGATCTCATCACGGATGAAGAGCTTTACAAGCAGGTGGCTGAGCAGAGCGCACAGGATATTAAGAACTCCAACTGGGAAACCGCTGCAGACAAGATGCTGCGCGTCTATCACCACGTGCTCGGTTGGTAACAAGAATCATCCCCCTTACCCGCTAAGGAATTATGAATATTTCTCTGACATTCCACGCGCATCAGCCTAACCGCCTGATACCTTACGATTTCTTCAAGATTGGCGAGCACGCCTTCTATGAAGACGACGAACTGAACGGGCGCATGCTTAGCGAGGTAGCAGAACGCTGCTACCTGCCGGCCAACAGGCTCATGAAGCAACTCATTGAGCTCTCTGATGGTAAGTTCAAGTTTGCACTGGCCATTTCCGGCGTTATTCTGGAGCAGGCCAAGTACCACCGCCCGGACCTCATCACCTCCTTCAAGGAGCTGGCTGAGACCGGTTGTGTGGAGTTTCTCGCCATGCCGTACTACGCCTCTCTGGCCTCCCTGTACTCCACAGGCGAGTTCGCAGAACAGGTAGAGGAACACATGGACCTCATCGAGGAGCTCTTCGGCCAACGCCCCACCGTGCTCTGGAACACCGGCATGCTGTACTCCAACGCCATCGCCGCTCAGGCCTATGATATGGGCTTTGAAGGCATTATGGCGGATGGCAGCAGCCGCATGATGAAGAACCTGCACCCCAACGAGCTGCAGTGCGCCCCGCTCATTGCCAAAACTAAGACCATCGTACGCAATCGCCACCTTTCTAACGACTTGGCGAACCGCCGCGTAGACCCCTCATGGAGCGAATACCCCCTCTCCCCTTATACCTACGCTGACTGGCTCGGCCACCAGCAGGGACAGGTGGTGAACCTCTCCATGGACTACGAAACACTCGGCGAGCGACAGCCGGACACCACAGGCGTGTTCGAGTTCTGGCGCAGCATGATTATGGCCGCCCTCTTCGCCGGCAACAACTTCATGACACCCACCGAGTGCGTGCGCAGCTTTGACTCCACCGGCACTCTGGATGTGCCCAGCCCCGTCAGCTGCTCCACGTTCGGCACCACCACTCACTGGAATGGCAACGTCATGCAGCAGGAAGCCATCAAGAAAATCTATGATTTGGAAAACTCTGTGAAAGACAGCGAGGACCGCGACATGATTCACGTGTGGCGTAAGCTGCAGAGCGCAGACCACTTCCACTACATGGAGAAGAGCAACGGGTTCACCCCCTACCCCTCACCCTTTGACGCCTACATTTACTACATGAACGCACTGGCAGACCTGCAGGTGCGCGTCAAGCGAGAGGCGGAAATCATCCACAATGCGCATAAGGCCACCCTGGCCTGATTGCCATAAAACATTCCTGAACTTCAGCACGCCCGGCAGACCATACATCTGCCGGGCGAGTTGTTATGATAGGCAGCTTCTTCATAGTCGGCCCCATTTCAACCACAGCTTTTCCTTTCAAGATAGTTTACCCCACGAGAAGACAGGGGAATCCTTGACTTTCCCCGCATTTCATGCTATAAAATAACCGGGCAAACCAACACCGGAACATCAGATGAACAGCCGCCTATACATCTATGACTGCCTGACGGGCAAATTGCGCGCGTCAGACGCAGATTTCATGTCCATAGGCAAAGGGCAGAAAAACACCTTCCGTATCACTATGATGGAAGAAAACGCCGGTACATTTGCCCAGAGAAACGGAGTCTGCCGCTTCTTCCCCCGTGACAAGAACTGCCCTTACTCACTTAATAGAAAAACGGTAAGCGATAGTATTCTTCTGCAAGGAGGAGTACTGAACCTGCTCATCATCAGCGGTGGCTGCGTCATCATCTGGTATGGTGAAGCAGATAAACAGCCAGATTTCAGCAGAATGAATCCGAGGAACTGGTTCATCTATGATCCGGAAGTAGGTACATGGTCCGCCCCCATGGCACTAATGGAGCTGGCTACCAATCCTCTGGTTGACACCGACGATGCGTTGGCCACCTTTGAAGGACTGGAGCGATACGCATTCCGGCTGAAAGATATCGTAAATGTGGCGCAGCGCCTTCCCCAATCCGATACCCGCCTACAGAACATACACGCCAAAAGAGCCACACCCAGCGGGCATTACCGCTGCCCCTTCTGCTGGGCCCTTTTCAAAAAAAATGAAGTTCTCAGCGTGGCCACCCACTCTGAGTTGAAGGGTGACAGCATACTGGGCGAGCAGGAAATGCAGCGCTTCCTGCCTCAACACCTGGACTCGGAGAACTACCCGCTGGATTCACGTGGACTCCGCTGTACTGAGTGGGCCTGCCCGGCCTGCCACCATAAGCTGCCGCCCTTCTTCTTACATACAACCCAGCACATCTTCTCGCTCATCGGCGTGCCGGCCGCCGGTAAGTCATATTATCTCGCCTCGCTCATTCACGAACTGGAAAGCCTCATCCCACGCGAGTTCATGATACCCTTCCGGGATACCGCTCCCGCGGCAAATGAGCCTCTCAATGAAATGCGAATGCGTGTCTTCACCGCCAAAGGGCCGGAAGAAGCTCACATCGCCAAAACACAGCTCCGAGGAAAGCTCTACCACCAAGTCTGGAGGGATGGTGCATTTGCCAGTATGCCCCGCCCCTTCATTTACTCTCTGAGCAAGAATGAACAGACTCACTCCATCGTCCTTTACGATAACGCCGGAGAGACCTACGAGCCGGGCAGAAGCTTCACAGAAACCATTGGTGCTGAACACCTGAAAGTGGCGGATACAATCTTCTTCCTGTTTGACCCCACCACCAATCCCGGTTTCCGAGCCCTGCTCAAGGATGTGAAAGACCCACAACTGCAGAAGAGCCTGTACCCGCCGGGACGTCAGACTCTGATGCTGACGGAAACAGAGCTGCGCCTGCGTACTAGCTTGAACCTGCCCCCCGGGCAGAAGATGTCCACGCCGCTGGCAGTTATCATCGGCAAGAGCGATAGCTGGCTGCACCTGCTGGGACCTGAGCCCCTGTTACCCGTCATACGCAATGGCCGCGTACGGTGCGATAACGTGGCCGCCAATTCAGCCCGTCTGCGTGAGCTGCTGTTCCACATCAGCCCTCAGATATGCACCAACGCCGAAGCCATATCAGATACCGTTGTCTACTTTGCAGCATCAGCTCTGGGTAAAGCCCCCATTGAGTTCACTAACGAAAAGACCGGCGAACAACTTCTGGGCCCGGCAGATGGCAATCTTCTCCCCCTTCACATAACAGATGCCTTCATCTGGGCTCTCAACCGCGCAGAGCCCCTGCTGCTGCCCGGTAACGACAATTAACCTCCACCCGCCTCACTGCTCATGTCCTTTCAGCTCATATACCACGCCACTGTACAGGAAAACCTGCCGGATGGCCGCATGGTAAGCCGCAGCCGGTCCATTCCCCACCTGCTGGAGGAAGAGCTCATCCGCCTCAGCAGCACCCTGTACCCGGGAACGGATTGCGGCTCGTCCCCGCAATTTGTCTACACCATCGCTGAATGCGGCGGCACCCAATTCCACGTCATTAGCTTCCTGCAGCAAAGCAAAGAAGGCAGCGCCGCTACCTATACGGCACACCACCTTGCTCTCACCCATGACGAAGTTCAGAGCCTGAGACGCAACGCCTCACGCCCCACCCCCGCCGGCATTGCCCTGGCGCTGAGCAATATAGGACTATGGTGTACCTCAAATGCAGCCCAGCGCTTTCACTACATAGACGATGAACCTAGGCTGACGGCAGCAGCCCTGCCAGACGCAGCACTACAACCCACGTGGAAACGTCTTACCGGGCACAAGAATAACGCCCGCGCCTTCTTCTCAGCGCCATATGACCGCGGCTGTGTGATTACCATTTCAGAGCAAATACCGGCAAACGACATACTGCACCTCATCCACGAGTGCGACTGGCTGTCCGCAACTCGGGGCTGGGGCAAAAGCTTTGCCACATTTGCGGGACCATCCTGCCCGGCAGCTAAATACAACCGACTGTTCACCACGGAAGGCAGCAAGCACGCAGCCCGTGCCGCCAAGATGGACGTACCCATCTTACCCATAACCCCGGAACTGGAAATAGCCATTCCCCAGAATGCACCTATATCCGCCCCCTTGGGCGCCCTGCCTCCGCTGAGAGTCACGCCCCAGCAAGCGCCGTCATCCCCCGCGCCGCAAGGCTACCTGCCGTACAAATACACGGAAACACCGGATGAAGCCGTATTCAATATATTACCCCGACCGAACAAATGGGTGCGGTGGAGTTGTTATCTGGGTGGCGTTCTTGTACTATGGAGCGCAGTTACTCTCATTTCCGGACTCATGATGGATGATGCGGTGGAACTCAGAGACAGCATCGTGGAGCACGTCAACACAGGAGAAGACCTCTTGTTCCTCTCCCGCTTGGCCGCAAGCGAATACTCCCCGGACAGCACCAAACGCCAGCTGGACCGCTTCGAGGCCCGTCTACGTAACTACCCCGGTAAAGAGCACAGCCATCGAGACACGCTACTGGAATGCCTCACCTTGCTGCGCAGCGCCTCTGAGGACACCCATGGTCATGCCGCTAATCTCCGCCGCCTGCGCGAATGCAGCAGCGCACTGAAGCTGAATGCGGAGAACATGTGCCGCCTGTACATGCACGAATCCATCCACGCCTGCCCCCCCCGAGACTGGGCCAGCAGCTGCAATGATGAACACGAGCGAGCTGAGTGGCAACAGCTACTAGCGGACGTCCCCACTATGGCAGAATGGCTCCGGGAGCCTCCCTTTTTCTCCTATATGGAGCCCCTTTCAGTACTCCCGGAACCGGCCGAAATAACAACTGACGCATCACCGGCTGAAGCAGAATCCAGCACAGAGGAAAACTAATGGCCGGAAACAGAAAACACAGCTGGGAACGAACCCTGCGCCGCTACGCTCTGGCCGGCAACAAAAAGAAAGCTGAGCAAATCCTCAGAGCCCGCCTCAAGAGCCACCCTGAGGATTCATTTGCCGTGGCGGAACTGGAGCGTCTACTAGCCGACGCCCCCCTGCGCGTCACAGAATCACCGGCACAGCGGCAGTCCCGAGAATTGAACGAAATGCTCAGCCGAGCGGAACATCTCATCAGCAAGTATTCCGAAGAAGCCCTCACCTCACTAAAAGAGGAACATCTTCTCAAGCTGCACCGCGAACTCAAGGAACTGCACCACCAGCTCCGCCGGGTCCGGAACAATAAGCACACAGCCATTAGCGAACACCTCAAACTCATCAAGAATGAACTGAAGCGCAAAAGCCAAAAACAGCACCGCAATTACTTGCGGAAGCTCGCTGTGCCCATGGGCATTCTGGCAGTTTTTATCGGTGTCATCAGCATAAGTTACCACAAAGCCGACACGAACGAACAAGAACTCAGCGCAGCCATAAGTCACAACCGCTATCAGCAGATTACCGCGGTTGCTAAGGCTGTTGACATACCGATATACCGGCTCCTTCACCCTCAGCTTAATCAGACCATCAGGGAAGCCAACCAATGGATTGCCTCCACAAATATCCGAGTAAGCAAACTCACGGAAGTCATCAGCAAATTAGAGCAATCCCATGGCAGCATATCCTCCATGAGCTTATCCCAGCGTGCCGAAATCGAGCAGGATTTACTCAAGCTTCCGGAAGATATGCGGGAGCTCTCCCTGCGCTGGCAAAGGCTAAGCGACCTCGAACACGAGCAGCTCACCCGCCTGCGTGATGAATACGTGAGAGAACTACAGCAGCCCCTGCCCCCCATACCTCCAGCCACCGGCAATACACAGCAGGATTCAGCGGCTATACACGAGCAACTTGCTCTACTGCTGGAAATACGCAGAAAATACAGAGTTGCACCAGCCAGCTACAATCTGGACCCGGATATCCTCCGCCGCGTGGAGGAGCGCGAAGCCCAGTTGCGCAGCACGCTGGCTGATATCTCCGCCTATCGGCGTCTCAACGATGAAATGCCGAAAGTCAGAACCTACCAGCAGCACCTCCGGATACTCAACGCTTTCACACCCACTCAATATCCGCCAGCCCTGCGGATAACAGCCACGACACCGTTGCTTCCGACGGAAGAAAGCGTGAAAAACCTGCTGAGAGATCCCGCCCGCCCGAATGTGCCTAGTGAAGCTCAAGTGCACGCGGCAGCCTGTACCCATATGAGAGGCCAAGGCACCTTCACCGTTGCCTACCCGGCAAGTATGGCTCAGGTGCATCTGGCAGAAGACCTCTTCACCGCCCCCTCCCTGTACCGAAAAATATATGAGGTGAGTGATGGGCAAGGAGAAGTATGCTATACAGAATCTCTCCCAGACGTTGATGCGACGGGCAGAATACGCATAACTCGCTCTGATTTAGACCCCGCTGTAACCATCAACAACCGCGATGTGCGCTGGGAAGACACAGGCCGAGCCACAAGCCGCGTCATCAATGCCGGAATACTCATGCAGGAGCTCAAGCTGGATAAGGCCGACTTCTTCAGCTCTGCCAACATTCCCCGCCTGCTCACCACCATCGTAAATTTCCATCACCCGGAATGCCCGGCACTGGCGCAGGCTTTCGTATACCACCGCCTGCTCATGCTGCTGGATATACACGAGCACCGCTTCATGACCGGTGTCAACTACTGCCCCACCATGAGGAGGCACGCGTCAGAACTTTCCGCACTGATGAGAGAGCACCATCTGACGATGAGCTGCGGTTTATGGATAAACAATAGCCAACGACTCAAGCGCGCAGAAGCCGCGTTCCGGCAGTGGTTTGAACAGCGCCGAGGCACAGATTACAGCGCCGAAATCAGAAAAAACTTTGAACCACTCCTGCGCACCGGTATCACCTACTGCGGGTATGCTGATGAAAACGGCACACTAAAGATTTTCCGAGAGCTCCAGCCTGGCAGTACAATCTGGTATCTGACAGCGGATGGGTTCATCTCCTCTCAATTTGGGACAGCTCTTCAAGACCCACTCCCCTTCGCCCCCATTTTCTGCCCTCGTTAACCGCCTTCACTATGCTCGTTGCCCTGCTCTCAGATATACATGATAATACAGATAACCTGCTGATAGCGCTTGCAACAGCGGAACAGCTGGGGTGCAAACACCTCCTGTTCACCGGCGACATCACCTCTCTGTACACACTCCGCACCCTGCGCGAAGAATGGCAGTATGGTATTGACCTTGTTTTCGGGAACAACGAGTGGGACCACCGCTCCCACCTCCGCCTAGCTGAGCAAATGCATGACACGTGCCACCACGGATACGCGGCAGACATTACACTTGATAACCGCCGCATCTTCTTGGGGCACTTTCCTCAGGATGCCACTAAGGCAATTCTAAGCGGGAACTATGATGCTGTCTTCTACGGACACACACACATAGCCGAAGAACGCCTTCATGGCAACACCCTCGTCGCAAACCCCGGTGAGATAGCAGGTGTACGCCGCAGCCCCACCTTTGCTGTGTATGACACCACAGCACACACTATCAGCTTTCATCCCATCTGAGCCACATGGACTACCTTTGCTACAGACTCTCTGAACTCCCCCCTGACACAGCGGATTTATCTCTGCTCCCAAAGGAGGAACAGGAACTGTGCACCAAACGCGGCAGAAACTACCTGCTCAGCCGCTGTCTGCTCAGACAAGAACTGGCGCGCCGCCTGAATATAGCCCCACAATTAATCCGCTTGGAGTACAGCCGGCATGGTAAGCCCAACCTACCCGGACACCCCCTACACTTCAATCTCTCTCATTCCGCTGATTTACTCAGCATCGCCTTTCACCAGACTCCAGTAGGAATCGATGTGCAGGAGCTCCGCCCCCGCACCGTATCAGACCGCTTAGCAGAGCGCATCATGTACCCTGAGCAGCTAAGAATGTGGAAGCAGAGAGGGCGAAGCCCGGAAGAGTTCTTCACATGCTGGTGTATAGCTGAAGCCCTCGTCAAACATGCGGCATCCACCATCTGGCAGGCAAAAGACTATCCATTTCTCGTATACGAAAACAACATCAAGATGCTGTTTGATAACGCGCCCGCCTTGCGTGTATTTCACCCAGCCCCAGGTTATCTCGGCGCCGTGGCTTACGATATTTCACCCTTGTCAGATACAGCATTACATGATACAATCTCCTGAGCCCTTAAGATGATAGAAAAATTTTCCACCCTGCCTCTGTACCAATACATTAACATGAGCCTCCTCGTTGGCGGCCTTCTGATTTGCATTATTCTCTGGCTTCTCGGCGTGGGAGTTAATGCAATCAAATCCGGTCGGTTGGCATGCCTGCCTCGCTATGAAGGCTCTCGATTCCCTAACGTAGCGGATGAACTTTGCATCATCTTCTATCTACTGCTATTCGTCATCATGAAGATGGGTGATTTTTTCACCGATCCAGTGAGCACCAGCGAAAACCAGAACCTAACCTTCGGAGTTTGGCTCACCTGCCTGTACACGCTACTCATCGCCTTACCTTTCATTCTGAGGTACATGACCCTGCCTCCGACAAAAGGCACCCTGACATGGAAGAACATAGGTTACATAGGCATCTGCCTCTTTTCTATCTATCTGGCTACTGCCATCATGGACATCGCCGGACTGGATGACCTCATCGTATCCAAACTCGGCTCACCAGAAAATCAAGATTTAGTAAACATGATGGCCGAAGGTAACAGCACTTCGCTGCTCGTAGCCCTCGGTTTCAGCGCTGTCATCATAGCCCCAGTGACAGAAGAAATCGCCTTCAGAGGCTTTCTGTACAATATCCTTCGTCAGCGCTGCGGCATCATTGCAGCCACCATTGCCTCTTCGCTGTTTTTCAGTGTCATTCACACCTCCCTCGTGCAGGAACCCGCGCTGTTCATTTTCGGCTGCCTGCAGTGCTACCTGTTCGAAAAAACAAACTCCATCATTATCCCCATTATCTTCCACATGTGCTTCAACGCACTTTCCGTGAGCTGTATCATCCTCTTCATGTAAAACATCCGTATGCCCACACCTCTCAGCAATCTGGGAGAAAACGCCGTCCTCAAGCGCCTTCTAGCCCAGCTCTCCACTCAGGCTCCCATGCTCACGGGGCCGGGAGATGACTGCGCTGTGGTGGCTAGAGACCAACAGTGGGACACGCTTCTGAAAACGGATGTAGTGGTGGAGAATGTTCACTTCACCCCGGATACAGAACCGGAACGAATAGGTCACAAAGCCCTCGCTCGTGCCGTATCAGACATAGCAGCCATGGGCGGCATCCCGGAATATGCCCTCATAACGCTTTTGATGCACCCACAACGCGCCGTTGAGACCGCCGAGGGTATCTACCGCGGTATGAATCAACTCGCCGCTCGCTGCGGCATTTCCATAGCCGGTGGAGAAACTTCATCCCTGCCTTATGACGGCATCATCATTAACGTGGCTCTCACAGGCCGCGTAGAGCGTGGACAAGCCATCCTGCGTTCAGGTGGCCACCCAGGTGACATCATATGCGTGAGCGGCCCTCTGGGCGGCTCATTTCCCAGCGGACATCACTTGGACTTCGAACCCCGCCTTGAGCTGGCACGCACTTTCATGCAATGCGGCCCACGCCCCACGGCCATGATGGATCTCTCCGACGGTCTCGGAGCAGACCTTCCACGGCTGGCGGAAGCCTCACACTGCGGTTTTGAACTCTTCACGGACCGCCTTCCACTCAACCCCGGCTGCACCATTCAGCAGGGAATCTCTGATGGAGAAGACTATGAACTTCTCTTTACTCTTACTCCGGAGGAGCTGGACAGAGCTCTCCTCACCCCGGAAATCTCCGTATTCCCCATCGGCGTCCTGACGCCACCTTCTTCAGCCTCAACGCAAATTCAAGGCTGGCAGCACTTCCACGCCTAATACTGGGCCGCTGACTCTTTTATTGTATCTATTTTCGTGCCTCAGCGCACAAAATTTGCATTTTCCTCACCCTCTCATTTTCAAGGCAATAAAGCATAACAATCTAACACATAACATATTTTTACAAAACATATAAATTAGTTCAGTATATTTATATTCTGTCGCTTACAAACACTAAATAGAATGTTCCACAAAGCTTAATCACTTTTCAGAATTTAGGACAAAAATATCAAGTTTTCCTAACTATCTAAAACAAGTATGCCAAAAAAAATAAAAAGTCGTGGAACGCCCATAGAACAATAGATAAGAGCCCTGCACCACCATACCGAAGATAAAAAAATCTTTTCCGAAAGGAGAAGTCATGGCATATTCTCCCTCGCAGCGCCGCCACGAGACCGAAAGCAAAGGCGAACGGCGCGCAGGGAAAGATTTTAACGAGGATACAAGCAATGAACCAAACGGAAAAGGAAAGTAAGCTCTGGAACGAGATCAAGGAGGATCTCCGCCGCCAGGGTAACGTGGGTGAGTATGGGTTCGAGTCTTATATCTCTCAGCTGACGCTCAAGAGCGACACCGGCACCAAGTTGGTGCTGGAATACCCGGCCGACATGTTTATTGACTGGGTTGAGACTTACTACTCAAACGACATCAGAAACTCCGCCGCGCGTGTACTGGATGCAGCACGCGAGCTGGAGTACATCCCCGCCAACGCAACAATAATAACTGATACGGAAGATGAGCCGGAAAGCAGCCCTGCACCTCTCCTGCAGGTACCGGCCTCCATTACCACTCCCGCACCGGCCAGCAAAACCCGGAAGCGTCGCAGTAACGCAGCCCCTATTAATAGTGGGTTGAATGCAGACTATACGTTCGACAGCTTCGTGGTTGGCTCCAACAGTGAGTTCGCTGTGGCCGCAGCAAAAGCAGTAGTGAATGCTCCCAGCCGCATGTATAATCCGCTCTTTGTACACGGCGCTTCCGGTCTTGGCAAAACCCACCTTCTTCAGGCTATCGGTAACGCCATCCGTGAGAAAGACAGCAGCACACAGGTTCTCTACGTCACCAGCGAAGACTTCACCAACACTTACATTGACGCCATCTCCCGCCAGGGCGACTCCCTGAGCAACTTCCGCCGCAAGTACCGCAAGGCAGACGTGCTCATCATTGATGACGTTCAGTTCCTCTCTCAGAAAGGCAAAACTCAGGAAGAGTTCTTCCACACCTTCAATGCCCTCTTTGCCAGCGGCAAGCAGATTATTCTCTCCGCTGATTGCCCGGCCTCTGATATCACCAAGCTTGATGACCGCCTCACCTCCCGCTTCGAACAGGGATTGACCGTAGCACTCAACGTGCCGGACCTCGAAACCCGTATCGCCATTCTCCGCAAGAAGCGCCGCATGTGGAACAGCACCCTCATCAGCGACGAGATTATCAATTACCTCGCCAAAAACATCACTCGTTCCGTACGCCGCCTGGAAGGCGCTCTGGTTCGCTTGGCTACATTCGCCTCCTTCTCTCAGAAGAGCCCCACCATTCAGGACGCACGCGTACAGCTTAACGACCTGCTGAAAGAGGAGAATACCACTAGCTCTGTTACCATCGCTGACATTCAGCGCCGCGTAGCTGAGGAATTCAATATCCGCGTGGCTGACATCAACGGCCGCCGCCGCACGGCAAACATTGCTCACCCCCGCCAGCTGGCCATGTTCTTGGCTCGCCGCCACACTCAGGCTTCCCTTCAGGATATCGGAGCTGCTTTCGGTGGCCGTGACCACGGAACCGTCATCCACGCCACCAAGACTATTGAAGAGAAGTTAGAATCCGATTCTTCCCTCCGCGAAATTACTGAACGCATAGCAGCGTCTTTCAGTTAAATTATAATAACTTTCCCCGTTAAAATCCCTAAAAGCCGCTTTTTCTAATAGGAAAAGCGGCTTTCTTCTTGACAGATTATATCCTATATGTTAAACAGGAAAGCGAAACGTTATGATGAGAATTTCCACTAAGGGCCGCTATGCCCTGCGCATTATGATAGACCTCGCCCACCAGAAAAGCGGCGAGCCTGTGTCCCTGCGTTCAGTAGCCGAACGCCAGAATATAACCCTGAAATACATGGAGAGCATCATGACTCACCTGCTCCGTGCTCAGCTTGTAGTAAGCATACGCGGTAAGTCCGGAGGTTATTACCTTGCTCGTCCGGCGGCCGATTACACCATCTTTGAAATCCTGAAAGCAGCCGAAGGAGAACTGGCAACCGTACACTGCCTCTCCACGCCGCACAACAAATGCCCGCTGAACAAGACGTGCAGCACCCTACCTCTCTGGAGCGGTCTTCAAACTGTTATCAAAACTTACTTGGAAGGATACACTCTGGCAGATTTGATGGGCTCCGAGAACGGTCAGCAATGCTGCGATTTTTCAACAATGCCTCAGTCTGACGAGGAGTCGGACGATGAAGACGAAGCCCCAGAGGTTTATCAGTCCATCTGATACCTTCTACCAAATTAACAAAAAAGGGAGCCTGCACGCAGCAGGCTCCCTTTCCTTTTTCCATTCAGAATGATTAATAGCTTCTCGCCCAGAGAACACGGCGAGTAGTGGGACGACCGGTGAGGATACAGGGAGCCTCTGGACCGGTTCCCATCTCACCGTGCGGAATGCAGCGGATAGAGATGCGCAGGCTCTTGCCAAGCTCCTCTTCCTCCTCAGGAGAACCATCCCAGGGGCACAGCAGCCAGTCAGCGTCCGCACCAGTGCTGAAGTTTGCCTTCAGCTCCTCAAGATTATCGCAGGGGCGGATATGGCTATCACGGAAGTTCAACTGGCGTTCAAGCAGGCTATTCTGCACCTCATCAAGCAGAGCCACAGCATTGGACACAAACTCCTCTTCGGATACAAAGCTCTTATCATTGCTGGCCTTATCACGGCGAGAAATGCATACAGAGCCCTTCTCCAAGTCACGCGGACCGATTTCAACACGAACCGGCACACCCTTCTTCACCCACTCCCACTTCTTGGTACCACCATTCAAATCACGGGTATCCACCTGCACACGAACCGGCAGGCCGTGGAAGTTCATGGCGCTGAGTTTAGCAGCCAGAGCCTCACAGTGATCCAGAATCTGCTGCTTAGTCTCAGCCTTGGGCGTCACAGGAATGATAACAATCTGCTTGGGAGCCACTCGGGGAGGACATACGAGACCATCATCATCAGAGTGAGCCATAATCAGCGTGCCAATCATACGCGTGGACACACCCCATGAGGTCGTCCAAGCATACTGGCGCTCATTAGTGCGGCCAGCGAAGGAAATATTCTGAGCCTTCGCAAAGTTCTGACCGAGGAAGTGGGAAGTACCGGCCTGAATAGCCTTGCGATCCTGCACCATTGCCTCCACAGTATAAGTACGCACGGCGCCGGGGAAGCGCTCATGAGCAGTCTTTTCACCGGGGATGGAAGGCACAGCAAGCACATCACGCTGGAAGTCCTCATACACCTTGTGCATGATGGCGGTCTCCTCCTCAGCTTCAGCCTGAGTCTCGTGAGCAGTATGACCCTCCTGCCAGAGGAATTCAGCCGTACGCAGGAAAATACGCGGGCGCATCTCCCAGCGCATCACGTTGCACCACTGGTTCACCTTGAACGGCAAATCGCGGTAACTCTCAAGCCAGCGAGAGAAGGCAGCACCAATCACCGTCTCAGACGTAGGACGAATCACATACTTATCCGTCAGCTCACCGCTGGGAATCATCTTCGTCTTACCTGTTTCCGGGTCCTTAACGGCCTCAAGACGATGATGGGTTACCACAGCACACTCCGTAGCAAAACCTTCCGCGTGCTCCGCTTCCTTTTCAAGATATGAAACAGGGATGAGCATGGGGAAGTAAGCATTCGTGTGACCGGTGCGCTTAAACTCAGCGTCCATCTGCTGCTGAATAAGCTCCCAGATAGCGTAGCCCCAGGGCTTAATGACCATGCAGCCGCGCACCTCGGAGTTTTCGGCGAGATCTGCGGCCTTAATTACCTGCTGATACCACTCGGGGAAGTCTTCCGCACGCGTGGGTGAGATTGCATTCTGTTGTGCCATACGGGTATAGATTATGATACTATATTAAAAAAAAGTCAATGCTTTAATCAGCCTGATTCCTGATACAGCGATAATTAAAGAAAGCGAGAGCTCCCATGATGAAAACCATCCACCATTCACCGAGAGCAAGAAAGAAAAAGGCCAGTATACAAGCGAAAGTAAGACTCATTCGGTGCATGCTGGCAGCGGAGCGCATCAGGCCGTGCATAATCTGCCCCCCATCAAGCGGAAAAACAGGCAGAAGATTCAAAATACTCCACCACACACATATCTGAACAAGATACAGAGCAAACACCAAAACCATGGGAGGAAACTGCTCCACAAGCGAGATAGATACCTGCCCCAGAGCAAAGCCCCCCACAGCAAGGAATCCCTCACCAACGCTGCCCTGCATGATAGACAAAACCACCGCAACCACCAAGGCAGGAATCAATGACGCCAGCGGGCCGGCAGCCGTCATCAGCACCCCCTGCATACGAGTCAGACGCGCACTCTCGTTACAGCAGTCACCACCGAGCCAAGCAAGATAAACTTCAGGAGCACCCCCTCCGAGCATGCGTCCTACAAGGGCATGCCCCATCTCATGGAGCAGCAAACAGAAGAAAAGAGCGACGGCAAACAGAGCAACTCCGGCCACACCGGTAGCAAAGCCCGTAAACAGGCAGCCAAGCAGCGCCAGCATCACCCACAGTGTGGGATGAATAATGACAGGTACTCTGAATAATGTGAAGCAAATCATCGCTGTCTCATATTTTATGCAGCGTCAAGCTCACAGACAAGCCGCTCTCACGGCATAACGCCTATCATGTCAGAAAAAATACGGCATTTTACTGCTCAGATAAGAAAAACCCCACTCTGAAACATTCAGAGTGGGGAAAAATAACACTTTAGAGCAAACGAACTCAGACGCGCCGCCCTCTCCACATAAGCAGCAGAAGCATCACCAGCACGCAGCAGCCCGAAATGCTCAGAGCCATAATCAGCTCCGAGGTAATTTCCCAGGTACTAACAGCATCAGGGAAACCCAATACAGGCAGAATACTCTGTACAAAAATATTTACTTTCGAGAAACATACCACCCAAAGAGCGCCTCCCAACATATTCAACGCAACAAAAATCACACCGCACACGATAGGGCGATTCACATTTGTGCGCTTACACATTAAATCCGTCAGGAACAATGCAATGAGAACGACATACTGTAACCTTAAAACCGAAAGGAAAAACTCTGCAATATATCCCGGAGCTCTCTCTCCATTATGCAAGCCCCATAAAACGCCAACACACAGGAGCATACTCAGCACGGTAAAAAATGCAGCTTGGCCAATTCCGGGCACCTGAAGATACGCCGGAAGAACAGACCATACCCGCTTATTATGAGCAGACAAGCTATACGTAGGCAACAAAGCATCACTCATATTCACAAAAAATGCAAACATTACAGAAACCAATATCTGCTCCTCCAGCAGCTCAGGCGCAAACCAGTAAACCACAGGAGCAATAGCCAACGGCAGCAGAGATATGATTCGCACAGCACGAGAACAATTCTCCGCGGGCGCAGCATAACTGCGGCGAGCCAGTTCCAACAGGGCTACCAAGAGAATGAGAGCATTAACCACTCTCACAAGAAGAGAAGCCCCGGAATATCCCTTAAGAAACTCACCTACAGGATCATAGTTTTCCTGCGTAAACCATTCAGCTGTAATGAATGTGTCCGTGAACCATACAAACACGGATAGCAGAACCAAAGCACCCACAGCCAAACGGAAGAAGCGGCTCAGCTGCGCAAGGAACATAAATACCGCTATCATGATAACACCTACAGCCACCACCAACCCATAGATTGTCCACTGCTGCTGAAGCGTAAGAGTCTGCGTAACACCTTCCGCTAGCCCACTGGCCAAGTCATTCGGATTCAGCATAGTCGGAGTCGCTTCCGTGCTCAGATGCCACCATGTAATAAGGGCCCCCACACCGGCTACTACCAAGAGCTGAAAGAAAGCAGATACCCAAGTACCCCACACAATCTGCCGCGAAGTCAGGGGAGTAAGCATCATGAAGTTTGTTCCTTTCACCTTCGCATCTGCTGATACAGAAGCCCCGGCCCTGTTCGGAATGACACCCCACATGAGCACCATGGCAATTAATAACAGCTTAATACTGCAGGCCACACCGCCGCCATCCGCCTCTTGGGTAGCTGAATACTGTACCCACACTGCCGCCAGAAGCGCCAGTGCCAGCATAACGAGGTATCCGCGAGTGCGAAGACTGCGGCGCAAATCTCGCACCAGTGCCGGCGGAAAATAATCTGAAAAATACTTGCTCATCTTTTCTCCTGTAAAATATTAACGAAAGTCTCTTCAAGATTTCGGCGGTGGCGAGACAACTCCAGCACCATATTCTCTGCAACAAGTCCCCGCAGCGCCAAAGCCGTGGCTTCCTCCCCCTCTGCCAGACACCTTACCCTCACGGAGCCATCCGTCAGCAGAGTAGCCCCCTGCCAGTCCTTACTCATAGCCAGCCAGGCCAGTAGCGGAGCCGTATCACCCAGAGGGCGAATATTATACTCCGTGCCGTCCTTCTCTGTTTCAATCAGCTCCGCCTGTGAGCCACGGCGGATAATATGGCCGGAATCCATGAAAATCATCGTGTCACACATCTCAGCCAGTTCAGAAAGAATATGTGAGCTGATGAGAAGGGTCTTACCCTGATTCTGCAGCGTACGCACAAGCTGCTTAAACTCTATTCTTGCCTGAGGGTCCAACCCGGCAGCCGGCTCATCCATGATGAGGAAATCAGGATTACCAATAAGGGTACGCGCCAAAGATAAGCGCTGAGTCTGGCCTTTGGAGAGTTTATTAATGAAGCGATCTCTAAGCTCAGCAATACCACAGAACTCCAGTACTCGCTTCACCTCATTTTCTCGCTTCTCACCCGCTAACCCATAAGCACGGGCGAAGAAGTCAATATAATCAAAAACCGTTGTGTGGTCTATCGGGTCAAAACCATCAGGCATCCACCCTATGCGGGAACGAACTTTCTCCGGCCAGGAGGAGGCATCCATGCCATCAAATATAATCTCACCGCTATCCGGCAAATCGAGCGTGGTAAGCAAACGCATCGTCGTTGTTTTACCAGCGCCATTAGCACCGATTAGACCAACAGACTGCCCTGCTTGCAACTCAAAAGATATGCCATCCACGGCCTTAACGGTGCCGAAATAGCGTACTAAATCTGTGACTTTCAATAGTGGGTCAGGCATATGTTAAGAAAATAATAGTACAAAATTACACTCAATGCAAGAACAAAGAATTGCTAATCATCACCGTGGGCGCTATTTGCAAACATCCTATTATTCTGATAATATAAGCTCGGACTACCCGCCCCTACCATCGGCTCATTTATCAGACATATTTCATTTACTCCCTTCGGAGAGATTCCAGACGCTCTGCCCATGCAGAAGCCTCAGCCTCCGCGCCCTCAGGATTTTCTCCATTGCGAAGAAGATTAATAAGCAAAGCTATGGCACGAGGATTATCCTGGCCGGCAGAAAGGCGCAGGATCCTCATGCCCCTCTCCGGATTAGCCGGCACCGGATCTCCGGTAAGAAGCATGATAGCATATACCAACTGAGCAGCTGAATTTCCACCCTCAGCGGCTCGGGCATACCACTCGGCGGCCTGCCTCATATCCGCAGCTACCCCGGCTTGTCCCTTGGCATATATATTCCCCAAGTCACAAGCAGCCTGAGCTGCCAAAGCTGGCACGTTACAACCTGCAACCGTGCGGAGAAGCTGCAAGCCCTCCGCCTGAGTGTCAGATGAGGTAAGCAAATGCAGCCCCAGACGATACTGAGCTTCAGAGACGCCTCCTGCTGCCGCCTTACGCCAGTGCTCCATGGCTGCAGCATGGTTCACGGTACAGCCTTTACCATTATAAAGAAGGTATCCAAGATAGAACTCAGCCTCAGCACTACCCTGAGCAGCAGCACGGGAAAACCACTCGCGCGCTTTAACAAAGTCAGCCTCTACCCCTTTACCACCTTCAAGATAAATACCCGCAAGATCAAGCTGGGCCTTCAGATATCCACCCTCGGCGGAGCGAGTAAGCCATTGCAATGCACCGGCAAAATCGGATGACTCACCCTCTACATTCGGCCGCAGGAGCTCCTGAGCACGAGCATACATGGCTTCTGGATGAGACGGTGTGGTCTTCTCTGCATCACCACATGCAGAGAAGACCACGGAAAATAGCAACAGTGCCGAACCTCTGAAGAACTGCTTTTTCATGGCACGGCACAGGGATAAATGGCTTAGCTCTTGTAGCTATCCACCAGAGCATGAGTACGCTCGTGCACCTTCTGCACACGGGCCTTCAGCTCAGCCTTGTATGCATCCTTGTCAGGCATGGAGCGGCGAGCCACACCGGAAATCACCGCGGCTTCGGCGATAGCAGGTGCAAGGAACTCAATCATGCGGGGATCAAAGGGCTTGGGAATCACGTAATCGCGGCCAAACTTCAGCTCCACACCGCCATTAGCAGCCACCACCTCAGCAGGCACCTCCTCACGAGCGAGGTCAGCCAGAGCGCGGGAAGCAGCAATCTTCATGGCTTCGTTAATGCAGGTAGCCTGCATATCCAGAGCAGCGCGGAACATGTAGGGGAAGCAGCTCACGTTATTCACCTGATTCGGCCAGTCACTACGGCCGGAACCCATGATACAGTCCGGGCGAGCAGCCTTGGCCTCATCATAAGTAATTTCGGGGTCAGGGTTGGCGCAGGCGAAGATGATGGGGTTCGGAGCCATGCTCTTGACCATCTCGGGCTTCAGCAAGCCCTTCTTAGAAAGACCAAGGAAGATATCAGCCCCCTGAAGGGCAACCTCCAGCGTGCAGTCCTCACTCTGAGCAAACATGGCCTTAGTGGGGTGCAGGTCCAGACGGCCGGTATGGATAAGGCCCTTGGAGTCAAACATGAAAATATTCTCGCGGCGGATACCCAGAGCCATGTAGAACTTAGCGCAAGCAATACCGGCAGCACCGGCACCGCATACAACGCACTTCATATCCTGCAGGAGGCGGCCGGTAAGGTGAGCAGCGTTCAGCAGAGCAGCACCGGAAATCACTGCCGTACCATGCTGATCATCATGGAAAACGGGAATATTCATTTCCTCACGCAGGCGCTGCTCCACGATGAAGCACTCCGGAGCCTTAATATCTTCAAGGTTAATGGCGCCGAAGGTGGGCTCCATGGTCTTAATCACCTCGATGAGAGTCTCAGGCTTCTTGATATCCAGCTCAATATCGAACACGTCCACATCAGCGTATATCTTAAACAGCAGGCCCTTACCCTCCATCACGGGCTTGGATGCGTGCGCACCGATGTTACCCAGACCGAGCACGGCCGTACCATTACTGATAACACCCACCAAATTACCACGGCCGGTATAAGCCGCAGACTTGTTAGGATCCTCTGCGATTTCCATGCAGGGAACCGCTACGCCCGGGGAATACGCAAGCGTCAGGTCATCAATGGTGAAACAAGACTTATTAG
Organism: Akkermansia sp.; assembly: GCA_045652085.1. Classification (GTDB taxonomy): domain Bacteria; phylum Verrucomicrobiota; class Verrucomicrobiia; order Verrucomicrobiales; family Akkermansiaceae; genus Akkermansia. The sequence continues at coordinate 74,353 of JAZRTR010000038.1, forward strand.
GCAGCACCTCCAACTTGCCGGGGCGCGGCGTCTCGTGATAATTCAGAGCTCTCTGTGCTAAATCAGTACTCATGTTACTTCTGATGTGGTGAGCAAGTATTATACATCACTTTTCAAAAATTGCAAGCCTTGAGTCTGACAGTTATGCAATTAAACTTATTCAAACAGCGCGTAAGAATCACTTCACGGGCAAATAATCACTTGCTTTTCAGCGTGAGGCGCGATACAATAGCCTGCGCATGAACTCCAAGCAAATTCACCAGGTACTGGACACTTTCAATGTCACCCCCTCCAAATCCCTCGGGCAGAACTTCCTGACTGATGAAAACATCGCACGCTGGATTGTGAGCCAACTGGATATTCAGCCTGAAGACTGCGTGGTGGAGGTAGGCCCCGGCACTGGAGCCCTTACGGAACACATGGCCCCGCTGTGCCGTAAACTAATTCTTGTGGAGTTTGACGCTCGCTTGGCAGAATACCAGCGAGAGCGCTGGGCAGAAAGCCCGCACGTAGAAGTACACCATGCAGATGGTGCTTGCTGGGACCCCCGCAGACTTTTTGCGGAGAGACCGGTTAAGTTCATGGGGAATCTGCCATATTCTGCAGGTGGTGCGATTCTGGCAAATTTCCTAACCTCCCCCTGCGCCTGCGAACGCGCTGTGGTAATGCTTCAGAAAGAGTTCATCGACCGCATTATTGCTGTACCCGGAGATGATGCCTACGGACTGCTGTCACTGCGCATCCAGATGGATTGGGTACCCAAAGCCCTCAAGACAGTTCCCCCTGAAGCATTTTCACCCCGCCCGAAAATTGACTCCACAGTCATGCTTCTTACCCCGCGCAATCCCCTTGAGTTGCCCCCCTTTGATCACCGCCTCATGGATGAGCTCATGCGCCGCTGCTTCGCTCAGCGCCGCAAGCAAATGCATAAACAACTCCCGGACTCCCCTCCCTGGCCTGAAGTAGCCGCAGCGGTCGGCATCCCCACCACGGCTCGCCCGGAAGAACTGGGACTCTCTCAGTGGGTAAACCTCACTAACCACTATGATTCTCATCCCTTGGCCACAATCGCACAGAGAGAGGATGAACTTTTCGATGTAGTAGATGAACAGGACAAGGTACTCCGCCAGGCCACACGACGCGAAGTTCATGATAACAACCTGATACACCGGGCCGTGCACATCCTTGTCTTTAACAAGAACCATGACTGCCTGCTCCAAAAGCGCTCTATGTTCAAAGATCGCCACCCCGGCGTGTGGGACTCCTCAGCCGCTGGCCATCTGGACGCCGGAGAAGATTATACTACAGCGGCCCATCGTGAACTTAGAGAAGAACTCGGCATCGAAAACGCCCGATTGGTAGAAGTGGGAAGCCTCCCCCCCTCCGAACAAACCGGCTACGAACACGTGCGCATTTTTGCCGCCATGCAGGACGGCCGAATTTCCTTCCCTGCGGCAGAAATCGAGGGCGTGCTCCCCTTCCCGGCAAAACTCATTGATGCATGGCTCGCCAAGCGCCCGGAAGACTTCGCCTCATCTTTCGCACTATGCTGGCAGAAAGTGCGCTGCATGCTGGGAAGCGAGGAATAATTTTTTGTTATTTTTTTGATATTCAGCTTGCAAATATCAATATTACATGCTAGAATAGCTCTCAGAACAAGTATTCTTTCATCAGTTCATCATGAGGGCTAAAAACATCTCGCGATACACGTACAAAAAAACGGCGTTTCAAGGATGGCGGCTTGCGTTGAGGCGGCAGGGACATCAATTTGTAAAATATTTCGCTGACCGACAGTACGGAGACAGCACGGCTGCATTCAAGGCTGCCGTAGCGCTCAGAAATGCCATGCTTAAAGAGCTAAAGAAAAAGGAAGCAGACCCTGCAGTAATATTTGCTGCCGCCCATGAGCTCATGGCGCAGCAGAAGCAGAACGACAGCTGATACCTATTAACATCTGACCTCGTCACACCTAAACGCTCCGCCTTTTAAGAAGCCGGAGCGTTTTGATTTACCTCCACACCGGCAGCTTGGGCAGCCTGGCGGAGAGCAGGCAAATACGGAGAGCGGGCGTACTCGTCCAAAAGAATCAGGAAAGCAGCCTTTGCCCCCTCAGAATCTCCGGCGGCAGCCCTCGTAGAGGCCTGCATAATGGCAACCCGGAGTTTATCACGCGAGCGAGAATAACGCCTTTCAGCCAGCTTAAAGTAAGCAGAGGCCTGTTCATATAGTTTAAGCTCCGTACAATGCCATGCAAGCATTTCGGCGTAAACGGCGGCATGCGGAGAATTACGCTTTTGCTCCACGGCCCTCTGGAGAGCCTGTAGATTCCCGTTTGCCCTGCGGCACAGCTCCCGCCATGCAGCATAGGGATTTCCACCGCCGGAAACAGCATTGCGAGGAAACGGCCGGTACAGAGGATCCCCCAGCACTATCGCCTGCCAGCTAACGAAAGGAGTAGCCAGAAGAGCGGCCTCGCCCATCTGGGCTCCCGCCAGCAAATGCTCATAAAAGACTCCATAATTCAAGCAGGCATTCAGATAAGGCTCTGATACATTACCTGCCGTAACGCAAGCACCTCGTTGCAACAAAGCTGATACCCATGATTTCCCATCATACAAACTAATCGCGCTGAAAGAATGCAAGTGGCTAGCGATGGCGCCTCGAGCAAAGCGAAAATCAGCAGGAGCAGAAGAACCGAATGGCCCATTGGCATTCCTGATATACCAGCCGAAGTATACACCTACCTGCTGCATCAGAGGAAAGGCATCCGCAATAGTGGAACGAGAAGTTTCATAAAACAAAGGTTGATGATGTTCCCGCGCAAGTTCCGCCACGCGCTTCATTAACGTATCACCCTGAGCATAAGGCCCCCCCTGATCCACTACGACCCAGCCCCACAGCCCGAAGCGTTCCACATCCGCAGGCTCATTAATCATGCGATAAACACACTCTTCATTAGGACCATCAATGCGGCACACCATCATCACCTTCTGAGGTTCATTACCGGAGGGAAAACTCTTTCGATAATGAGGATTATTCCCCATACCATTCAGGGGATAATGTGAGCCGAGAAGCATGAGCTCAGAATCCAAAGCAGCCTCATTACGCCGCATTCCGGTAGCAGGTTGCTGCCCTGCCGGTGTACTTTCCCTAATACGCAGAGGCATATCCGGCATCAGAACCATAGCACGCATAAGCTTACGGCCATTCCGAGGACCGGCCGGCCACATTAGGCCACGGCTACGCGCCTGTGTCAACAGAGAGGTCACCATCCCCTCATATTCCTCACGCGTTATATTCCCTCTTCTTACCCCATATACCGGTAAAAGCTGATCGCGAGGAATACGCCGAACAGTACAATAGCGCAATGCAGCAGCTTTACTCAGGGCAGAATCCGCATTATACACCACAGCCACTTCACTGGGCTCCAGAGCCAGCACATTCATGCACACCACAAGCAGCATCAGTAAATACCTCATATCACAAAGCATACTACCATATCAGCGCCCCATCGGACAAGAAAAAAATCCCCCTGCCGCCCATTATGACGGCAGGGGGAGACAATCAATTATCAGAACTATAAATTACTTCTCTTCGATGTGCACATCATACACACGTCCCATGATATTAAGCTTCATATCACGGCCGGAGATGGCAGCGGATACACCCACGGTGGAGAGAGAGACGGGAGCGCCGTAGTTCTCCTCCTTCTTAGCGGTGGGCAGCTCAGGACGCTTGCCGGCATAGTAATCCTCCAGCTGCTGCGGGAACATAGCGTAGATGACGCAGTTCTCATCCGTAGCGGGGATATTCTTAGCGGTAAGCTTATCACGGAGATCCTGCATGCCGGGCTTAATGAGGTCAGCCGGGCGGCAAGTGATGGGCGCCTTACCGGAACGCTTGGCACACTCGGCCTGAAGCTCAGGATCCACAGGAGCGGGAGTATGACCGTAATAGCCAAGAGCCACGTCCATGGTCTGGGGAGTAATCTGCTTCCAGCGGCCGAACTTCACGTTGAAGGCTGCCTGAGAACCCACAATCTGAGAGGTGGGAGTTACAAGCGGAATCCAACCAAGAGCCTTACGAACCACGGGAATCTCAGCCATCACCTCATCAAACTTGTCCATGATGTTGAGCTCCTTAAGCTGGTTGCGGAAGTTGGAAAGCATACCACCGGGCACCTGATAGAGCAGCGTAGCGCTGTCCACGATTTCGTTCTTGTGGCTGGTGAAGCGGCTAAGGCTCTCGTAAATGGGCTGAAGCATGCCGGAAATCTTGGTAAGCTTCTCAGTGAAGTCATCAGCCACCTCCGGGCAGCGGTCATAACCCTTCAGCAGGGCAAGCATACGCATGCAGTCCGGCTGGCCGGTACCGTTAGCGAAGGGAGCAATGGAGCAGTCCACGGCATCAGCACCGGCATTAATACCGGCTACGTATGCACCGGCACCCAGACCGGCGGTATCATGCGTGTGAATCCACACAGGAAGATTCGTGCTCTTCTTAATAGCCTCCACAAGAGCAGCAGTCTCGCTCGGAGGAATAAGACCGGCCATGTCCTTAATCACGATGCCGTCTGCACCCATGTCAGCAATCTTCTTACCGAGGTTAGCAAAGTACTCCAGATTGTGAACGGGAGAAGTGGTGTAGCAGATTGTGCCGTGAGCAGTAGCTCCGGCCTCCTTAGCAGCGCGGATGGAAGTGCGCATATTTTCCGGGTCATTCAAGCAGTCAAAGATACGGAAAATATTCATACCATGCTTGGCACTGGTCTTCACGAAGGCCTCTACCACGTCATCAGCGTAGTTAGTGTAACCCACCATGTTCTGACCACGCAGAAGCATCATGTGCGGAGTCTTGGGAGCCAGCTTCTTAAGAGTATCCAGACGCTCAAAAGGAAGCTCGCCGAGGAAGCGAAGGCCGGAGTCAATCGTTGCACCACCCCAGGTCTCAAGTGCGGAGAAGCCCATCGTATCCAGAATGGGGGCAATCTCAAGCATCTGCTCGGTGGACATACGGGTGGCGGCCAGCGACTGGTGACCGTCGCGGAGGACTGTGCAGTTGAATGTTGCAGGTTTCATGATTATAAAATCTTTTGCGGGTACAGTTCACCCTATTTGGTTAAGCACAGACTACCATAAAATACCCGCGCACGTCAAGAAAAATAACCTTCGTAAAAAAAAATCTCACTTTTACTGATATTTTTCTTGCCAAACGGAAATTTTGGTGTATCATCCCTGCACCATGACCCGCAAAGGTGGTATCAACAAGACACGTAAGGCTGTCGCCAAGCGTTTCAAGGTGACCGGCACGGGCAAGGTTCTGCGTCGCAAGCAGGGTAAGCGTCACATCCTCCAGAAGAAGTCCAGCAAGCGTAAGCGCGCTCTGGGCAAACCCGCTCTGGTAGACGCCACCCAGGTTTGGGCCGTTAAGCAGAATCTGCCCTTCGCTTAAGCCAAGGAACATGGCCACAAGCCAGCCCCGCCCGCAAATCGGGCGCCCTTCATGCAGCCTGCCCGGCGTATTTTCGCCGAGGATTGAACGGACGAGACTGCAGGGAGGTGAGGAAGAACAGTCCGCTCACAATATACAAGATACAAAAATATGGCACGTGCTACAAATGGGCCGGCTTCTCGCGCCCGCCGCAAGCGCATCCTGCTCCGCGCCAAGGGCTTCCGCGGTTTCCGCAGCAAGCTCTTCCGCTACGCAAAGGATGCTGTTTACAAAGCATGGCAGTATGAGTACCGCGACCGCAAGAAGAGGAAGGGTCAGTTCCGTCGCTTGTGGACCGCTCGTATCTCCGCCGCCGTGCGTCCCCTCGGTCTTACATACTCTCGTTTCATGGAGGGTCTGAAGGCTGCTAACGTTGATCTGGACCGTAAGTCCCTCGCTGAGCTGGCTGTTGCCAACCCCGAGGCATTCAAGGCTGTTTTCGAACTCGCCAAGAAGGCAATCGACGCCAAGGAGGGTGCTGCTCTCAAGGCATAAGGAAGTCGAATCCAACACTACACATTTAACCGGGGCTCTGCTGACAAGGCAGAGCCCCAAACTTTTTATCTACCCTTCCCGCTCCGGAATTCATACTACGGCCGCCTGAATGCTCTTGACTAGAGCGGGGCGCCGTGGTAGAGTTATATTCATGAGTACGAAGTTCAGTTGGGAATTACGCCCGACGGACGGAGGTGTGGACTATGGCGAAGAGCTTAATCAGCAGCTACCTCTGCTGGTACGGCAAATACTATCGCAAAGGGGCATCTGCGGCCGGGAAATGGCGGAACGATTCCTACGCCCCAGATTAGCGGATTTGGGAGACCCTTTTGATATGCGGGAGATGGATGCCGCCGTGGAGCGCATCTTCCGCGCAGTAGATTACGGCGAAAGTGTGTGCATATACGGCGACTATGATGTGGACGGGGTAAGCTCCGTCACGCTACTGCATACCATTCTGACAGCATACGGGCTAAAGCCCACATGCTTCATCCCCGTGCGAACTCAGGAAGGTTATGGCCTGAGTGATGACGGCATACGCCATGCCATTGAGCAATGCGGTTGCCAGCCTCAGCTCATCATTACCGTAGACTGCGGCACCTCATCCGTCACAGAAGTGGCATACCTGAACAGCCTGGGCATAGACGTGATTGTGCTGGACCATCATGAAGCCAGCCCGCTGGGCCGTCCGCCCGCAGTTGCGGTAGTGAATGCCAAGCTGGAAAAAGAAAGCCCCCTGACCTACCTGTGCAGTGCCGGCGTAGTCTTCAAACTGGCCCACGCTCTGCTGAAACAGCGTAGATTAGCTGACTTTGACCTGCGTGACTATCTGGACGTAGTTGCCATCGCCACCGTGGCTGATATCGTACCTCTGGTAGAGGAAAACCGCTTGCTCACCCGCCATGGCCTGCGCCTGATGGCGCGCGGCGGCAACATCGGCATTCAAGCCATCAATGAAGTGACAGGCCTGCGTTCCACTCCGAATGCCAGCCACGTTTCCTTCCGCATTGGCCCGCGCCTGAACGCAGCTGGCCGAATGGATTCCCCCAGAGATGCGCTGGAACTGCTCATGACTCATGACTGCGCGCGTGCAGCACAGCTGGCCCACTGCTTGGAGGCCCATAACCGGGCACGTCAGCAGGAGGAAGAAAAGATACGCGCAGAGGCTACGGAAATGCTGGAAGCCTCCGGATTCTCGCCAGCTCAGGATAGAGTCATCGTGCTGGGCTCTCGCTCATGGCACCCTGGTGTGGTGGGCATCGTGGCCTCCCTGCTGATGAGGCGCTACCACAAGCCCTCCTTCATCATCTCTCTGGATGAAACTGGCCTTGGAAAAGGCTCTGGGCGCTCGGTTCCGGGCATCTCTCTGGTACAAGCCATTCACGCCTGCGCTGACACTCTAGTTTCCGGTGGCGGACACGATATGGCGGCAGGATTAGTCATCCGCGAGGAAATGATTGACTCCTTCCGCGAGGCATTTGATGCATTCGTTCGAGAAAACAGCTCTGAAGAACAGCTGAAACCTCGCCTCAATATCGACGCAGAGGTAAGCTTCCGCGAACTCACTCTGGACCTTCTGGACTGCTATGAGCTGCTGGAACCTTTCGGCAACTCTAATCCGCAGCCCATCTTCATGAGCCGTAATGTCATGCTCTCGGATGCCCCGCGTCACCTGCAGGGCAACCACCTGCGCCTTAGTCTGCGCCAGGGCACATACGAATGTGATGCCATGTACTTTAACGGCGGCCACGTACGCCTGCCGGATCCCCCATGGGATATCGCCTTCACCATCGATCGCAATGTATGGCGCGGCCGCACCACCATCTCCATGTCCATTCAGGACATCCGCCCGGCCGAAAATAAGGGAACTGTATGAAACGCCAATACCAGCACCGCACAGTAACGTCTACTCCGAAGCGTGCCCGCACCAAGCCGGAGCATGGCGACTGGCGCGTCAGTCTGGAGCGACCGGAAGAAGCTGAGCACTACTCAGCTCCTCCTCTGAGCGTGCTGAAGAAAACTAAAATTCGCCTTAGTGAGCTGGAAAACGCGGCCTCATATGGTGAGCTCTGGAAGTACAGCCTGAACATCACCTATACTCCGGACAGGGCAAATGATGATTACTACGATGAGGATTATGAGCCCCCCATCGTCCCTATCAGCGGGTGGAAGCAAATCTTCCGCCTGATGATAGCAGTTTTCCTTCTGCTGCCCCTCTCCATCACCCTAGTTTACGCCCTCGCTCTGCAGCTATACCATGCACTGCCAGCCACTGCAGCAGACAGCAACTTCTGGCTCAGTGATCCCATCTACTTTACACTGCTGGGCATCTTCACTTTCATCGCGCTCATGATTGCGAAGTTTGCCACCCCCCTGCTGGTATACTTCTATGTATTGGGCCATGAACTCACTCACGCACTAGCAGCACTCACCTGCTTCGGCCGGGTAAGCTCTGTCAGCGTTGGTTTGGACGGTGGATACATTGAAACGGATAAAGATAACACCTACATCGCGCTTGCGCCCTACTTTGTGCCGCTCTGGATGCTCGTCTGGGTTCTGCTGGCGTGGATTACCGGCTTTTTCGTACCGGAGGAATATGTCACACCTTTTTTCTTCGGGGGCGGCGGCTTCTGGTGGGCATTCCACCTGTACTGGACTATCTGGGTTATCCCCCGAGAGCAACCGGACCTGCTGGAAAACGGGGTCACCTTCTCTCTTCTCATCGTCATCATCGCAAATATCATCGGTGTTATTTTCCTATTGAGATTCTTTAACTTCATTAGTCTCAGTGGGTACTGGCATGATTTTGTCTCGTGCGCTTCCCGACTGGCTGAAACATTCAGCTGGCTCATCTCGCTGTGTGTCAGTTAACGGAGCTTTTGCTTCATTCTGACAGGAATTTGCATTGCAGAATGTGGGGTATCTTGCTATACTATTGCAGTACTGATGAAGTTCTTTCGCCCCATGCGTCTGCTGATGCTCACCATACTGCTGGCTCTTGCCGTATGGGGCGCTTACCTGTGGAACTACGTTGTGTACATGACGGAGCCCATACTCGTCCCCCTAAACAAATCATACTCAGGATATTCCATTGTTCCGGAAAAAACTCAGGGGCTGAGGCTTCAGCAGTTCACCTTCACCGGCTGGGATGGCGGCGAAGTGCTGGCAGCCATAGCAGAAAAGGAGGGTGAAGAATCCTCCAGGCAGCTCACTATCATGGGAGATTTGCGAATGAATCCTGCTCAGCGAATTCAAGCCATTGATTATGCGCTCATTTGTGTGGACTGGGACCACGGAATTCGCTCGGCCATACCGCTGGCAGAATCACTCACGGCAGCCGGCATCACCTGCGTACTGTGGGAATCCCGCGGCACGAACAACCGCCGCCCGTACTGCACTCATGGCCTGAAAGAACATGCTGACGTCCCCCTGCTGATAGATGAACTCATTAGACGCAGCGGAAAAAGCGCTCCGGTCATCGTAGGGGTGGGCCAAGGCTACGGCGCTGGCCTCATGCTTCAGGCTGCAGCGGTTGACACTCGCATACAAGGCCTTATCTCCATTGACTCCTATGCATCTCTGCGGGAATCCCTCATCCGCACCATGCCGAACTCCCCGCTTACCATGCCGACCCTCTGGCTCATGGACCTGCACATCAACAGCAAAGTCGGCTACGAATGCTTTGACGTAGCACCCGTAGAAAGTGCCGCGCGCCTCAGCCGTGACCTGCCTGTGCTTATTATCAATCAAGTACAGGATAATCCCGTCAGCACACTTGATGATGCGCTCACCATCTATCGTCAGCTACCGTGCGACTGCCGCACCATCTGGACCATGCGTAATCATCAGGATAACCCGGAAGCAGCCACCCGCACCATCACAGCAGCTCGACTTGGCAAGCATGACCGGGATAACACTATCGAAGCCGGCCTTCTTCAGGATGAAGACAGCACCCCGACCGCTATCGTCCGCTGGCTGAATGACACCTTCATCACCGCACTGGACGCCCCTCCCATTCACGTCCCGGCACGTCCTCTTCTCACTTCAGAATCACAACTCTGACCCCCATCCATCTTTCCATGTATTCAGGAACTTCATCTCTCACCACAGGCAGACAACAGCCGCAGAAGAGACACCATAACCGCAAACGCAACGGATACGAGCTCACCAGCCAGCGCTCGATGTTCCCCATTGCCATGGGCGCGTGCTTTGCATCCTTCGTCGTATACAGTGTGCTGCTGTATTTTGCTCCGCATATTCTCACCTTTGACATCATGGTGCTGACCGATCCGCAGCAAGATGCGCCGGTGGAGTACGAGCGAGTCTACGTGCGAGACACCCCGGAAGATAAGCTGGCTGAAGCAGAGGAAGCCCCCCCGCCTGATGAGCCCGCTGAGATAACGAACATTGAGCACGAGCCGGTCGAAATTGATATTCTGGACGCCAACGTAGAGGAGCTTATAATGGCCCCCGGGCCCACAGATCTTTCAGTTCCGGAGCCTACCCCCACGGCAGAACAGCCATCAGCCGTAGCGGAAATGCTGCCCGGAGAGCTTAGTGATGATTTACTCTCCCTACCCGAGGTTCCGGTAGAAGCCATGACGACCCCTGAGCCCACTCCCGTGAATCACAATGAGGTGATTGCCCGAGCTACTGCGCAGCTCGATGATGTGGATGGGGCTGAAGGCCTCACCACCGCTGACCTGCAAAACACAGCAAGGGAAAGCAATGCCGGGAACTTGCCGGCTGATAACCGCTCGCTGGAAGAACTCATTGGCGAATCCAATCTCGGATCTTCCTCCGGTGTAGCCCGTCTGGGTACGGATTTGCTCTTCGGCTTCAATGAATGCAAACTCAGGAGCTCTGCCCGTATCACCATGCTCCAGCTTGCAGCACTCATCCAGAAAAATCAGAATACAATCTTTATCATCGAGGGTCACACGGACAGCATCGGTGATGATAACTATAACGCCCTGCTTTCCATGCAGCGAGCAGCCGCCGTGCGCGAATGGCTCAGAAAGAACCACGTCCCCACGAACAATGTTTACATACGCGCCTGCGCCAACAGGTCTCCTCTAGTCCCTATCACCAGAAATCGTGAACAAGAAGCCAGCAACCGCCGCGTGGAAATTCACATGCGCAGAGCTGATGAAAATATGCCTGAGGGCTGTGAAAACCATGATTATCCCGTTGACCTGACCACAAAAGTCAGAGACCAGATTTCCTCCGGCGTGAGCGTCCCAAGAACTTACGTGTCCGCTTCTGCCTCTGTAAACAACCAAGCAGCCACCCAAGCCAGCTCCGCTCAGCCCCGCAGAACGGAAAGCCAGCGCAACAATCGCCAGAACAATCAGCGCAATCGCAGAAACAATAACAACAGGCGCACTAGGAATAGATGAGCATCCCCACCATAGAGGAAGGCTCCACCCCTCCCGGTTTAGCAGCAGCGGCAGGCACCCCCTGCCGCTGGCTCATTTCTCTGGATTATGACGGCACCCTGCAGCATCCCGCTGGTCCCCCTATCCAGCCAGAGTTCTTCGAACAGATGCAGGCTTGGCGCAAGGACGGAGTACGCTGGGGCATCAACACGGGCCGCTCGCTGGATTACCTCCTGCAGGAGATTATCCCATGCAGTCCCTCGCTTCCGGATTTCATCTGCACCTGCGAACGCTATGTATATATAGCGGATGCTGACGGCAAGCTCCGCCCGCAGCTCGAACATAATGCAGCATGTCACCGCCACAATGCCGAACTGAAGTGCAGCCTTGCCCCCACTCTGCATGCCAACCTCGCTGAGTTACGCCGCACATTACCCCAACTGGAATGGGAACTCGCGGTGGATGACCCGCTCTCCATTGAAGCGAAGGACAGTGAAACCATGGACGCCCTGCTCCCCCACCTGCAGCCACTCGTCACTCCCGCCTGCACCATCCAGCGTGCCGGGCGCTACATGCGCTTTGCGGATGCCCGGTATTCCAAAGGCACCGCTCTTTCTCTCGTCCTGCAGTACTGGCAGCTTGCCCCAGAAAATCTCTTCATCATGGGGGATGGTCAGAATGACTTGGATGCGTTCCGCATGTTCCCCGCAGCTTACTGTGCAGCCCCTCCCTCAGCCCATCCGGAAGTGCTGGACTGGCTGAAACACCGCCCTCACATACGCATCAGCACCGAGCCCGGAGTTCTCTCTGAGCTTCGCAACTGGTATCAGGAACGTGTGCAACCCTTATTTTAAGAAAAAGTGTGTTCACAAAACGCTTTCGGCTTGACTTTTTCACAAAAAAATAGTTTCATATGTGCCCGTAAGTGTCTGACACGCTCACGAGCATGCTGACATGAGCAACAAGACACCACCGAGTGAACCTGCCCCGTGCCGGTAAACCGGTAATAACATTCTCCCAAAGAGAAATAACAAACGAAATCATAAACAATTATGGGATCGCTTAAGAAGAGACGTAAGGCTAAGATCAACAAGCACAAGCGCAGCAAGCGCATGCGCCAGAACCGCCACAAGAAGCGTTTGCGTTACAAGTCCTGAGCTGCGCGCTTAGGCCACGTCCGCAAGCGACGCTGTTCTTTCCACGGCACTGTTTCCACACGAAGCAGTGCCGTTTTTCTATGCAAACAGCGCGCAGCATAACAGATAATCTGCTGACGCTTATTCACCTTGACGCCACGCCGTGTACACGTAAAATAGGACACACGATTTTTTCAACACCATGGCAAACACCCATCAATTTCAAACAGAAGTACGCCAGCTGCTTGACATCGTCATCCACGCTTTCTACAGTGACCGCGAAGTCTTCGTGCGCGAACTCGTATCAAACGCCTCCGATGCTCTGGAGAAACTGCGCCTGAAGCAGCTCACGAATGCCGCTGTTTATGAGCCTGAGCGTGAACTGCGCATTACCATCACCACGGATGAAGAGGGCAAGACCCTCACCATCTCTGATGCCGGTATCGGCATGACTCGGGATGAGGTCGTCGAGTACCTGGGCACGATTGCCCACTCCGGCACCAAGAAGTTCCTGGAGATGATGAAAGAGAGTCAGGGCGGCACGCAGGATCTCATCGGCCAGTTCGGCGTGGGCTTCTACAGTGTGTTCATGGCTGCTGATTCCGTGGAGGTCACCACACGCTCCTGGCAGCCGGACGCCACACCCGTGAAGTGGACGAGCGATGGCCGTGAGGGTTACACTCTGGAAGACGCCCCGGCTGACACCCCGCGCGGTACCAGCATTCTCATCCACCTGAAGGAAGACGCCGCGGACTTCTCCCGCGCTGAGCACCTCCGCCATATCATCAGCCGCTACAGCAACTTCGTGGGCTTCCCCATTGATTTCAATGGCGAGCACCTCAACACCGTGCAGGCCATCTGGATGAAGAACAAGAAGGACGTCACCGCTGAGGAATACGAATCCTTCTACAAGTACATCGCCCACTCTGAAAGCGCACCGCTCACGCACATGCACTTCAGCGCGGACGCCCCCATCGTGCTGAACTCCGTGCTCTTCGTACCGCAGGATAACCCTGAAGCCTTCGGCTTCGGCCGCTGTGAACCGAATGTTGCCCTGTACTGCCACAAAGTTCTCATTGATAACAAGCCTGAGAATCTCCTGCCTGACTGGCTGCGCTTCCTTGCCGGCGTGGTGGACAGCGAGGACCTCCCCCTGAACATCTCCCGCGAGATGCTGCAGGACAACTCCCTGCTGCGCCGCATCTCCGGCATCATCACCAAGCGCTTCATCAAGCATCTGGAAACCCTGGCCAAGGATGATGCAGACAAGTATGAAACATTCTGGCAGCAGTTCAGCCGCTTCATCAAGGAAGGCGTCGTGACCTCCTGGGAGCACAAGGCTTCTCTTGGCAAGCTGCTCCGCTTTGAATCCACCTTCACGGAAGCAGGCAAGCTCACTTCCTTCACGGATTACATTAGCCGCATGAAGGAAAACCAGAAGGACATTTACGTGCTGTACGGCGCCTCCCGCGCCCAGCTGGAGCACAGCCCCTATCTGGATGCCCTGAAGGCCCGCGGCTTTGAAGTTGCCTTCTTCACGGATGGCGGTGACCAGTTCGTCATTGATACGCTCATGACGATTGATGACAAGGAGATTAAGTCCATCGACCGCTCAAATCTGGACCTACCCCCGCTGGAGGCTCAGCCGGATAGCCCCTGCTTGGACGAAGAGGAGGCCGCCGGCCTTACCTCTTGGCTCAGCTCCACCTTCAGCGAATCCTTCAGCAAAGTCACCACAAGTGACCGCGTCACCAGCGCCCCGGCCATCGCCCTGCAGGGTGAGAATGATATCTCACCTGAGATTAAGGCATACATGAAGGCCATGGGCCAGCCCGTGCCGGAATCCCACCCGGAGATTGCTCTGAACCCGCACAGCCCCATCGTGCAGAAACTGGCTCAGCTGCACACGGAAGATGAATCTCTGGCCACTCTTCTGGCGGAGCAGATTATGAATACCGCCCTGCTCCGCGCCGGTATGCTGGATGACCCCGCCAAGCTGGCTGACAACTCTCAGGCCCTCCTGGAAAAGCTCCTGAGCAAGTAAAGCTAAAGCCCACGCATTTAACTGCAATAAACTGCGCCGTCCGGAAAATCCGAACGGCGCAGTCTATTTTCAATGTTCAGGTTACGAAAAAATTACTTATCCAATGAGGCGATAAGGGAGGGCATATCCGGAGCCAGCTTGCCATCTTCCATCATGATGGTGGGCAGCTGAGCGATGCCGGCACGAGTAATAAGCGGGAAAGCCTCGTCGGGATTGCGCCCGTCCTCAGAAGCCTTGATGGCCTCCTTGGTGCCCTGAATGAAGAAATCCACCAGTTTCAGGCTGCGGGCCACGCTTTCCTGCATGTCCACCAAGTTAGCATGGGCCTGATTCAGCATAGCCAAACGCAGCGGCAGGGATTCCTCACCTTGCACGGTAGCATCAAAGAACTCCTTAATCTGGGCCAGCGTCACACGAGCCTGTTTCAGGCACAAAGCACCAATGAGGCAAGCCACACTATCCTCACCGTAAACGCGGCGACCGGACGGTGTGCGCTCCACATGGCGGATAATACCCTCCTTTTCATAGTAGCGGAGAGTATGTACAGAGAGGCCGGTCTTACGAGCCAGCGCAGAGATGGAATAACGAGTTTCTTTCGCAGTCATTTCCGTGTTGGTGGCGACATTAGACCATACTTCAGAATAAAGGTCAAGCCAAATTTTAATGAATATAATGTGACGATTTTGTCACGTTATGTCATGCCGCGAGCTTGCATGTTAGATTCTGATATGGCATGATGTGCAAGTACTGATATGGACACTTTTCTCAACGCCTTACAAACTATTGGCATCATCCTTCTTGTCATTCTCTTTTTCAACCTCATGATTTTTGTGCATGAGCTGGGACACTTCCTTGCCGGCAAATGGCGTGGGGCCTACATTGACCGCTTTCAGATTTGGTTTGGCACTCCCATCTGGAGCAAGACTATCAAGGGGGTACGCTGGGGCATCGGCTGGCTGCCGCTGGGTGGCTTCGTTTCACTACCTCAGATGGAGGATATGGAAAAAGTGGAGGGTGCGTGCAAAGACTTGCCTAAGGACCTGAAGCCCCTCAAGCCGCTGGATAAAATCATCATTGCCGCTGCAGGTCCCCTTTTCTCACTACTTCTGGCCTATGTATTTGCCTTCATCGTATGGGGAGTAGGCAAACCCGTGGCCGAGCTACAGGGTACAAGAATCGGCTATTTCGCCCCGGACTCCCCCGCTGCAGCTGCTGGTCTGCTGCCCGGCGACCGCATTCTCGCGATTGATGGCAGACCCGTCACGAAGTGGGCCGGTAACATGGAAGGCGTTCGCGAACTCGTAGCGATGAGTGAGGGCGAAAAAATCATCTTCACCATCGCACGCCCTCAGGCTGATGGCAGCGAGCAGACGCTGGAGATAGCCAGCTCCTTCCGCATTCCGGAAACTGCTTGGTGGCAACGCACTGCCCTGAGGCAGGTAGGTATCCTGCCGGCTGCCCCCACCGTGGTGGGCGCCATCCTCCCCGGTTCTCCCGCTGAGCAAGCAGGACTGAAGCCGGGACAAACCATCATAGCCGTGAACGGCACCCCCGTTTATACGCCCTTCGCCGTGATTGAGGTCTCAGAAAAGCCTGAACCCATGGAACTTACGCTGAGGAATGAGGACGGCACCTCTACCACCGTCAACATCACCCCGGTTATCCCAACCAACTGGCAGGACAAACCCGGAGCAACTGCGATCCTCGGCATGGCTTGGGCAAACCCGAATGCCGCCGTGGAGTTCGAACACCCCTCCCCTCAGGCTCAGGTAAGCCAGAGTCTCAAGTGGATGAAGGACACGCTTGCCAAAGTTTGTGCACCCGGCAGCAGCATCGGCATGGAGCACCTGAGCGGCCCCGTGGGTATCGGCAACCACATGTACCAAATGTTCCAAGCCGGTGACGGCGTGGGATGGCGCCTCGTTCTGTGGTTTGCCGTGGTGCTGAATGTGAACCTCGCTGTGCTGAACATCCTCCCCCTGCCCGTAGTGGACGGCGGCCACGTGGTACTCGGTTTCATCGAGATGCTCCGGGGCAAGCCCGTCAGCGGCAAGTTCTTGGACTGGATTATGTTCGGCTTCGTATTCCTGCTGCTCTTCTTCTTCATCTTCGTTACCTTCAAGGATGTAGGTGACATGGTGGGCGGCGAGGAAACACCCGAACTGCCGGCCCCCATCTTCTCCACCCCGCAGAACTGATTTCCTGTGTTGCGAACTCTCAAATGGCTGCTGCTCATCCCGGCTCTGCTGATGATAGCTTTCATCGTAGCAGAAAAGGCGGATTTGAACGCTCAGGCCGCTAGGCTTACGGGTGTGGACGCAGCAGCCTGCGGCGCTGTCAGCCACCCGGATTTCGAAAGCCTGAACCCCATCGGCTGCCGCTTCCGTTTCAACATGGGACCGGGTGAGTTTGCCGCCCTCTGTGAGCAGCAGCTTACCCCCGCTTCCGGCTGGAACAAGCCGGAAAAGCCCGAGGAGCTCTACTTCCCGTCCTTTCAAGAACTCCTCACCCCCCAAGCCGTTATTTACGTAAATACTGATTTACCCACCCGCACCCGCTGGGTCGTTTATGACCCTGCTTCACAATACCTCTGGGTAGGTTACGTCACACGCTGATTCTAACGCCATGGATACCGACACGAAAAAAGCCATTGCCGCGGGCTCATCCGTTCTCTGGAGCGCCCTGCTAACTGTTTTGAAATTCGTAGTCGGCATCATGACGGGCTCGCTGGGTATCCTTTCAGAGGCCCTGCATAGCGCGCTGGATATGCTGGCAGCACTGGGCACATACTGTGCCGTAAAGATAGCTGCCCGCCCGGCGGATGCGGAGCATCCCTACGGCCACGGCAAGGTGGAAAGTCTCATGGCGCTGGCGGAAACGCTCCTGCTGCTGCTGACGGCGGCATGGGTCATCATGGAAGCAGTGGAGCGCCTCACTAGTGATAACCCTGAGGCTCTCCACGTGGAGACAAATGTGTGGGCCTTCGTGGTCATCATCGTTTCCCTGGTGGTGGACATTAACCGTGCCGCCATGCTCAAGCGCGTGGCTAAGGAGACGAAGAGTGACGCGCTGGAGGCGGACGCCGCCCACTTCTCATCCGATATCTGGAGCAGCGCCGCCGTGCTGCTGGGTATCAGCGGTGCCGCCGTGGCATACATGACGGTGAAAGACAGCTGGCTGCACTGGCTCCTGCAGCGCGCGGACGTACTCGCCTCTCTGGCGGTGGCCGTACTCATCCTGCACATCTGCTGGGACCTCGGCAAAAAATCCATTAACAACCTCATGGACAAGACGGACGGCGAAACAGCCCGCAGCGTCCGTAACCTCATGTCCGAGCGCATGCCCGCCTACCCACTCCAAAAACTCCGCGTGCGCGAAGTAGGTAATAAGGCGTACATCGAGATGGTAGTGGCCGTACCGCGCGAGCTGCACATCGACACCGCTCACGACATCGCGGATGCCATTGAAGAACTCATCGAGGGTGACATCCCCGGCGCTGAAACTGTGGTACACATGCACCCGGCTGACGCCCCGGCGGACACGCATGAGATGATTGTGCGCCGCATTGCGCTCACCCACCGCTTCGGCGTGCATGGCCTCGTGCTGATGCGTGCGGAACAAGGCTACACCGTGTTTGCGGACTTGGAGCTGCCCGGCGATGCCACATTGGATGGCTGGCGAGTGGCCGTTCAGGCCTTCCGGAAAGAAGTCAGCCTCCGCCTGAAAGCGGACCGCGTGGTGGTGCACATGGAGCCGGATTTGCGAGAGATTCCCACCTTCACCACCCCTCTGCCGGAGGACTGGGAACAGCAGGTGCACCGCGCTATGATTGAAAACGGCGCCCCCCTGCCCACCTCTATCAAACTATACACCAAGCACGAACGCCGCTTCTGCATCATCACCATTCCGCAGGAAAGCTCACTTACTGTCAGCCAGAGCCACGAGCGCCTCTCATCCATCAACCGCAGGCTCCGCGCCACCCTACCCGCCGTAGCAAGGTTGATTGTGGTGTACGAATAAAAACCCGCGCCACCGGCGCCACCATGCAGGAAATGCTCCCGCAGGAGCCCCTCATTTTTCAGCTCCAAAACAGCCTGTGCACACGCTTTACGCTTGAAATGAGAGATAAATCATGATAAACTCGCGCTCGTGAAGGTAATTGTTGTTACAGGAGGCATCGCATCAGGCAAATCAACAGTCGTCAGCCTGCTCAGAGAAATCGGTGGTGAAGGCATGGAGGTCTTTGACTGCGATAGCGCAGTGGAAGAGCTGCAGAACAGCGGCAAGATTTCCCGTGACCTCGTGACGGCTTTCGGCCCGGATGCCCTGAATGAGGATGGCTCCGTGAACCGCGATATGCTGCGTGACATCGTGCGTAACGACGCTGAGCGCCGCAGCAAGCTGGAGGAACTCATCCACCCGAAAATTGCCCTCATGTGCCAGGAAGCACAGGCAGAAGCTCGCCGCAGTGAGCTCGTCCATACCTTCATCGTGGACATCCCCCTGTACTTCGAAAGCCGCGTAGATTTCGCAGCGGACCGCGTATGCCTTGTGGCCGCCAGCAGGGAAACCCAGATTAAGCGCATCGCTGAGCGTGATGGCTTCTCCCAAGAGGTGGCTGAGGGCTTAATTAACGCCCAGATGCCCACTCAGGAAAAAATTGAGAAATCCGGCACCGTTTTCTGGAATGAAGGCTCTCTGGATATGCTCCGCGCTCAGGTGAAATACTTCTTTGATTCTGAGCTTGCTAAGGAGGCTGAAGTCGTACACCAGCGCGCCAAGGTTGTAAATATGAATGAGCTGCGCAGCATGCCCCTGAACGAGCTGCGCAAATTGGCTCAGGTAAATATCAAGAAAGGCGCCACCGGCCGCACCCGCCACGAGCTCGTGCTGGAGCTCTGCCGCAACTTCGCCAAGCTCGGCAATCAGGTGATGATCACCGGCGTGCTGGACCTCACCAAGGACGGCACCGTACTCCTCCGCGATGAGCAGCGCAGCTACCGCCATGAGGTGGATGATGTCGCCCTGCCCGGCGAGCTCATGAAGCGCTACGGCCTGCGCCCCGGTAACAAAGTGAAGGTCAAGCTCTCGCAGGATCAATCCATCAAGGCAAACCGCCCGCTGCGTGCCGGCGAAGTGCTGGAGATTGAGGATAAACCCGCTGCAGAGTACACCCAGCCCAAAGAGTTTGACAAGCTTACCCCCCTCTTCCCCCGCCAGCGTATTATTCTGGAGAACGGTCAGCTGAAGCTCGCCTCCATGCGCGTGCTGGACCTCATCACCCCCTTGGGTCTGGGCCAGAGAGCCCTTGTGGTGGCCCCGCCCCGCGGCGGCAAGACTGTGCTGCTCAAGTGCATGGCAAAGTCCATCCGTGCGAACTATCCGGAGGCTGAGCTGCTCATTCTCCTGTTGGATGAGCGCCCTGAGGAAGTAACGGATTTCGAAGAAACGGTGGATGCCCCCGTGCTTGCCTCCACCTTTGATGAACCCTCCCGCCGCCACGCCCAGCTGAGCGATATGGTGCTGGAGCGCGCTCGCCGCCTCGTGGAGCAAGGAAAGGACGTCATCATCATGCTGGACTCCCTCACCCGCCTTTCCCGCGGTTATAATGCCAATCAGGTCGGTGGCCGAATCATGTCCGGCGGCCTTGGCTCCAACGCTCTGGAAAAGCCCCGCAAGTTCTTCGGCGCAGCGCGTAATGTGGAAGAAGGCGGCAGTCTCACCATCATTGCCACCTGCCTTGTGGACACCGAATCCCGCATGGATGAAATCATCTTTGAGGAGTTCAAGGGCACCGGTAATATGGAAATCCGTCTGGACCGCGAGCTCGCAGAGCGCCGCATTTACCCGGCTATCTCCATTCCCCAGAGCGGCACCCGTAATGATGACCGCCTGTACCACCCGGATGAATTTGACCGCATTCTTCAGGTGCGCCGTCAGCTCGCCAGCCACCCCGGCTGGGAGGCGCTGGAGCTGCTGCTGAAAAACATCCGCCGCACGCAGAACAATGCGGAGCTGCTCATCAGCGGCCTCTTAGATAAAAAGTAAAAAACACACTTTCACCCTTTGCCACCCTCCTGTGATGCCCGCAGGAGGGTTTTTTATTCCCTTTTTCACTCATATAACAGCGCGAATTTCCAAAATTAGCTTGAAAAATCAGTACTGAAGTGGTAGAATCAACGCAGAGCCAAGTGAGGCTTGTCATTCACTTAAATATTAACTCACCATGTCACTCGAAACATTCTTCAATCCGAAGAGCATTGCCGTCGTCGGTGTCTCCGCCGACCCCACCAAGCTGGGCGCCGTTGTGTTCAACAACATCATCTCCGCTGATTACAAGGGCAATCTCTATGGTGTTAACCCCAAGATGGCCGGTCAGGAACTCTGCGGCAAGCCCTGCTATGCCAGCGTGGACACTCTGCCTGAGCCCATGGACCTCGTAGTTGTTCTCGTTCCCGCCCGTTTCACTGAGGGCGTTATTGATGCCTGCATCACCAACGGCACCAAGAACATCTCCATCATCACCGCCGGCTTCGCTGAAGTGGGTGAGAAGGAGCTCGAGAAGCGCATCGCCCAGAAGTGCCTGGACAACGGCATCAACCTCCTTGGCCCGAACTGCCTCGGCCACATCTCCACCTTTGACAACGTGAACGCCTCCTTCGCGGATGGTTTCCCCGCCCGCGGTAACGTGGCCTTCGTGTCTCAGTCCGGTGCTTACTGCTCCGCCATCATGGACTGGGCCGCCGGTAAGGGCATCGGCTTCTCCCACTTCATCTCCATCGGTAACAAGGCCGTTATGGGTGAGGACAAGCTCCTGGCCGCTCTGAAGGACGACCCCAACACCAGCGCCTTCGTGTTCTACCTTGAGTCCCTCAAGAATGGTAAGGAATTCCTCAAGGTCATTAAGCAGGTTTCCGACACCAAGCCCTGCGTTATCATGGAGCCCGGTAAGAGCGCTAAGGCTCAGGCCGCTTCCCTCTCCCACACCGGTTCCCTCGCTCCGAACTACCGCGTGCTCGAGATGGCTCTTCAGAGCGCCGGCGCCATTCAGGCTTACAACGACCGCGAGCTCTTCGGTCTCCTTGAGGTTCTGCAGTACTGCAACCACAACCAGTTTGACGGCAAGGTGGCCGTGCTGACCAACGCCGGTGGCGTGGGCGTGCTCACCTCCGACCTCTGCGAAGAAGCCGGCCTCGACCTCGCTCCCCCCAGCGATGAGACCAAGGCTGCTCTCCGCGCCGTGCTCACTCCCGAGGCCTCCCTCGGCAACCCCATCGACGTAGTAGGCGACGCCAAGGCTGACCGCTACGAGGCTGCCCTTAAGGTTCTCTGCGAGAGCGGTGAGTACAAGAACATTCTCGTGCTCCTCACTCCCCAGCGCGTGACCGAGTGCCCCGAGACCGCTCAGGCCGTCATCAAGCTCGCTCCTCAGTACCCGAACGTGAACATCTACTGCTCCTTCGTGGGTGGTGCCCGTGTGGACGAAGGCCGCGTGCTGCTGAACGAAGCCAAGATTCTCAACTACGAGTATCCCGCTGACATCGTGCGTCTTCTCGGCCTCCTGAAGGCTCAGATGGCCTTCCGCGGCAAGAAGCTCGCCACCTGCGAGACCGGCGAAGTTCCCGCTGAGATTAAGGCTGCCGTTACCTCCGCTAAGGAAGCCGGCCTCGCCTCCCTGCCCCAGGAAACCGTGAACATGCTCATGGACCACTACGGCATTGATTATCCCAAGTGCGGTAACTTCACGGATAAGGAAGAAGCCCTTGCCTTCTGCAAGACCATCTTCCCGAACGCTGTGGTGCTCAAGCTCTCCGCTCCCGATGCTCTGCACAAGACCGAGATGAAGGGTATCTACCTGAACATCAATGACGAAGCTTCCTTCACTGAGGCTTGGGAAGGCCTCTGGGGCTCCATCACCAAGTTCAACCTCAAGGGTGCTTCCGTTCTCATCCAGGAGATGATTACCAAGGCCACCGAGACCATCATCGGCGTGAACACCGACCACAACTTCGGCCGCGTCATGGTATTCGGCACCGGCGGTATCTACACCGAGGTGATGCGCGACACCACCATGCGCATCCTGCCCGCTGATGACTTCTCCGACATGATTAAGGAGACCAAGGTAGGCACCATCCTGAACGGCGTGCGCGGTGAGGCTCCCAAGGCTGTAGGCCCTCTGGCTGACACCCTCGCTAAGGTTCAAAAGCTCGTGCTCGAGATTCCCGAGATTACCGCTATCGACGGTAACCCCGTGCTCGTGACCGCTGACCGCGCTGTTGTGGTGGACTTCAAGATGATTCTGAAGTAATCCGGCGCATAAAGCAATTATACTTCCAAGCGCGCGCTCTTTCACAGGAGCGCGCGCTCTTTCATCAACTACCTGCCATACAAAATAATGAAAAAACTCCTCAGCATCATTGCTCTGGCACTGGTAAGCTTTCTGCTGCTCAGCTGCAACAGCGAGCCCTCCACCCCGCTAAGTAAATTATATGACGCCGCCGCCTCCGGTGATGCCACGGCTCGCCACCAACTCTTCACCTGCATCGGCCCCGAGGCCGGCATGTTCCAAGAAATGCTCGCGGATGATATGGCCTACTCCGATCCCGACGCGGCAGAAGAATGGTGGGCTCGCGCCAAGCAAAACGGCGTCAAAGACGGCGGCCCGAACATATACCCGCTCTTCTGGATAAGGAAGTACTGGTACCTCGTCTTGGCAATTATCATCGGCCTGCTCATTCTCAAGTTCAAATATGGCAGGAAAAAGAGCAGCACGCGCGGCAATGTACTGCTTATTGATACTAACGTATGGATGGATGACCAGCTCCGCCCTTGGTTTGGCCGCTTGGAAAAGCACGCCAAGAAAAACGGGTGGATTATCCTGCTGGAAAGCATCGTCCTCGGCGAACTCAAAGGCCTGAGCAAAAACGAGGAAAAGAGAAAACTCGCCCAACTTGGCATGTCGAGAATCGAACGCTTGCAAAATGAATTGGGCAAGCAATTCCGCATGGAAGATAACTCCACCGCCAAAGATACCATCGCAGATACCGTCCTGATGAGAACCGCAGCTAGGCTTAAAGGCAGCATGCTCATCACGAACGATAAAGAACTGCGCATCCTCGCCCGCAGCAAGGGCATCAACGCCCTCAGAAGCGGCGACTGCCAGTTCTAAGGATTACCGGCACCCTTTCCGAGCACTGGTTCAGCAGTGGCAGCACTGGTGCTTCTGTAAGGCCTCAATAATAGCAAAAATCCTGCGGGTAAAAGCCCGCCTAATATAAGAACCCGTGCTTGCGCGGGTGGTATAAGGTAGTCAACTATGAATTTTGAAATTTTAAAATTTTGTTGATCTGACCGGTTACAGAAAAAGCAACCGCTGTCTTGTGCCCCAATTTGGGCACAAGACTTGGGAAAGGGGGCGGCGCATGCCAGCCCCCCCTTTCCCAAA